>JALOCC010000055.1 GCA_023227945.1 Candidatus Omnitrophota bacterium
TTAAAGCTATCATAAGTTCTTTTTCTGCTCGCTCATCGAGATCAACAAAAACAACATAGGCCTCTGTCACACCTTCGGCTATATCAACAGCCATCCTTTGATTTCCGGAAAGACAATAGTTGTTGCGCTGATTAACGATATACGGCAGAAGACGACCAAATACTTTGTAGCTTTTTTGAATCTGAAGAAAAACTGAATCTTTTTGAGACAGTGGGATGCGTGGATTATTGGGATGGGGAAAAATTTGCGAAAGTGGTACTTTTTGAACTAACATTAGAGCCTCCTTCTTAGGTTAAATAGTTATTATTACCTAGATGGGGCTCTATAAAAAAACGAACCCCAATCCTTAAATTTACGCGTCATCCTGACGCCTTAAGAATTGGGTTTTATATTTTAATAACCCTTTTTGTTGTCGATACTTATCGCATCGCTGTCAACACCGCGCTTTCCGCGATATAATCTATTTCAATTTTCTTTCAATAATCTTTATATTACTTTCTCAAAAAATCTTTATACCCTACCTATCTGTCGTTCTATTTCGCTTAAATCTTTTTTACTCTGTGCAATAATTTCAGATAAGCACATTAAACAATAAGTTCTACTACCCATACGACCAGCATTAGGAATACTAGCGCAACGCGAACCTTTTAATATTGCTGCCTTACAACGCTTGCAGTGCCTTTTAGCCCCCGCCACCTCAAACTCAGGCCTTCCACTACAGCCGGTAATCAACGAAGGACATTTCCCTTTTTTACTCATCTTTATCCTCCTTTTTTTTCTTCGCTCTCCGAGTTAAAACATTTACGATATCGTCCATTTCTTCCATAGCTTTTTTATAATCTTCAACACGTAATTTGCCTCGCTCACCAGCAACGATATTGAGACGCCTGTTAACTTCATGATTAATAAGCTGCACGGCAGCTGCAAAGTTATTGCCAGAAACATTGCCTGGAAATACACTAAATTGCAGTTCGCTACCCGCCATTGAAAAACCTAAACGATTCAACAAAATCTTTGCGCTACTCTTAATAATTTCAGCCAAGCGCTTCCTTGCTTCCTGCCTTTGCAATTGCGGTATAATCGGATATTCCAATGAAGCTAACACTTGTTTCGTGCGCTCGGTTTTTTTATTTTTCAAAAATTCCATCACACCATCAGCATCAAAACCCAAAGACTCGGCAAAAGATTTTAATTCAGCCTGAAGTACTTCATCGTCAGGATCAATAAAATCTTCTTGTAAGAAACTATCAACAATCTCATCATTAACTACCATATGCCGTTTAATTCTTTTTCTAGCAGAACCATCTAAAACCTCAGGTGGCAAATCCGGCTCTTTACCATCAAGCAAATCTTTAAAAAAATTTTCGTCTTCACTATCTAACTGGCGAAAATCATCAAGTTGCTTATCAAGATTCAATCCGATATGCGTAACGATATAGCCATAATTATCTGGATGACGAGAATCATTTTGGACTATAACTCTCATTATTCTTCCAACAAACTGGACGTATGGCGATAGCGTCCTAAAGGGCCGAAAAATGGCCGCAACGCTTAATTTAGGATGGTCAAACCCTTCACCAAGCATAAATACCTGCACGATACAATCCAAGGCACCCGATCTCAAATCCTGTAGCACTTTCTCCTGTTCCAAAGCCGGCATATTACTATGGATTTCTTTGGCCTGAAAACCTCTCTCGGCATAAAGAGAGCGAATTTCTTTTGCGTGATCTACAGAACAAGCAACGGCTATTATTTGATGGTGAGTTCCAGATTTACGCAACAACTCAAGCTTTTCAAGACTAGCATTGACAATATTTTCATTACAAACTTTAGATAATGCCACACCTCGACTAAACCACTCCTCTTCTTTAAGTTCTAAAACATCTTTTAGACTATAATGCTTTTGGTCGCCACGGTATGTAAAATATAACTCCTTGGGTGTAACATAAATAGCCTGAAGTTTTTTAATATACCCCTTAATCATAGCGCTTTTAAAGGGATATTTATAAATCAGCTCACCTTCAATCGCTTGCTCATCGCTACGAAAAGGAGTAGCGGTAAGGCTAACGACTTTTGCTTTAGGAAATTTATCAAAAACTTTTTTCCAACTTGGAGCCGCATTATGATGACCTTCGTCAACTAAAATCATATCAAAATAATCATCGGAAAATTGCGGTAACCACTTGTCGGCACTACTCGCTAACTGTTGAATATTGGTTACCACAAAATGAGACTGGTCACAGTCATGGATATTAGCGTCAACGCTATCTAAGATAGCAACATAAGGGCCAGTTTGCATTACTTCTTTAGTTAGAATATTGCATTTACCCCAAAAACACATTCTCTTATTAGCAATACTTAAAACTTTAGACAATTCCTCTTTTATGGTAAGATTTGGTGCAATAACTAGCACTCTCCCCTTAACTATCCCCAATGGTAAAATAGAAATCAGCCCAGACTTACCACAACCTACTGGTAATTGTATAATAGCTTTTCGGCCTCCTTTCTGAAAAAACTCGTAGGCGGCCGAATAAGCTTCCCTTTGGGGAATCCTTAAGCATTCATTCTCATCTACGTCAAAATCAACAGACGTAAAAAATTCATTAATTGGTTTATTTGTACGTATCCAAGAATCTAATTCGCTAGTATGAAATCGCCAGACCTTGCCAAGTCGATGGGCGGGAATCCTGTTTGTTTGCGCCATAGCATATAGATTGCTTAAACTTATTCCTAAATACTTTGCAGCATCTTCAATGTTGAGCCACTCAGACTCCATAATATATTCACCTCCGCGAAATTTATATCATATTTAGTATTTGATGTCAATAGCTATTATTTGCTATTATTATGTGGTATTAAATCAATTTAGACGGAAACGGGTGGTTCTGCTCACAAATAACAGCCTTTTTGGGTAGCACCAAAAATGAAATTTATTGCTATTTACCTTGCTATATCTCTCTTTCTATGCCTATATATGTCCTGAGGGACAACCATGGAAAAGGCTGTAAATGCGAAAATTGGGGCTTTAAAAGATAAGACTATTGCTGAACTCCAGCAGGAATTTGAAGCGCTGTTTGGCGGGCAAAAGGCGAGTTCGGATAATAAGGTCTATTTGATAAGAAGAATTGCCTGCCAACTGCAGGAAATCGAATACGGCGGGCTTTCGCAAAAAGCGCAAAAGAAGCTGAAAGAACTTATGGCTATTTATGATCCAATTAACAATAAGGCGCTTAGACCGAAGATTACCGTAGAAACACAGACAAGAGTTAAAGCGCGCGGACGGGATAGGCGCTTGCCTATTCCGGGAAGCGTAATTCTTAAAGAATATAAAAACATGAATATCCAAGTTAAGGTTTTAACGAATGGCTTTGAGTATAACGGAAAAATCTATAAAACATTATCTGCCATTGCTGAAGAAATAACCGGGGCGCATTGGAATGGTTACCACTTTTTTAATCTTTAGTAAGTTATGGATGCTCAAGAGAAAAAAATCATTAATTGTGCAATTTACACACGTAAGTCTACCAGTGACGGGCTGGAACAAGACTTCACAAGCTTAGACGCGCAACGCGAATCCGCCGAAAGTTATATCGCCAGCCAGAAAAATGAAGGCTGGGTTACACTACCGGAACGTTACGATGATGGTGGCTTTACAGGAGCGAATACAGACAGGCCGGCGCTACAAAGACTTATTACTGATATTAAAACCAGTAAAATAAACTGTGTTGTAGTTTATAAAGTTGACAGACTTAGCCGCTCGCTTCTTAATTTTGCGGAATTACTTTCTTTATTTGAAAAACATAACACCACTTTTGTTTCAGTAACGCAGCATTTTAATACACAAAACTCAATGGGGAGGCTCACTTTAAATATACTCCTCTCTTTCGCCCAGTTTGAACGCGAAATAATCAGCGAAAGGACGCGGGATAAAATGGCTGCTGCCAAGAAGAAAGGTAAATGGATTGGCGGCAGGCCGCCGTTGGGCTATAACATCGATAAAGAGAAACATAAACTCTTAATAAACCATAAAGAAGCAAAATTAGTTCGTGGAATGTTTGATTTGTATCTTGAGAAACGTTCCGTACTTGCCGTAACTATCAATATGAATAACAAAGGATATACCACAAAGCAATATATGTCTGAAAAAGGATTACGTTTTGGAGGGATTAAATTTAAAGTTACTGGTGTTTATAATATATTAACTAGCGTGCTTTATATAGGCAAAGTTGAATATCACGGTGAATTCTACCAGGGAGAGCAAGAACCGATAATATCGGAAGATATATTCCAAAAAGTTCAAAAAATACTCGCTGAAAATAAGCCTGATTGTAAGATAACCAAAAGGAATAAACACGTAGGATTGCTTAGCGGCATGTTACGCTGCAAAGCCTGCGATGCTCCTATGTATTTTACCTATAATGTAAAAGCTAATAAATACAAATATCATTATTATGCCTGTATGAATGCCAGCAAACGTGGATATAAAAGCTGCCCGGTACGTTTATTAAACGCTCAGAAAATAGAAGATAAGGTTATTGAATCGTTAAGGACAATAGTGCACGAGCCTAAGCTTAATGAAGATACGTGGGATAGGTGGCCGCTTCAAGAAAAAATAGCCGTAATAAAACCTATTTTAAAAGAAGCGATTTATGATGGCAATAATCAAATACTTGATATTTTTCTTAATAAAAATGACAAAGAACATAGTTTCAAGGTTGCGCTTACAGAACTAAAAAATATACCAACTCCTCCTCATAAGGAAAGCATCAAGAAAGAGCCGCAGCTAAGGCAGAATTTGATTTTGGCACATCAAGTGGAAGGCATTCTTACTGAAAGGAAAGCTAAAGGTTTAAAAGAGGTAGCGAGTTGGCTTAATTTAAATCACCAGCGGCTTAATCAAATAATGAACTTATTGCTGCTGTCCCCAACCATCCAAGAAGAAATCCTCTGCTCAGAAAACGCAAATATCTCTTTAATCCCAGAATACAAACTGCGCGACATTGCTTTTGAGCTAGGTTGGGATAAACAGCTTGAAATGTGGCAAGAACTACTAAGAAATAGGGATTGATTTTTTCATTCTTCTAGTTCTCTTTATTTCTTTAGCATTGTTCTTTTAGCAAACTTTTCGAGGATTATCGAGCTTGGATGATTTGCCAATGAAACTAACTTGTTAACCAAAGCTACTGGAATTAATGCACTATCATACATATCACATTTTAGTTTCTCAAGATTAGAAAGAATTACTTCCATGTTTAAGAAATCCTTCCTCCCTGGTTTCAGAACAATATTTTCATCTTTAGATGGTAAAGTTACTACATATACTTTTTCATCTTGAGACTTAAAAATAACTTTTGCTCCGTAATAAGAAGTTCTTGCATAAGGCTGAGACGCGTCTCCTTTCCCAGGTATTACATATTTATAGATATAATCATTGCTCAACATCAAAACTTGACCATTTTTTAACTTACTAGCTATTTCATCGGCGTGCTCCACAAAAGCCCCGCTTTTCTCTAGTCCCGCCAAATAGATGCCCTGGGAAGAGAAAAGATATGTTATAAGTTTCCTCATTGGCCTATGCATATTAGCAGTTTGACCAAAAAAAGCCAATGGACCGTCCTTTATAAAAAGAATTTCCTTCAATAAAGCTGGCTGGACCCTTAAAATGATCCGAATTAGATGGATAATAAGGAAATGTTCAAACACATTAGTCAAATAACCCAGAATCCCACCAGCGCCAATCTCGTTATCAACAGCTTCATGTAACCTAAAAACATCAGTGAGAAAAATATTACCTTTGCAGTAACTACAAGAAAAAATATAGTCTTTGATCTCCTGCTTTTTTATGACAACTTCAGATTTCCTGCATATGGGACAATTTGCCAGTTGATACTCATTTACGCTAGAAGATAAATACTCTTCAAAAACAAACCATTTTAAAGTATCAATGAGTTTATCATCACTCGGATTATTCAAGAAAAAATCAAAAACCGCTTTTCTAACAGAATCAATAAGGCTGACTTCTCCATTCAGCATAATATTTTTTGTTGGCAAAACAAACTCTAGTCTTTGGATTTCCTTTAATTTTGCAATATCTTCAGGATCTATAAATGGTTTGAGTGAAATCTCTGCTAGGTCAGTGAGTTTAAAAAACAATGCACCAAATTGAAAAAAACAAATCCGTGAGGAAGGAAACTCTTTTTTGACAGCAACCTCAGAATATCCCCCATCAACTGCCATGATATACCGGATAGGGTTCTTTAGATCTGTTGGTAGGGTAACGAGCAGATCGCTAGGGATCTCAACCTCGTGGGCCGATTTTGGAAGTTCACATTTTTTTAAAAACTCAATAACTGCTACATCTTTAATTACATTACTATGCGAACTCTTACTAGCATTCTCTGCAGGTCTTCGACCTTTTCTACTCATGTATCCCATAAGTCCCTCAAGCGCCTTTCACTGTGAACCTATCTATTTGTACGGGAACGACAAAAGGGTTAGAATAGGTTTTCATTCTTACAAATCCTTTATCACTGCTTGCGCTAAATCTAATCAAACTTTCAGCAAAATCACCAAAATCATAGTATTTTTTCAATTCTTTTAGTTCATCATCATTATTTAAATGCGCTATAAACCAATTTTGAGTATTCTTCAAAATATTTCCGCTTATTGAACTTACTTCCTGTGTTGCGTAAATTAAACCAAGATTTAACTTAGCCCCCTCTTTTGCCAACCGATTATAAATTTGACTTAAGTCTTTATCGTCCTTCTTCGGGAAAAGGTTGTGGGCTTCTTCAAAATAAAACTGAACAAAGTTGTTGGGCGAGTTATGAATGAACCTGTTCATAGAATCAGCAAATATTCTTCTACAAATACGTTCTGAATAAAGTTGCTGAATATTGGGGTCTCCTTGCGATAAATCTATTATAACAATCTTGCCCAAACGAAGTACCTCTATAATTTCGACATCAAAACTTTTGTCAATAACATCAGTGTGTAAGTCAATAATACCCCTTAGTTTTCTAAAGCCGCTTACATTGGCCGGACCAGAAGACATTCTTTTTCGGGTTAGGAATATTAGCAAAGCTTTCAAATCCTCATCAGCCCACTCATGACCATGCTTCTTTTTATAATCATCAAAATAATGATCCCCATAGTTTTCCCAAATTGCTGTAAACCATAGGATAGCTTCTTTTAAATCTAATCCCGCGCTAGGATCAATCTTTCCATCAACCTGAACCATTTTGTTTAAATCTTTATTCCCTTCAAATTTAACCTTAAAACCTGTAGGGACTTTAAAACCTGCTGCACTAAGACAACAAAGGTATGCGGCAATTTTTCTTTTATATCTTGTTACTGCTGGAATATCGGTTTTGTCTTCCGGTTCAGACAAATCAATCGCTTTAAAACTATTAACATAATCACTTGTATCATCTGCTAAATGGGAAAGAATCAAATCAAAGCCAGCATTTATTTCTCTATAAAAATTTACTTTCAATACTTTGAAGCCTGGCTTTTGTAATACACTATACCTGATTACGTCATCTTTATACAACTCAAAGATTGCGGTTCCCTCATCCTGCAGATTGGCATTCGCATATTCTCCGTTGATGTCAAAAATAATCTGCCCCACCGGATATTTAGGAGCCCCCTCTGGTAAGAAGGCAACAAGGCTATTCTCAGGAGAAGACGCTTGATCAACCAAATTGTTTTTTGCTTTCTTACCTATTTCAACGGTAGCTTGAATAATCTTTTTTACTGTATTTGATTTTCCGGTTCTTGTCATGCCAAATAAAGCAGTTCTCTTACCCAAGAAGTCTTTAGGGCTCAAATAGACCAAAACATTTCCTAAAGTCTCCTGGGATCTTTTACTAGAGCTATATCTTACATGCCCTATTTTTACATCTTTATTACTTCCTGCAATTTCTTCTCCATCTCTTAAATTGACAATAAACTCTAGGACCTTACCCTGAGGTTTGTACACACTATAATTATGCGAGCTATAAAAATTTTCCACATCAGCTCCAAACACAATTTTTCCACTCTGGTCCTTATAAAAAGTACCCAAAATTCTGCATTCAAGTCCAGAAAAACTAAATTCATATCTTGTAAAATCATCTAGCTGGCTTTCTTTCCCCGCCGTTTTAAGATTATCTTTATAATATTCAATCATCGAACAGATGACATCATTGTCTGTGGGTAATTTTGTTGGTCTAATAGCTCTTAATAATAAGGCTTCGGATATTTTTTCCTCATTCTCATAAAAAGCCAATAAAAAAGCTCCTTGAGCTACGCCTCCAACATTAATCTTCCAAGCGTCAGCAACTAAAAGAGATGCTTTGTCATAATCAAGATAAAAAGGCCTTCCAACAAAATCTTCTTTTTTCTTCCCCTCGGAGAAAATATCAACCGTTGCCAGTTCTTTTATTGCGTTCGTTAATTCCATTTGTACACTCCTTCTTTTTTCCCTTCAGAATAGGATCTAAAAAACGTATTTTTGATTGCTTTACATAATCTTCATTAACCTCGGTAGATATCCATCTTCTGCCTAATCTCTCCGCACAAAACCCTGTTGTATTGCTGCCCGCAAATGGATCTAATACCAAATCTCCAGGATCAGTTAAAAACTCAATGAAAAAACTGGCTAATTCAAAAGGCATTCTTGCCGGATGAGGGGTTATATTTTTTCTCCTGCATTCATTAAGAAAAAAATCATTGGAAACCGTATTGGCAATACTAAAAATGTTTTGTGGCAATCGTACCGCACGATTGTTATCGATTTGTTCAATTTCAATAACATTATGCATTATACTGCCTTTGTTATTCTTTAAGAAACTTTTCTTACCAATTCTATGTTCCGAAGGCCTTACGCCATCATTATATTTTTTAGACTTCAGCAACGATTTCATGCTATCACTATAGGGTCGTAAAATTTTTGAATTATCTGCTTTGGGATAGTCAGACTTTGCTAGCCACCAAACATGAGTAAAACTATCTATTGTTCTAATTCGTTCTATCGATACCCATTGTGCCGGTGAAGGTAACCTAGAAGGATTATAACAAACAAACTGTTGGCATAATCTCAATTTAGCCTTTTTATTTCTTACAAATCCAATTAAAGACTCTAAATGCAATAGCGATTGGATTGGTCTTCCTGCTTCCCAAGAATTACCCAACTCGATAACTATAGAACCATTTTCCGAAATGATTGTTGAAAAAATTTCAGCAAGTTTAATAAACCATTTTTTATATTCTTTACCATTCAAATTGCCATATTTTTTCTTTTTGTTTAAAGGAAAGGGCGGTGAGGTAAGAATGAGCTGAACCTTATTACTTAAACTTGACCTTAAATCCTTTGAAAGTATGTTTTCTGAATCTCCAAGATATAGCTTCCCTAGCTTAGTACTAAAATAAGGTCGTTTCATCTCAAGTTTTACGTCCAATTAAATCACCTAAAGGCATCAGCTAACTTAATTATAGTTTGAGTATTATAATTCTTGGCAGATCCTTGTTCTATCTTAGTTATCAGATTGTAAGATAAGCCGGCTTCCTCATCTGATTTCTGCTGAGACCAACCGACTTTATTTCTTAACTCTTTCAGCCTCTTGCCTATCATTTTTATTGAGAAAATACTACATTTAGCTACTGTAATATTACTACTTTATAAATATCAATATTTTGATTATTGTAGCACTTTCAAGAGAACTACTCAAACTCTTTTAATCTTGGAAAACAGTGGTTAAAAGGTACATGCTGATAGTGAATTCATATAAACCGTGTATACTTTAGTTTACAATAATTCACTTGATTGTTGGGGTGTTAATACCCTTCCCGATTTAAATTCTTTACTCTCCTCATTATTTCTGACAACAAATTTTATAGCTAGAGAAAATCCGTAAAATAGTTTTTCTTCGGTTTATCTAACTCCTAGTTTATGCCCATAATTCTAACCAAAATAATGCAAATAATTGACAATTATGGCATAAACTAGCGGCCATAAACTAAGAGAGAAATTGACCTACTTCGGCGATAAAGTAGCTTGATTCGGAGAGGCTTTTTAAACAGCTTACAGGGTTGGGATTTTTATTATGAAGCCAATAGATCTAACGCCATAAGTCTTTACCAAGACGACAAATAAAGAAGCCCTGATTACCGTTAGGAATCAGGGCTTTGATCCTCTCTCCTCTGTGACCGAGAAGAGAATTACTGGGGTAGGTGAAGGGATTCATACTCACGAGGAAACGCCTCTCTCTTTTATTCTTGCTTAATTTAGGCTTTATCGTTGTGCTATAAAAATACCCTATATCCCTTGATATATCTCGAATTGTATGCCTATATGTGTCATGAGAGGATATGGCACACTAAATAAAGGAGGCTAAACATATGCAGGAAACTTTATCTACTCAAATCGAAACACTTAAACAGGCGCCGATAAATGAGCTTAAAAAGCAATATAAGGAGCTATTTAAAGGTGCAAACAGCATGCATCAAAAAACATATCTCCAAAGAAAGATTGCCTATAGATTACAGGAACTTGGACGCGGCGGCATATCCGTTAAAGCCAAAGAACGGCTAGAGAAACTCATACAGGAATATGATCCTATTAATAATAAGGCGCTTAGGCCTGATAAACCTGCAGTTAAAGAGCAAGCGTTACTTAAAGACAAGCGCCTGCCTATCCCGGGAACCGTTATCACCAAGAAATATAAAGGTTTAACTTATCAGGTTAAGGTCTTAGAAAAAAGATTTGAATATAATGGGAAAATCTATAAATCATTAAGTTCCATTGCCAAAGAAATAACCGGCGCGCATTGGAACGGATACTTGTTCTTTAATCTGTAAGGAGGCAGGATGGAAGAGACTCAAAAACAAGAAAAGAAAACTATCCGCTGTGCTATTTATACGCGTGTTTCAACTTCAGAAGGCTTAGAGCAGGAGTTTACGTCGCTTGATAACCAGCGTGAATCCGCTGAGAACTATATCCAAAGCCAAAAGTCTGAAGGCTGGGTAATATTACCGGAACGTTATGATGACCCAGGTTATACCGGCGCCAATACCGACCGGCCTGCCCTGCAAAAACTCATAGCTGACATCAAAGAAAGTAAAATTGACTCTGTGATAACCTACAAAGTTGATAGACTTTCCCGTTCTTTGCTGGACTTTAGCAAGCTCCTGGAGTTCTTTGAACAGAACAAGGTAACATTTGTTTCAGTAACTCAAGCCTTTAACACCAATACCTCGATGGGCAGGCTTACATTGAATATCCTCCTCTCCTTCGCCCAGTTTGAACGTGAGATTATCAGCGAAAGGACCCGCGACAAGATGGGTGCTGCCAGGAAAAAAGGCAAATGGTGTGGCGGCAGGCCCCCCTTAGGATATGATTTAGACAAAGTAAACCATAAATTAATTATAAACCAACAGGAAGCTGAGGTTGTCAGAAAGACATTTGAACTTTATCTAGAAAAACGCTCGCTACTGAAAGTGACAACAGCGCTTAATGAACTCGGCTATACTTCAAAAATCCATTTAGGCTTAAAGGGCAACAAATTCGGCGGGATGAAGTTGGCAGCTCCAAGCGTACAAGCAATCATAAAGAATATTTCTTACACCGGCAAGGTTAGATACCACGGGCAAATTTACCAAGGCGAGCTGGAACCTATCGTATCCGATGAAATATTCCAAAAGGCTCAAGCTATATTGGCTGATAACCGCCGGGCAAGAAAAATAGCCGGGACTACAAAGAATGTAGGCCTGCTTAACAGCATCCTCCACTGCAAGGACTGCAACAGCACCATGTATTATATCTATACCAAGAAAGGTAAAAATAAATATAACTACTATCTATGTATGAATGCGCAGAAACGCGGATATAAAAGCTGTCCTACGCGTATTGTTACGGCTCAGGTAATGGAAAATAAATTTATGGAGTTCT
>JALOCC010000058.1 GCA_023227945.1 Candidatus Omnitrophota bacterium
AATTATACAGATTGTGTTTCAGACACTCAGAGATACAAAATGCTTGGAAACGGCTGGACAGTAGATGTCATTGCACATATCTTGAAGGGGATCAATGAATAAAACCGAGTATCTATTAGCATGCCTTTCTGAAGAGTGTGCCGAAGTGCAGAAAAATGTTGGCAAAGCCTTACGTTTCGGGTTAGATGACATGGACCCTAATACCAAATTGGGAACCAACGGTGAACTTATCTTAGAAGAATTCTATCATATCTGCGCTGTGGTTGAACTCTTACAAGAAGATGGAATCATTAGGAAGCCAAGCGGATATTGGAAGCGTGAAATGGAAAATGATAAGAAAAAGAGGGTAACAAAGTTTATGGAATATTCAAAACAGAAGGGAACCCTGAAATGAAGGAATATAAAGACGGCATAACAGTACTTAGTCTTTTTGATGGAATCAGTTGCGGAAGACTTGCGTTGGAACGTGCTGGGATCAAGGTAAAGAAGTATTTTTCTAGTGAAATCGACCCTTGGGCGATGATGGTTTCTAAAACACATTTCCCGGACATTATCAGAATCGGAGATGTAAACAAGGTAAGATACATGGATGGCATCCTGTATACAGAAAACGGAAACTTTGATATCGGGAAAATCGATTTGCTTATCGGAGGAAGTCCGTGCCAAAGTTTTAGTCTGAACGGTAAGATGGAAGGGTTCGATGGGAAATCCGGTCTGTTTTTCCAATATGCAAGGCTTAAGAACGAATGCGATCCGACATACTTTCTTCTTGAAAATGTCGTGATGAAACCACTGTGGATTAAAACTATCAGTCTTTACTTACAGACAGGAGAACCTCGTCGGGTTAATTCGTCGCTTCTGAGCGCTCAGAAGCGACAAAGACTTTATTGGACTAATCTCGTTCCTTCTGAAATTAAAGACAAGGGAATTTTCCTTAAAGACATTCTTACGGACTTTCCTAAACGTAGCTACCGTTGGTTAAGCAAAGAACAGATGCGTAAGCTTGAAATCAAAGAATACCGTTATCAAAGTATGTACAGGGTGTTGACGCCGGAAGACAAAGCGGGATGCGTAAGCGCAAGCGGATTCTGCAATAGTCAGGACAACAAGGTAAGGATTGGCGACGGTATTCGCTATCTGACAAATGAAGAGAACGAAAGGCTTCAGACTCTGCCATATGGATATACCAGCGGCATTCCAGAATCAAAGAGGAAACACTGCATCGGTAATGGATGGACGGTTGACGTTATCTCAGAATTCTTCAAAAAAATCGGAACGGAAGTCTATCAACAGACGGAAATGTTCACGCCAGAAGAAATCATATAAGAACTATACCTAAGTTCTTTAAAAGTAGGAATTGAAATAATGATCAAAACAAAACCTTTATATTCTTTTTCTGATATCGTTATGCTACCAGCCTCTGTTTCTTATATCGATAGCAGAAGTCAGTGCAATGTTTACTCAAGGTCTGACGGAATGTTGCCGCTCATTACCGCACCGATGTTTAGTGTTATCGACGTCAATAGTTTCCAGCAGTTTATAAATAATTCCATCAATGTCTGTCTTCCGCGAACCGGAAGGGACAAGTGGGTGAAAAAGACAGAATCTTTTCTTATTCAAAGCTATGGTCTTGACGAATTTAAGAGTTTGGTAGAAGAATGGTCAAAAGAGGACAATACTGTCAGACACTATGCCCTTATTGATATCGCAAACGGTCATATGAACAAACTTCTTCAGGTCATAAAAGATTCCAAAAAAAGGTTTGGAGACAGATTATGGATTATGGTCGGAAACGTGGCGTTACCAGAGACTTTCGTCAATCTTGCGGAGGCAGGAGCCGATGCTGTGCGTTTAGGGATCGGCACTGGAAATGCGTGTTTTGTTGATGGAACGAAAATCACGCTCCATGATGGGAAAACAGAAAAAATAGAAAACATCAAAACAGGAGAAATGGTTAAAACACATATTGGACAAAATGAGGTTGTTTGTAAAGCAAGATTTAAAAACAAAAAGAAGATTCTTACAATTAATAAAGAGATCACCTGCACCGAAGAACATAAATTTTGGGTAGTAGAGAAAGAAGATGCACAATTTGTTACTGACGAGAACATAGAAAAATATGCAAAATGGGTGGAAGCGAAAGACTTAGACGAAAGTAAACATTTTTTGATAAAAACGGCATAGGAGCTGGATGTATATGTTTTTCGCCAAGCAAGGAGTAAAATGAAAGAGATTAAATGTCTTGTTTGCAATAAAGTAATCAAAGGAGAAAAAGAACAATATGTATTAAGAGATTTTTATAAACATCTTAGAGTTTCACACAGAATGAAAAGGGGTGATTATTTTATCCTGTATGAATTAGATGGTAAAACGCCACTCTGTCATTGTGGGTGTAGTACCCCTGTTACGACAAAGAAAGGGTGGAATATTTGGCACAAATATTATGGGGATCACAAAAATAGAATGCCCCCGTCTCAAGAGACAATTGACAAATTAAAGATGAGTGCGGCACAAAGAAAAAGTGATTTGTTGTATTATAAAGATGTTGACAAGAATCTTCTCAAAGCTTCGTTCGATGATTTTAAAAATTCAAGAATGAACTTGTCTTCTCTTTCTGAAAAATATGATTATGACAAAAGGACTTTAAGGGACATGTGGATAGCTTTTGGATTTTGCACTACACAGGAATATAAAAGAATTGGTGCAAAAAACAATTCAATCTTGGGAACAAAAGCCAAAAGAGAAAAAATTGAAAAAGAGAAATCATTTTATCGTGAAGTTTATGACTTTATACATAGCAATCCATACTTATTTACAATGAGAGAAGTGAATAGGAAATTCGGATTCAAGTACACAGACACAACTATGCTGAAAAATCTTATGTTTTTGTTCGGGGAAGAAAATGTCGTACCATTTTTGAAATGCGGATATGCGTCGAAAGAAGAAGATTTTTTCTTCAAAATTTTGCGGTTTTATCTTGGCGGCGCAAATGTTAAACAAGGATTTAGGTTAGAAAACAAACTATACGATGGCCTTATTTATGGTAAAATCTTAATAGAATATGACGGAGAAGGTTTTTTTCATTCTTCAAAAGAAGAACAAGAAAACGACAGAACTAAAGATCAAATTGCAGAAGACCGAGGATATGTTTTGATTCGCTTTAGTCTAAAGATGATGAAAGATATATCCTTTATTAAGGAATTAGAAAAATGGAAAAGTTTAAGCTAGTTGAAATTTCTTCAATAGTCGAAGAACAAATTCGAGAAGTTATGGTTAATGACATGACGGTTTTTAAAGACCATTCTTATGTGGCAAACGGATATGTAGTTCACAACTGTACGACATCAGCGAATTCAAGCGTTCACTACCCGTTAGCTTCTCTAATCGACAATTGTTATCAAGAAAAGATGCGTTCTAATTTAAAAACAGAAATCATCGCCGATGGCGGTTTTAGTAACTTTGATCAAATTATCAAGGCAATTGGATTGGGAGCCGACAAGGTAATGTGCGGAAGTCTTTTCAACAAGGCACTTCAGAGCGCGGGAAAGACGACAGTCAGGGGAACCAACTGTATTGTTGATCAGTATTCTGAAGAAATTAAAGCCGCTTTCAAAAACGGTTTGGAGCTTGAAAAGGAATATTACGGCATGTCTACAAAACGCGCCCAACGCGAAATGGGGCATGAAGTCCTAAAGACAAGTGAAGGGATCATTAAGAAGAACCGCGTAGAATATACCCTCGGACAATGGACAGATAATTTCAAGCATTATCTTTCGACAGCAATGTCGTATACCGGGAAAACAAACCTTGAAGTATTTCGCGGCAATGTGGATTTTAACGTCATTACGCCACAGGCGTTTCAGGCATTTATCAAATAAGATGGGGATGATATGAAAGTGGATATTTATAAACAGGGAAATTTGTTTGCAGATATTGAAAAACTTCTACCAGAAGCGCGTCTTCTCGTCGGAAGGAAGCGTCCTGATAAGGTCTTTGTCGAATTTTCACTATACCCAAACGGATCTAAATTAAAGATTCCAGGCCGTGAAGATACCATTTTTGATCAAAGGATGTATTACAGAGAAGAAGATTGTTTTTATTCCGTATTCTCTTGGTTGGCTGACATGTTACATACACGAATTTTGGAAATTCATAATGATTTCACGATGCAACAGATGGAAGAATTTCTTCTAAAATACGGTATGGATGAAAAAGACATATGATTTGTAGTAATTGCAATGCGGAAATTCCTAGTGAAAAAGAAAGATACATTGAAAAAGGGAAGGTACTGTGTCCAAAATGCCGAATACTGTATTCAGAAAAAATACAAAGTCTTTTGAATTCTGTCAGTGATGGAAAATGCGATTTTTATTCAGCCTTACAAGAAATCGATTTAATAATCCGAATGAACGAAAGTCTTATATGAAATACAAACTGACAGCTAAAGAATTTGCTTTAAGAAGGATAGATAACCTCTTTGTCTATCTTGGAATCGACAAAGAAAACTTCTTGAAAGAAAACGGGTTTAAAACTATAGAAAGTAAAACGGGTTTTGATTTTGTGAAAATGATGTGTTTGGTATCAGAAAAGCTTGATATCGATGTGGATTATTTTTTCGACAGATTCAGACTTGAAAAAGGAGAAGCAAAATGGACATTCAAAAAGTAAGTTGGGAAAGATTCAAAGAAATAGTCAAATCGGCAGATCAAATCCTTGTAACTTCAGACAAATTCGTATGTGAAGAAGAAGAATATCGATTCTGGACTTTCCTCAACCATTTTAGCGATGATACAGAACTTCAATTCATGGCGACTGACAATGATGAGTTTTTCATCGTTGAAAAACAAGAACTCAGTTGGGACGGAACTTATTTTTCATGTAAATGTGGTGATTCTATTTTCAAAATGAAATTCAACAGGGTAATGACGACTTCGATAATTCCCTGAGGCCTTAAAATGTCCAATCAAAAACAGATAACCATCGCTGATTTAATCAAACACCTTCAGAAAATGCCTCAAGATCAACTTCTGTGGTGGTATCATGATGAAAGCGGAACATACGGGCAGTATTCTGAAATGCCAGGGAAAATAGAAGACATCCAATGGTCAGAAAAATGGAAGACATGGAGAGATTTTTCTAAAACAGGATCGGGTGAAAAAAAAGAAAGTTTTTGTTATATGAAGGATATCGGGATATGAGACCCAAATGGACAGCACAACAGATAGAAATAGCCGTTATCAAACATTTCAATCCTAGACAGAACATAATCGTTCCGAATGTCAGTTTTGGACTTTTCGCTTATCACGAAGCCGATCTGATTGTCCTTTCTCCGTATAACTGTGGAACCGAAGTCGAAATAAAGGTTACCGCTGCTGATATAAAGGCAGACCTTAAGAAAAAACACGGGCATAAAGAAGAAATAATCCGTGATGTCTGGTTCGCAGTCCCGGAAGAATTAGCTGATGATCCTAATATACCATCTTATGCCGGTATTCTTTCGGTAACGAAATTAAAAACCAGAAGAGGGGGACAAAGATATCGCTGTGTCAGGAAACGGTTGCCGGTTAAGAATAAAGATTCCCGCAAGTTTTTCGACGTTGAAAGGAATAAACTTCTTAGACTCGGTTGTTTAAGGATTGTCGGGCTGAAAGAAAAGCTTGATGATAAGTCAAATAAGATAGACGAATTGAAGTCACGTATAAAAGAACTTGAATCAAGGAAGGATACCAAACACTTTGAAGATTGATAGAGACAGGATGTTTCAAGTAGATTCGAAAATTAGACAAAGGAAACTTGATGATAAGACTCGAAGAGAAAACAGAAACCGTAAAGTAAGTTATCTTTTGACAGACAAGGTTGATTGCAGGATAGAAGTCTTAGACGGAATTTGTGAAGACGGGAAAGACGAAACAAGAATCTGGGGAAGTCGAATCGTTCTGGAAACGGATGAAGGGACGATTACAACCGTTGTCCGTGGAAAGACGAGAAATATGGCAGAAGTTCTTACCCGTACTTTCTTAGATAAAATGGGCGTAAGGTACAAAATCACGAGAGGAAGTTAGGATATGTCAAAAGGTTTGTTTGTTTCATTTGAAGGGCCGGAAGGTGGCGGAAAATCCACCATGTTGAAGAGAACAGCAGAATGGCTAATTGAAAATGGTAAGGAAGTCCTTTGCACCAGAGAACCAGGAGGGACAAAACTCGGGGATTATATCCGCGACATGCTGAAACATGACAGTTGCGGGGAAAGCCCTACAAATGCCGCTGAAGTGCTTCTTTTCCTTGCAAGCAGAGCTCAGCATGTAGAAAAGGTTATAGAACCAGCTTTGAAAGCAGGTAAGATTGTCCTGTGCGACAGGTTTGAAGATAGCACTTTCGCGTATCAGAGTTACGGAAGGGGATATGATTTAAATATCTTGCTGAATTTAAATAAATTCGCGACAAGCGGTTATTCCCCAAGCATCGTATTCGTTCTTGATATCGGACTAGAAGATTCTCTTAATCGCATGAATAAAAGGCAGATTCAGACAAACACATCGGCAGACAGGATAGAACTTGCTGGCAAGGAATTTCATCATAGAGTCAGGGATGGTTTTCTTGACTTACAGAAGAAGGAGCCAAACCGTAAATTTTTGATTGATGCAAGCCAAGAGGAAAACATGGTTTGGGAACAAGTAAAAAGCATCCTTATAAACAAGATGTAATTCTAACTGAAAGGAATAAACATGGTCTTAAAACTTGATATAAAAAGAAATTCGGATGGAGTGATAGCTACCGACATTTGGCCAAACTGGACGTGGCATGAATTTTGGTGGCGGTTTGGAAGCGCATCTTGCGACTGTAATCGTGAATTATTCTTTTTGCGCGCTCGCGGAGAAGAAGAAGAACCGAAAAAATTAGAATGCGGTGAATCTAAATATTATGTACGATGTTATGATAATGAAACCGGAGAAGTTTTATATAAAGAATTCTAACAACGTTTTCTGTCTGAAGAATGTGGGTGTTAGAAACGAAACAGGAGAAACAATCATGGAAATAGTAACCAAAAACGGACATAAACTAGAGATTGATGATAGCCAAGAAGCAAAAGAATTTTCGTTTAAGATTTTAATAGAATGGATTAAGGAACATGATGCTTTTAGCTGGGAAAAAATGGAACAAGATGACGAATGTCAGCTATATGCAATTAATTGTCTCGGACCTATTGTAGACAAAATTTCCAAAATGGAAGAATAATACTGGTATTTAAAAATAGAAAGACTGAACTGTGTAAAAATCTATCAGTCTTTCTATTTTAGACTGACAAGGAAATATTATGAAATACCCGAGTATCGATATTATTAAACAGGTTTGCGATCCGTTGGTTTCAAAATTAGGAAATGACTATAGGCAAAGATATAATGATGAAATTAGAGACTTGAAAAAGTGGGTTTTGTTTGTTCAGACAGATAAAGCCAAAGAAATCCTCGAAAGGAGGGGTAACCAACCTTCGGAAAATAACAAGTCTGGAAGTGTCATCCTCTGGCTTTTAGGAATCAGCGGTTTAGACCCGGTAAAAAACGGGATAACTCCTGACTTTAAAAAATTCGGGAAAGCAGATCCTCCTGATATAGACATGGACTTGATGCCGGATGTCAGGAATGAAGTCAAAGCTTTCCTTGTGGAAAAATTCGGGCAGGAACGCGTCTGTAGTGTCGGCACCGTAGGCACCTACAAGACGAAGAACGTTATCCTGGACGTTGCTAGGGCGCTTGGATTGGACGTTAAAGAAGCGATGGAAGTCACGAAGAATCTTGATGCGGAAATCGGAGGAGAAGAAGACGGTGACGAAGACACGAAGCTTGACAAAGCAGGGTTTGAGGAAATCTGCAAGGCACAGCCGGAACTTGCCAATTACTTTGAAAAATATCCTGAAGTGAAGGAACACGCGGAAATTTTAAGGAATCAGGCTAAGAATTTCGGGACACATGCCGGTGGCGTCATTATTTCCAATCTTAACCTTACTGAAAAGATACCGGTGTACAAAGATAAAGAAGGCCGTGTCGTGAGTTCTTGGTCAGAAAGTGGAGAAAAGCAGGAATTGTCCAGCCAGGGATATATAAAATTTGACATTTTATCGTTGAATAATTTGCCTATTATCGATAAATGTATCAAGCTAGTTAAGGAAAATAGGGGTATTGAACTGCATAGGAAAGATATTCCTGTGGACGATCACGAATCTATCAAAATGGGAACACGCGGGGAACTTCTGGGAATATTCCAATTTGAAAACCCGTATACCAAGAAAATTGCGGATAAGGTCGGTTGCGACTGTCTAGGAGATATCGCAGCAATCACTTCTCTTATTCGCCCTGGACCTAAAGATGTGGGTCTTGATGTGGAATATGCGGAACGTAAGAACGGCAAGAAATATGAGAAAAACCAGATTCTGGAAAATGTTCTGGGAGATACATACGGAATCCTAGCCTATCAGGAAGGTTTAATGAAACTTGCCGTAGAAATGGCAGGAATGTCACCGCTTGAAGGAAATCGTCTCCGTAAGGGAGCTAGCAAGAAGAAAAAAGACATCATGGATGAAATGAAACCAAAATTCATCAACGGTTCAATTGAAAAATGCGTCAAAAAAGGTTTAATGACAGAAGCGCAAGTAAACGAAATCTGGAATCAGATAGAATCTACAGCGTCTTACAGCTTCAATAAATGTTTATCTCCCGATACAAAGGTAAAAAAAGAAAATGGATCTGTTGTCAAGATGTCTTCTCTTAAAATCGGAGACATGATTTTAGGTTTTGATAAAACTTCAGGAGAAAAATACGTCAAGGTAACGGACATTATCAAGACAGGAAGGAAGTCTTGCGTTAAGCTTTCGTTGGAAGGGAAAGATGGATTGCATAAAATCGTTTGTACGCTAAACCACAAGTTTATGTGCCACACTGATTACGGTTATAATGTATGTAGTTTGGATGCTATCTTTAGAAATGGTTACAGAATCTGCATGGAAAACGGAGAAAGTCTAGAAGTTATTTCTCTTCTCGGTATGGGAGAAATGGAAACAATGGATATTACAGTAGACTCTCCAGAACACCTTTTTTTCGCTAACGGATATGTAACTTCTAATAGTCACGCAATTTGTTATTCAGCAATTACGACTACAGAACTATGGCTAAGGTATCATTACTTCTATGAATACATGACAGCTTTGCTTCAGAACAGTGACCCGAAGAAGGAAAAATTCGGCACCACGATCTTTGACAAGTATGTTAAATTCGCGATAGACAAGGGGATGATTGTCCACAAGCCAAGCATTAATGAATCCCGTGTTGAATTCCGTCTTGAAGGGAATGATCTTTGGTATGCCCTTGGACATGTAAAAAATGTCAGCAACAGCGCTGGGGCCATTGTGAAAAATCAACCTTATGCAAGTCTGGAAGACTTCTATGATCGCTGTACGGTTGAAATCGGGACGGAAGGTAAAACAAGAAGACCGAATACAAGAGTTGTAGAAAGTCTGATTTATGCAGGAGCCTTTGATTGTTTCGGAGACAGAGAAGTCGTTTTCAAGCACTTCTATGAATTAACTGACAGGGTGGAAAAATGGAAATTACCGAAAGCCCATCCTTATCTCAAGTCCGGTATCGAACATATGGAATCGATTCAAGACGGCATGGAAATCAGTTCTTCCAATTTGTCAAAAAATCTTTGTAAAATCCGCAAAGCGAAATCAGTTGTTATCGGCCAAGAGATAGAAAGTGTCAGAGTGTTGAATTTTGACAGTAAACCTAAATATATCGATCTTCCTGCATTAGATCAGAAGACATTAGATGATATGGAAAAGGAGATGCTTAGCGTCAGGTTTTCAGACAATATCTATGCTCGATACCGTCAACAGACAAGGGAAGTTAAGGGGCTATGCAGTTATACGACAGCCAAACTAGAAACAGAAAAAACCAGAATTAAAGTTCTGGGAGAAATCATGGGAATCAAAGAAATTAATTTTAAATCAGGGAATCAGGGTTTGAGGGTCTATATCAGTGACGGGAACAAAGAAATGAATTTTCTTGTATTCTCAAGTGCCGTCATGCTTTTCAAAGACCGTTTCATAGAAGGTGATATCGCCGTCCTTCCGTTGCGTAATTTCGGACAGGATTCCGAAGATAAAACATTTAGATTCTATGACGACAGAGAAGGTGGATTTGTATTAAAAAGGAAAGAAGATGCCAAAGACTAGGATTTATATTGTAGAAATAGAAATAGAAAATTTTGAAAGTCACGAACATACTTTCCTCCGTGATTTTTCTCCAGGATTCAATTGTATAGCAGGGCTTTCAGATGTCGGTAAGTCAAGCGTCATAAGGGCAGTGAAGCTATGTGCGTATAATCAATTTGATCAGAAAATGGTTAGGACAGGCGCTTCGTTTTGTCGGGTCAAAATAACAACGAATATAGGTTCAGTTGAAGTCCGGAAGGGTCCGGATGTCAATTTATGGATTATAAAGAGAAATGA
>JALOCC010000056.1 GCA_023227945.1 Candidatus Omnitrophota bacterium
CTCTCCATTCCTACCATCTACTTGGTTCCAGAACGTTGGTGTGATTCTTTTTGATAATTATCTCGAAATTAGAGGTATTATCAAATGGAAAATCAAAAACTATGTGAATATGGATGTGGTAGAAAAGCTAAATTCCAAATGAAGAATGGAAAATGGTGTTGTGAAGATTTCTATACCAAATGTCCAGAGAATAGAAGAAAAAATTCTTCTGCCATTAAAGGCCTACCAAAGGTAGGACATAATAATTTAGGTAAGTTTTGTGAAAAAGGTCATCTTTCTTGGAATAAAGGTCAAACAAAAGAAACCAATGAAACAATTTCTAGGATGTCTAAAAGAATAAAACAAGATTTCCTTATAGGTATAAGGAAAAATGTTGGTCATCCACACACTGAAGAAACAAAAAAGATGTTATCTAAATATGGTGGTATTAAACATGGTTCTGGACGCGGTAAACATGGATGGTACAAAGGATATTGGTGTGACAGCTCTTGGGAATTGGCTTGGGTTATTTACAACCTCGATCATGGAATCAAATTCGAAAGGAACCATCAAGGATTCGAATACGAATTTGAAGGGGAGAAACATAAATACTATCCCGACTTCATTCTTGATGATGGAACTTATGTCGAAATTAAATCTGTTATGGATGAAAAGAACAAAGCTAAAATTGCTTCGTTCCCAACTTCAATTTCCTCTAGTTATAATCGACAAGAAAAAGATAAGATCGTTTTTGGAATATGTTAGGGAAAAGTATGGAACTAACTTTATTGCTGTATATGAAAATTACAATTCCAAAATTCCATCAAATTCGTTTTCAAATTCTAAAAAGATTGTGACTTGTGTTTCTTGTCAAAAGCAATTTGAAACATATTCTTCAGAAATGTGTCCTGAATGTAAATGTCTTGAAATAAGAAAAAACTGGCCAACTAAAGCTCAGCTAGAGATAGACATTCAAAATCTTAATTGGGAAGAAATTGGGAAAAAATATGGGGTATCAAGATCATCATCAAAAAATTGGGCAAAAAAATATGGTATTCTCTTTTCTAATGAAAGAGCTAAAAAAGAATTATTTTTTTGTACTTGCGGTAAAGATGTTAAAAGGAAAGGGTCATTATGTAAAGAATGTTATCTTAAATCTTTAAGAAGTAAAAATCTTTTATTGAAAACGAAAATTTTGAAGATGAAAGAAACAATGTCTTGGAAAGAAATAGCGAATGAATTAGGCGTAACGGAATCTAAAGCCAGAGCATTTTCAAGGAGAGAATCGTAAAAAAATCATACGGTGATGGTTTCGAGCACCTCTGGCCCCACCAATTTTTGAGGAAGTGGCGCAATGGCAAACGCGGGAAGTTTCCTAAACGGAGCATCCTGTTATCTGAATCCAAATCAAGATGCCTTGTAGGTTCGAATCCTTCCTTCCTCATCATTATTTTCAAACTGTTCTGGTTGCTGGTACCGAGGGCTTAGGCTCCAAACCAGTCTTAATAGTTTGGGAAGAAAACATTGAACAACCGAAGGCATTTGTTCAATCTCTATCGGTGAGTTTACCTAATGCGGTAAAAGTCCGTGGCCTTCGCCATTTTATTCCAGAGTAGAGCGTAGTTGGTTGCGTGTTCGGCTGTTACCCGAAAGGATATTCCCCCGCAGGTTCGAACCCTGCCTCTGGAGCCATTTATGAGGGAGAAGTAAAACGGAACGATTGATCCTTAAAGCGTCTTAGATCAGCCAACATTCCAACAGGAATGTTTTCTAAGACAAAGTTTCAGTCATAACGCCGCTAGGCTAAAGCGGAAATAGTAGGTTGGACTCCTAAATCCCTCACCATGCAGGGAGAGTTAAACGAAAAGATCGATGAAAGAGTTCATCTTGTAGGGTCTTTGTGCATGAAGTCTTATAAGAACCGTAATCGATTATAACGCCGTACTGATAAAACGGTAATAGTGGGTTCGACTCCCACTCTCTGTTCCACTTGTCGTAGTTCAAACCTTACCGACCTAAAACAGTCCCCATTGTCGTGGGATATGCTAGGCCTAAAATTCGGGATAGACCTTGAATGACTATCTGAATAGATGTGGCCACGTCTGTTTAGAAAATTGTTCGTAAAAGGGAACCTGTTTGAAATCCCCGAAGGTGAAAGAACGCCGGTCGTAGG
Organism: Candidatus Omnitrophota bacterium; assembly: GCA_023227945.1. Classification (GTDB taxonomy): domain Bacteria; phylum Omnitrophota; class Gorgyraeia; order Duberdicusellales; family 4484-171; genus JAJYOP01. The sequence continues at coordinate 2,153 of JALOCC010000056.1, forward strand.
GGGCCGAAGGTTGATATCAATAAGAGATAGACGGTTTGCATTTGACATACTGGTGTAATCTGGTTAGCACGTCCCTCACAAAGGGTAGGTAAGGGTTCAAATCCCGAATGTCGCATAGATGCGGGCTGGAACATGATTGAAATCCTCTGAAGGTAATTATCCGACAAGACCATTTTTGTATGTTGTGCTATGCACATGAATTGAAATGTGGAAGGTAAATGATGACGTGCCTGAGTCGGAGAAAGGCTTGGATTTCTAATCCAATGTTTGAGAGTTCGAATCTCTCCGTCATCGCCAATTTTGAAAACGTCTTTGGATGCTGGGTTGTTAGACCCGAAAGGGTGCGGCAATTAGGTGCCAAAGGGGTTCAGGAGCGGTGGTAAAAAATCCGAGACAATCTGAAACGATCTTGGGTGATACTGAAGATTTGTCTTCAGTGTAGCGTCCTGTTGTGAAGAGACAATAACCCGGAAAATCCTTCACTTCAAAAAACTAGTTAGAAATGACGGTAAATATGGTTTGTCTGGAAAACGGATTGCCATAACGCATCTAACGAATTGTCACGTAACCTAAAGCGTTTGGAGGGTGGGGACTAATAATTCCGAAGGACAGATATAACGTTTGTCTAGTCCGTCTACGTGATAAAGGTTTTTGGAGATTCTCAAACATTACCTTTGTTGCTATTAAAACAGCATGAATTGAAAATCTGACAAGTTCTTGTAGATCATCGGGAAGATCGGAAAGTTCCGACACGGGGATGAAAAGCCCCGGATATGGGGCATTAGCTAAGCTGGCTACAGCACTTCCCTCTTAAGGAAGATATCATCGGTTCGAATCCGGTATGCCCTACCATGATTGGGGGTTGTTCTTTACGGTGGTCTGTAAAACCATTGTCGTTATAATGTAAAGCGGTTCGGCAGATAGTTCGACTCTATCAGCCCCCACCAATTTTTATTACTGTTTACAAAACAATTTCTTTGCCCCTGTAGCTCAATTGGCCAGAGCCGCTGACCCGTAATCAGCAGGTTGTCAACTCGGATTTGACCGGGGGCTCCATTTCGTTTTGGAATCTGTACAGGGTTGAAAAATCCTACCGTATGCGAAACAGAATCGTGAGTCGGGAAAGTATTGGGGAGCCTGTGGAATCTCCCCCACGTAGGAATAGCGACTATAAACCGTGTCGCTGAAACGGCACGGATGTCAAAAGCTTGGAAGGAAACCCAGCCTTTACTGGGCATGAATGCGGTAAGAACCCGTGTCCACAACCATTTCAGGATTAACATTGCGGATTAGTGAAAACAGTTAAAACTCGTTGAAGTCTGGTTTGATTCCTATCGGTGCGCAACGAGAAGATGATGTTGACAGACAGAGGCTTAAATCACGCCGGACACATGTTCCGGAGTTATCGGTATCCAATCCGTTTTTCCGCAAACACTTTTAGAATGGGGAAATATCTCAATGGCTAGAGATTGTGGTCTACTTTTTTAGATAAATGAACCTTTAGTGTTACTTGTAATAATGGAATACGGAGGTTCGGAATGAAAGTTAATGAGAAAGTTGAGGCTAGAAGGCTTAGATTAGAGTATGGTTTATCTTTGAAAGAAATTTCAAAGCAACTTGGTGTAGCAAAGAGTTCTGTGAGTCTCTGGGTTAGAGATATAACATTAACACCAAATCAAAAGATGGAGTTGATCAAGCAAGAAAAAATAACTCACGGGCAGATTGAAGCGGCAAGAATTAATAAGTTGTTGGCGAAGACTAGATATAAAGCGTTTCAAGAAGCTGGTTTTCAGAGGTCGAAACACGATTATGATTTCCGAGTAATTTGTTCCTTATATTGGGGAGAGGGGACAAAAGATAAAAATTCATTTTCCATTTCAAATTGTGATTCTGACATGTTGAAATTAATAGGGAAATGGCTTGTTGGTGAAGGTTACTCGGATATAATCACATTTCGCATTCAGTATTATGATGAAAACGGTTTATCAGAAAGAGAAGTTCGTAATTATTGGATGAATGAATTGCCATTTTTAACAGAAAATAATTTTCGAAAATCAACAATCTGTAAAATTAATCGAGCAAGTCAGCGTAAAAAGATAGGGACAAGGCCTTATGGAACAGCGACAATAACGGTTCACCGAACAGAACTTGTCCAAAGCATTTATGGTGGAATAGCGTTTTTGAAAAATGGGTGTGTAGTTTAATGGTAAAACATCATCTTTACATGGTGATTTTAGCGGTTCAATTCCGTTCACGCCTACCATAATACGTGGCTATTAGAGTTCGATTCTCTATTTCCCTACCATGTTTAAGAATGTTTTAGAATGGGATGATGGTTATGGGTTTGATTCCCATAGGTTCCATCAATGGGACCGTCTGATGACATAAATACCTACGGAAACGGGGTTCGCTTCCCCGTCGGGTTCGACTCCCGACATCTCAACCAATTTCGGTTTCATACGATTTAGAAAGTTCTTAGTATAAAGAATTCTTTATACGATGTCTCCGACCATTTTGACAGACAAGAGATGTTGAAAAACACGCCTATGGAATAGACCTACTACGAGAACGGCTATTATGTAGGAAGGACGGAACCCCGTGACGCAACATGGGGATAGTGCCTGATGGTTTAACCGCCATCCCCGTAAAGGGCATAACGTAGATAAATGGCACCGCTATTTTGTCTGTCAGATTTTATGGGGTCCTTGTCTGCCAAACCAACTGGCACTGACGAAACACTAATTGTCAGAAGACGGCTTGCGGATGGTAACGCAGGTGTTCTCCGGAACTAGAGAATTGTGAAAATCCGTTCGGTCCCCGCCATTTTTAAAAATACCCCTATCTTCTAACCGGTTAGGAATTTATATTCTCAATCTAAAATGTGGATTTGATTTCCACTATGGGTGCCAGATGGAGAAGAAATTTCGGTTAGAATCCGATACGCTGATAAGCGTCATATAGCATAATTTGTCATACTAGTTAAAGGGAATGCGGTTCCCCGCAATTTTTTGAAGATGAATGCGCGTTTGGATGAATTGGTTTAGTCAACGGTTTGCAAAAAGGAAACAATGACGCGCTATACACTTAAGCCCGTAAGCCTAAGATGCGATAAGTTCGACCAAACGGTGAGTTAATTCTTAAAGCGCAGGCGATAATAAGAAACGCTGACGCCCGGTAGTTTCCCCATTTTTTCGAGACACGGCGACGAGTCCTGTAGTCGGTGATGGACACGTGAGGATAAATCCTTGATTTGGAAACAACCTGATAGGTTGGAAACAACCTGATAGGGCCGAATTAAGATGACAAACGCAACGGTATCACAAGTCTCGAAAAACTTTTTAGAAAAACTTTTTTGGATAATCTATTGATGGGTACTTGACATCCTAACACGGTTTTGATACATTGCTGGTGTTTAAGAGATTTATCTCTGTTAAGAGAATTTGTTTCTGTTAGAAACTCGTTACTGTAAATAAGAGTTTGATTCTTTGAAAACTGAATACGATTTAAATAGTGGAATGGCCGGAAACTCTTTTTCGGGGCTCCGTATGTGAGGGGCTTAATGTTGGGGAAGATCCAATATCCACCACCAATTTTGTTGAATTTTATTTTGCTAGAGACTTGTTGCTATTTTTAATAGCATGAATTGAAATGCAACCGATGATGTCCACGTACGGCAAGGCTAGAAGGTTCAGTCCCTAAACAGTTCTGAATAGTGGACTAAAGATTTCTATGATTCAAAATCTTGTCATAGCTTAAATGTAAAGCCCCAGCATTGTAGTTGGGAGATGAAGCCTAACGAACTTCTGACTTGGCCAATTTGTCCTATGTTCTGAACAAAGAAATGACGGTTGCTCTCTATAAAGTAGAGCATGAATTGAAAGTGCTGGCAAAGCCGATAAAGATCCACCCCGGATGTGCAGAAAGTAAGGGACAAACGTTTTTGATACGTGCCGTATCCCAACTGGCTGGAGGAGCGGGACTCAAAATCCCGTGGACGGAAGTCCCACTGTGGGTTCAAATCCCACCGGCACGAGGAAGATTAGTTAAAGTACCTTTACGTGGTTTCATCTATAGGGTTGCGTGCAACTCTCGAAAGCTTTAACAAGATGATGTTTTGAATGATTTCAAGAAAGGGTCTACTGGTAGTTTCTTTGAAATACTTCTGTTTAGAAGTGTCGATTATACAAAGTTCTATTCCTTGTTCCAGACAAGCCGCAAACTTGCGGTTGTCATTATTCTGAATCTGATCTAGTTTTTCAGGACCGTAAATGGGTTCATAGTGGAATATCCCGTTTAATTCAAAAGCAAGTTTAAAAGAAGGAATATAGATGTCGAGTTCTGAATTTATAGCATCTTTTCTATTAAAATGAAATTCAAGATTTGGATAGAGACTAGACAACTTCGTAGCCAACCATTTTTCAAGCTTAGAGATCCTTGTTCCTTTCATCTTGTGAGTATTAGAATAAGTACAAGAACAAGACTTGCAACAAAAGTTGTGTTTTGATTTTTTGATTTGTGAAGGTTTTTTAGAAAAACTTTTATCGCATGTTTCGCAGTTTACATAAACGGGAGGAAATTCAAAAGCTCGCCGACAAATCTGTGAACAAAAATCTCCAAGGTATGTTTTATCATTTCCTTTGATTATCACTTGGATTTTATTTTTAGGGCGAAAGAAAGTTTTGCCGCAGTGCCTGCACTTCAAAGTAAGCCGTTGGCGACTTTTGGCTTTATCAAATTCTTCTTGTGTGTAGAGTGGTATCATTTGGTTGATCCTCCTGTATATAACAAGATTATTGAATTTAATTTTTCAAATCCCACCGGCACGACCATTTTATCTCCCGTTAGCGCAGTCTGGCTAGCGCGTCTGGCCTGGGACCAGAAGGTCGCTGGTTCGAATCCAGCACGGGAGACGGGAAGTAAAGTTAAGGTGCCTGTACGTGGCACTTCCTACACTGATTCATCAGAATCAGACCGAATCCTTAATAAAATGATATCTTGTATAATCTTGAGAAACTTCATTGCCGTTTTTTCTTTGAAGTAGGTTTGCTTTGATGTATCAATGATGCAGAGTTCGATTCCTTGTTCCAGACAAGCCGCAAATTTGCGGCTGTCGTTATTTTGAATATTGTCTAACTTATCTCCTCCGAAAATAGGTGCATAGTGAAAAATTCCATTCAGTTCAAAAGCAAGTCGGAGACTTGGAATGTAAATGTCTAGTTCTGAATTAATAGCATCTTTTCTGTCAAAATGGAATTCAAGGTTTGGGTGAAGTTCTGGAAGCTTCTTTTGAAGCCAAATTTCAAGTTTAGAAACACGGCTTCCTTTTGTCTTGTGAGTGTTGGAATAAGTACATGCACATGAATGACAACAAAAGTTGTGTTTCGTTTTTGAAATATTTGCTTTTATTTTTTTGAATTCTTTGCCACATTGTTCACATTTAACAAAAATTGGTGGATTATAATAAAGATTTCCACAAGTTGAAGAACAAAAATCACCAGTATTGTGACAAGTCCCTTTCATTATTGCTAATATCCGATTTTTACCTTGATAGAATGTTTTCCCACAGTGTTTACATTGTAACGGAAGTTTTTGGCGAGATTTGGCTTTTGGGAATTCTTCTGATGTATAAAGTTGTATCATAATCTATTCCTCCTGTGTATAATAAGAATATCGAAAATTGTTTTTCAAATCCAGCACGGGAGACCACTTTGTCGGCTATGGATAGGCTTCCTTCTACTTAATTTTGGAAAAACTAGCCTTCCGCTTTCCGACAGTTTCGAGGTATATTTCAATCGGTTAGAAAAAGCGGCCCATACCCGTTAAATCAAAGTTCGAGTCTTTGTACCTCGACCATCTTTATGTTCTTTATGTTCTTTATGTTCTTTATGCTCCTGTGGCGCAATTGGCAGTCGCGTTTGGCTAAGGACCAGATTGTTGAGAGTTCGAATCTCTCCAGGAGTACCATTTTAAATGGGGTCTTAGTCTAATTGGTTAGGCAACAGCTTTGCAAGCTGTGACTGAAAAGTCTATGCGAGTTCGAGTCTCGTAGGCTCCACAGTTTGATTAACCATTTAGTGGCGCATGAAATAGCAATGCCGCGTTAGCTCAGTTGCCTAGAGCTCTTCACTCGTAATGAAGATGTCGGGGGTTGGAATCCCTCACGCGGCTCCATTACTCGGTTACAACACACGTATGCACTAATATCCCTGTAGCTCATTTGGAAGAGCGTCACGCTACGGACGTGAAGGTGGTAGGTTCGAGCCCTATCAGGGATACCAAATTTATTTTGCGGGGTGGAGAAGTTGGAATCTCGTTAGGCTCATAACCTGAAGATCGCCCTTTCGATACGGGCCTCCGCATCCATATATGGAAGATGAATCAGTAAGGTTATTGACACTGTTTGCTAAACAGATGGCTCCCTAAAAAGAGTGGGAATCGTGTTCTCCGTCTTCCGCCATTTTTGTGTATTAGGTTAAATTAAAAACAAACCAAATAATCACTGTTGTTCCCATATAAGTGAACATGAATTGAAACCATAGAAATTTTTAAGAATCGTACCTTGTTTCTGGTGACAGACTGGACATCTTTGTTTCTTTAACCGGCGTGTCCATTACGGAACGCTTAAAGAAGGAGAAAAAGAGATATGACTAGTATGTTTCCAAATCTGTTTACAGAGAAGGCGTTTAGTGATATGATGGAAGTGCTGGATAGAAGTCCTTCACTTTACCATCAAGATGTTTCTGGATATCCAGTGGATATCGTAGAAGTTCTTTCAGAAGAAGGAACTGTATCTGCGTATGAAATTATTGTTGCTCTTGCGGGTATCAAGAAAGAAAACATTGATATCAGCATGGACGGCGATTATCTTACGCTGGTTGTAAAGAAGGTTTCCGAATCAGAAGATAAGACAAGGAAACTTATTCAGAAGGGGATCAGTAGCCGTGCTATGGAACTTAAGTATAAGCTCTTTGGCATCGATAACGCCGGGATCAAATCCAGCTTTAAAGATGGCTTGCTGACAATTGAACTTCCGCTGCGTGAAGAAGCGAAGGTTCAGAAGATCGTTATTGAAGACTAAACAATTCGGGATAAAGATGTGCCGTTAAGGTTTGTCTCCGGACACAGGGTATGATTTTGACGGTGTGGCGCAATTGGCAGTCGCGGAACACTCAAAATGTTCTTGTTGAGAGTTCGAATCTTTCCACCGTCACCACTTTTTCGTAAAACAAATCGTATTCAGGAAAGGCAAGAAAATGACGTATTCAGATGCTGTTTTTAAACACAAACGTGGAACACCTGTTATGTGCAAGTGTGGATGGAGGGGAACTATAGCATAGCTTTGGGTGAATTTTAACCCCAAAACTATGGATAATATTTGTAGTTGTCCTAAGTGTAGGAATCCGGATTTGGAGACAGATATCGTTAACGTCTTGCCGGAAGAATTAGATTTCTGCGGATTTTCTTAATGCTACCTTGACATCTTAGAAGGATAATGGTAACTTATCTTCTTTGAAGCAAAGAAAGGTTTGAAAAGATGATTGAAATAGTTACGGGTTCGTCGCTTAAATGTTGGCCGTGGCCTAAGAGGAAGGGCGCAAGTCTGTGAAACTTGAATAGTGCGATTTCGAGCATCGTCGGTCAACCCGGAATATACGTCGTTACACCTGTTAGACGTTAAAAAACAGAGCAAGCATAAAAACAGAAGTCCCGTGTGTCTTCGGCTTAACGAATGTTGATAGGTCTTAATCAACACTTCTGAACCATTCAAAGAAATGAGGATACAAAATTATGGTAAAGTTTATTGATGAAAACGGTAAGGAATTCTTTTCCTGTTCCAGCGCAGAAGCAAGGTTCGCGATTCAGTCTGTTAAAGAAAAAAGGGAAAAGATAGATCCTGCCGAAAGGGAATCACAAAGACGGATAAAGGAAAGAGACTTCATTCTTTCCAAGTATACAGAAACCCAGGTAGAAACTATTGCTTGTGAAAAGCCATATATGGATGTAAATTTCATAATCGACTGCAAGGCGGAAATCGAGAAGCTGGACAAGAGGATTACGCATCTTTTCATGCATCCTAATCAGTATAATACTCTTATGAAGTGGGAAAGGGACATGTTAGAACCTGATTATAATAAGAGTTTATTGAAAACTGGCAGGGTGGCGGCACTTTGGGGAATGGAAGTATATGTTTCTAAAGAAATTCCAGAAAATGAATTGTATGAAGTTTCTCTGGAGACAGAAGAAGAATTCTTTGCGAAAAGATTTCAAATGGACCGGACGGAAGAAGTTGAAACCCTTTCTTCGATTGAAGACTATCTTGGGAAGATAATCGGAGAATTAGAAGACAAGAGAAATGAAATTATGTCTTCTAAATTAAATCGCTAAATATTACAAGAGTGGGGATTCCTTAACCGGGAGGGGTCTCCTCTTTTTATTTTCAAGCACTATTGACAAAACCGAAGTTTTGTGACATCCTGTCTTTGTCAAATGGGAAAGGAATGTGTTATGTACGAAGACTATTCTGAAGTTGAACGTCACGGTGGAACAATGCACGGCGGTCTTTTCATTTCGGCAGACGAAATAGAGTGGATGGAAGAATTTGACAAACAGGAACGAGAAGATGATTTGAAACGACGGGCTATCGATAGCGCTAGGCGTGACATGCTTGCGCCGACTGCGTATGCATTGAACGGAAAGAAGATTTTCCGCAACATCTATACCGGAGATCTGTGTTTCGCGGATGGTTCGGAAGTAAAGTAAAAAGAAAGTAGGTAAGAAATGTTCAATTTTGTTCGTGGGTTTATTATGTTTGTGTTTACTCTGATGATTCTGTCTTTTCTAGCGTATGGAATTATCTTCTGCGGAATCATTCGGGTGGCGGCTCCCGTGGTCAATGATGTTCGGCAGAACGGCCTTAAAGGTGTCGCGGATAAGGTTTGGTACGGAGAAGCCGGGAATACCAATCGGTAATTTCGACGGCATGATTTGATGGCATGAGGTGTAACGGTTGCATTGCAGGTCAGCGGGGAAACCCGTACCGGAGAGACAATGCGGGTTATTGGTAAAGTCAAGAAAGAATATGGTGGGTTGGACATCATTACAAAGGAATAAACATGAAAATCTATGAAATCAAGAAAGAAATCGACAGGTTAAGTGATGTTTATACAATAGCAAAGTCACATCCAGAAATCAGCGCACAAATCCGCGTTTTTATTGCCGCGAATAAACCGAGAACCGACGAATTGCGGGAATTGCTTCATAAAAAACAGACGGAAAAGAAAACTGTTAAACGCTGGCCTGATGATATTCCAGAAGACTTGCTATGTTCTTGTCGTGATTTTTGGGCAGGGACAGAAGAATTCTTTAAGTTCAAAGTTAATTGTTGGAAAAACAACTTGGTTTGGATGACGATTCCTAGCGGTGGATACAGTAACAATATGGGGTGGAATAAAACACGAAGTAAGAACAGACTATATCGGATTCAAAAGGGTTCCTATTACGGTAATTGTTTTCCGTTAGTTGAATACCGTGGAGGCGTCAGTAGGAAACAAATGCTTGCAGACTTGGAAACATTTTCAAAAGAACAGAAGTGAAAAGGTTTTTCGGATATAAGTCTAAAATTTTATCTGATAGAAACAACAACTATCAGATATGCGCAAGAACTTCATCAAGTGCG
>JALOCC010000006.1 GCA_023227945.1 Candidatus Omnitrophota bacterium
GTTTTATCTGGCTGGCAAGCCTTGTAGTTACCGTATTAATATATATATCGCAAGGCGAGGTAGGTTACCGGATATTCAGGGGGATTTTGCGTTTAATCCTTAAGTTTTTCTTTGATTTAAAAGTAAGCGGCCTTGAGAATATTCCACAAAGTACAAAAATAATTTTAGCCGGTAATCATACAAGCTTAATGGACGGCGTAATTGTTGTTGCCGCATATCCGAGAAAAGTTTATTTTATGGCCGCAGAGAGCGTATTTAAACATACTTTTTGGGGGTTTTTTGCAAGGCATTTTGGATTTATTCCGGTTAAAAAAGAAGGCACTAACAAAGAGGCGATTGCCGAGGCGATAAGAATTCTTGAAGGAAGAAATACTCTTGGAATTTTTCCCGAAGGCCATATAACTTCTGATGGCAAGCTTGACGAAGGCAAAAAAGGAGTGGCTATTATAGCGCTTAAAACCGGCGCCTCAATTGTCCCCTTTGCCATAGAGGGAGCTTATTATGCCTGGCCCATACCCAAAAAATATCCCACGAGGCACCCTATCGAGATACGATTTTCAAAACCTCTGGATATAAAAGAATATGCGTGTGGCGAAGAGCTGGTTGCCGAGGTAATGGATGATATACGGAAAACACAGAAAGATATAGAAGAAGACGGCCTGCTTAAGGTGGACCCTAATATTATAGTGCGCCACATTATTAGTTTTGAATGAAATATCGTAAAGACATTTCTGAAAAATGCTATTTAACACTGCTAAACCGCAAAGAAGACGCAAAAATGCAAAAGAAGAAATGAAAGATACACTATAAATTCGTATCCACTCTTGGTGTTATTTTTGCGTCTTTGCGGGATTTTGCGCTTTTGCGGTGTAAAGAATAATTTATGCTAGCTACCTTAGTAACAATCGGCACGTTGCTTACCGCGGATAACTGTAATATCGATTACCGTCATTACCAGAATAATAAAGATAAGGTAATCGTTATCGCGCACGGCTTTTATAACAGTAAAGATGCTATCTTGCTTGAGGAGCTAGCAAAATATTTTTTTGATGAATATGACGTATTTATGTTCGATTTTAGAGGCCATGGGAAAAGCAGTGGTTTATACAGTTGGATAAGCAAAGAAGGCCAGGATTTAAATGCCGCATTGGATTACATTAAAGGCAAATATAAAAAAACCGGGTTAATTGCCTTTTCCCTGGGCGGCAGCGTCAGCATAAACGTGTTAGCAAAAAGGCACGACGTAGATTCTCTGGTATGCATAAGCACCCCGTCTGATTTTTCCAAAATCGATTATCAATTTTGGAATCTGGATTTAGAGGGAGATTTATTCTATACCTTATTTACCAAAGAAGGCCGCAGGGGCCGGGGATTTAGGCCGGGCCCTTTTTGGCTTAAAAAAGAAAAGCCCATAGATAATGTGAATAAATTAACTATTCCCGTTTTGTATATTCACGGAGAAAAAGATTGGGTAATTAAGCCTTGGCACTCAAAAGCGCTTTATGACAAGACAGTTTCGAATAAAAAACTTGTGATTATTAAAAACGGTCCGCATGCGGAATATTTAATGAAGGATTCCGAAGAAGAATTTGTGGGTGAGATAAAAAACTGGTTTAAGCAAACATTAGCGGAGGGCAAATAAATATGAAAAGTTTTCTTATGACACTTACCCAATTGTTATTTTCTCTTACTATGTATGCCTTGGGAATTGTATTCTTTGGGTTAGCGCTTACCCCGGCAGTTTTTATTTTCTTAAAAGTATGGGCGATTATGAGTGATGTAGGCCTTTGGCTGCGTTGCCTATCAACCGGGCTTACGGTTGCTTTGGGTTATTTTATATTTGGTTTTAGCCTTATTATCCTGGCAGGCACAGTAAGAACTATTTTTTGCTTAAGGCTTAAAGAAGGAACCCATAAAATGTTTTCCCTGGAAAGCTTTAAATGGGCGTTTGTAAACTCGCTTTATCTTCTCATTAATTTTACATTTATTGATTTCATACTGCTTACGCCATTTGCAAATTTGTTACAGCGGCTTTTGGGTGCCCGTCTTGGAAAGAACGTCCAGATAAATTCAAAATTCGTTTTTGATGCCACACTTCTTGAAATTGGCGACAATACTGTTATCGGCGGCGGGGCAATTATTATAGGCCATGTAGTTGAGCGCGGTTTTCTAAAACTAAAGAAAGTAAAGATAGGCAAGAACGTGACTATTGGTTCTCATGCAACTATAATGCCGGGATGCGAAATAGGCGACAATGCGGTTATCGGCGCCGGCGCGGTCTTGCTTAAAAATACAAAAGTTGAACCTCACTCCATGTGGTATGGAGTGCCGGCAGAAAATCTAAGGAAACGGCACGATGGCGATAAAGAATAAGGATAACTAAGTTTGGTGGTTGCGTCAAGCGGTTGCGGTTACGCAACTCGCTTGGCTTATCGTTATTCGGTTGCGTTTTTAAGGACGAATGGCGTTTAACGCAACCGAAACGAGCCGCGCAACCGTAACCGTAAAACGCAACCCATAATACAAGAGGCTGATGATGAAGAAACATATAAATTTAGAAAATATTGGGATATTAGACCTTCTTTATATTCTTACAAAGAAATATAACGCCAAGCCGGCGTTGCAGATAAAGGAAGATGGGCAGTTACGAATAATAAGCTATGACGATTTGCGGGAACGTTCAGTGGGCGTTTCTACTTTTTTGATTGAAAAACAAATCTCAAAAGGCACGCACATAGCAATTCTTTCGGAAAACTGTCCTGAATGGGCGATTGCTTTTTTTGGAATAATTTCTGCAGCTTGCGTAACCGTTCCGATTGATGCAAAACTATCGCTTAAGGAAATACTTTTTATACTTAACGACTCAAAATCAGAGTGTATATTCGTTTCAAGTAGCTTTTTAAAAACTATCTGTGACCACAGAAACGAGCTTCCTTTGATAAAACATATCGTATGTTTTTCTGAACCGGATACTTCCGGTGTTTTTTTTCTAAATGACTTAAAAAGAAGGGATGAGGTGTCTGCTAATCGTCCGCAGGATGTTAAACCGGAAGATAGCGTTATTATTGTTTATACTTCAGGAACCACCGGTGTTGCCAAGGGTGTTGAGTTAAGCTATAAGAATCTGCTATTTGAGGTTATGTCAATATACAATCTTGTACAATTCAACACCGAGGATTCTTTTGTCTCCATACTTCCGCTTAACCATACTCTTGAAATTACCGGCGGCCTTGTTGCTCTTTTATACGGAGGCTCAACCGTTACTTATTGCGATACCCTAAAGCCACATAACATAATAAGCCTTATGAATGAAGTCCGAGCAACCGGCATGATCTGTGTTCCGCTGATTTTAAAAATGTTTTATAACGGGATAATCAAGGAAGTAGAAAAACAGGCACGGTTTAAACAAAAAGTTTTTTATACGCTGCTTAGCATAAGCCGAATTCTCCTTAAATTTAATATCCAGATAGGCAAAATAATTTTTAGAAAAATCTATAAAAAATTCGGCAAAAACTTTAAATGTTTTGTTTCCGGCGGCGCGCCCTTGGACATTGCGCTTGAAAAAGATTTTAATGCACTTGGCTTTACCATACTTCAAGGCTACGGCCTTACGGAAACTTCGCCGGTTATAAGCGTAAATACATTTACCAAGAGGCGTTATGGCTCGGTTGGCAGGCCGCTTAAAGGGGTTACGGTTAAAATATTAAAAACAAGTGAATCCGTAGCTGATGGAGAAATTATTGTGCAGGGCCCCAATATTATGAAAGGCTATTACAATAATCCGTTAAAAACAGAGGAAGTGTTGAAAGATAACTGGTTTTATACGGGAGATATCGGATATCTTGATGAAGATGGGTTTTTATTTATTTCAGGAAGAATCAAAAACTTAATAGTTCTGGGCGGTGGAAAAAAGATTTTTCCCGAAGAGGTAGAACAGGTGATGAGCGAAAGCCCTTATATAAAAGAAATATGTGTTTTGGGTAGATGTGCCGAAAAGGGAATCAGAGCCGGGTCTGAGGAAGTTTATGCCGTAATTGTGCCTAACCTTGATAAATTCAGTGAAACTGACAAGAAGGATAAAGGCCAAATAAAGAATAAAATATCTTCGCAGCTCGCTCAACTTTCGTTAAATCTTGCAGAATATAAACGCATATCGGATTTTTCGCTTTATTTTGACGAATTACCGAAAACCTCGACAAAAAAAATAAAACGAAAAGATGTCCTTGACTTGATTGAGAAACTTGAAAAGGAAAACGTATTCGAAGGAAAAGGCAAGTTTCTGGAAGGTATGGAATTTATGGATAATGATTTAGCAAAAAGCTTGCGACTGGTTGTTTCTGCTGAGGCCGGCATTATGCCGGATAAAATAAGTTCTCATTCCTATTTATATCCGGACTTGGGGATAGATTCTCTGAGAAAAGTTGAACTTCTTTGTTCAATCGAGAAAGAATTAGCCATACATATTCCTGAAAACATGGCGTATGAAATACGCACGTTTGCTGACCTTGCCAAATTTGCCGCGGAATACCAAGAAGGCAGGAAAGATGTAGAATTCGACGCTCAAGGCGAGGTTAAAGTAATCGATAAAAAAACAAAAATATTTTATCCCTACAGGTTATTTGCTGCTTTTTTTATGAAAATATTTTTTAAATTATATTTCAAGCTGGAAGTAACCGGCAAGGATAATCTTCCGGAGAGAGGTTCGTTTATAATTGCTGGTAATCACACAAGCCACCTGGATTTTCCGCTTATTTACAGTATTTTTTCTTTTAGCCGGATTAAGAAAGTAATTGCTCCTGCGGCAAGCGATTATTTCTACAGCAACCGCCTTCGCAAAATATTTACTGACCGTTTTATTAACTCGTTTTCTTTTGAGAGGTTTGGAAATTTTATGCATGGCTTGAAAGTTTGTAAATACTTACTGATGCGGGGCGATTGCCTGGTCATTTTTCCTGAAGGCAGCCGCCTTGCTGATGGCCAGTTAGGAGAGTTTAAGCCGGGCGTGGGTATGCTGGCTTGCGAGCTAAATGTTCCTATTATTCCTGTTTACATTGAAGGAGCGGACAAAGCCCTTCCTAAGGGTTCAAGCCTGATTAAGCCTGTAAAAATTAAAATAAAAATAGGCAAACCTTTTATTTATCCGGCCACGGAGCAAAAAGGTTATGCATTGTATAAAAAGATTTGCGAAGGCGCTCGTTGTGAAATTTTAGAACTTAAAAACAAATAAAATATGCTTTATCCCGTTAGAAAATATATTGCGGCTTGCCGGAGGATTATTATAAATTTTATGAGCACTGGTTTTAATATGTTGTGTAAGTTTTCTAACGGGATTTATCTAATCAAAGGAAATTTTCAAAAAATAATCCGCTGGATAGCCGGTTCTTGGATGACGCCGAATGAAGCAACGCTCCTTGGGATTATTTTTATTATCTTAACTGCCTTGAGCTACTATTTAGGGTTTATTTATGCGAATTTACGCTTTTGCCTGTTACTGGTTCCTGTTTTCTTGTTTATGCGAATGATGATGAATGCGTTGGACGGATTACTTTCGCGTGAATATAAATTAGCTTCTGTAACCGGAGAGTTATTGAATGAAGGTGTTGATGTTATAGGCGATATCGTCTGTTACGGAATTTTGTATTTTGTTCCCGGCATACCTAAGTTATCTTTGATAATTTATCTGATGCTCATTTGGACGGCGGAATTCTTCGGAGTGCTTGGAAAATCTATGCCAGGAGGCAGCCGGCGCTACGAAAATGTGCTTTCCGGTAAACCCGATAGAGCATTATGGATGGGGGCTCTTTCTATTATTTTATTCTTCAAGCCGCAACTTATGAAATACGTAAGTTATTATTTTATATGTTTATCTGTTCTTTTGGTGCTTACATGCATTTTGCGAATAAAGAAAATACTCGAATGCGCTCGTGGCAAGAAATATGAATCGTATACTTGGGTGGGGCGATGAAATCTATATAAGTTTCTATGGTTGCGTCAAGCGGTTACGGTTACGCAGCTCGTCACGGTTATGTTAACGTAAAACGTTAAACGATAGACGAAACGAGCTCGCCCGCCTCCGGCGGACAGGCAACCGATAGACGTAAAACAATTATGAAGAAAATAATTATTCCGGTTTTTACAATATCTATAGCGTTTTTAATTATGATTTATAGTGGCAGTTATTCTTGGCTACCGGTTGCATTTGTAGTTTTAGGGCTGCTTATATTTTTTACTGTCCTGGCTAAAATTTTAGCGCTTAAAAAATTGCGCATTGCAGAAGAAATAACCGAGCGCACCATAAGCTGGTGGTGGATGGTTGCGCTTTTTATGATCGCAGCGACAACCCATAGATTAATCGTATTTTGTTTTCTGGGTTTTCTTTGTTTTTTTACGCTTCGCGAATATTTTTCTCTTGTACCTGAATATAAGCCAACCGTAACGGAAAAAGGGTTGGTTTCCTGCGGTTTTACGCAATTTATCTGCTATTTTGCAATATTGATTAGCGCGTATCTTGCTTATATCAAATGGTATGGTTTATATATTATTCTTGTCCCGGTATATGTCTTCTTACTTATACCGATCATTTTTGTTTTACAAAATAGGACGTCTGGCGCAATCAGGTTATTAGGATTTATTTCTATCGGCATTATGTTTTTTGTCTTTAACCTGGGGTATAGTTTTTTTATGGTTAATCTTGGAATTGCCGTATTGGTTTATTGCTTTCTATTGACAGAAGCCCGCGACGTATTGGCTTATTGGGTTGGAAAAATATTATGGTCGTTTTACGAAAAAAATCAGCAAAATTTCCTTTTGAAAATTTTAAATTCAAAAATAGCCGAAAATATCAATCCTAAGAAAACCTGGGGCGCAGGTTTGGTTACTGCGTGTCTAATAGGAGGGCTTTCTCTTTTGTTTGTTCCTATTCTGCCTCAATTTCCAAAAGGAAAAATAACTTATTTCTTCGCAGCTGGTTTAGGCCTAAGCATAGGGATTTTTGGCCTTGCGGGCGATTTGGTTTTTTCAATGATTAAAAGAGACATCGGAATAAAAGATACCGGAAGCATCTTGCCCGGCCACGGCGGGCTTATTGACCGCGTCAACAGCCTGGTCTTTACAATTCCAATTACTTTTCATTTAATAACCTGGAAATATTTATAAAGCTATGACTACAAAAAAGCCGTTACATATAGCAATTGTTGGTATTGATGGAAGCGGAAAGAGTTCCTGTTACGAGGACTTATTGCTAAAAATATCCGCGGATAGAAAAGTGGCAGGCGTGGGAGATAAGGTATTAGTAAGTATTCCCGGCGCAGGCCTGGTTACACCGCAGGATATTGTTCAAGTGAAGCTAAAGTCAAGCCTTGGCGTTATTGTCAGAATGTGCCATGGTAAATTTCTCTATGAAATTTCCAAACTTTCCGAGCTTGTGCTAAGGAGTAAGATTCAGAATACGATTGCCAAGAGATATAAACCGCAATACATAATTACTGATGGTTCTGCGCTGGTGAATATCTTGGGATGGGGCAGGTATTTTCATCCGCAGTATTTTAATGAAAAAATGTACGTTGAGCTTATTGCATATCTTACCGGAAAAAAGAAGATTTCTTTTCTAAAAGCATTTTATTATGCCAAGCGTATCCCGGAACTTGTCCTGATTAATCGCATATATTCTGCGTGCCTTCAGGTTCCTGATATAATAATATTTTTGAAAGTTAAGCCCGAGGTTGCTATCCAAAGAATACTGGCTCGGGGTAAAGAGGTTCAAGTGCACGAGCAAACGCAGTTTCTTTCAATGCTTCAGGAGGCATATTCGTTTGTTTGCAAATTACTTTCTGTGAGTTTTCCCGTAAAAATTGTTGAGATAGATACAGATGGTTTGACCAAGGAAGAGGTAACGAAGCATTGCCAGGATGTTTTAGATAAGAATGATTCGCCAGCCAAGGTTAATATCGTAGCAACGACAATATCCGGGTCAATTAAAGATTGGAAAAAACTGGATTCTATGGAATCGGAATTCAAGCGTTATATTGAAAGTTCAAAAGTATTTATTGAGGATTCGCATAAGGATGCATTTGAAACTACGCGAAATTTAGTAAAACAAGGAGCAAAGATTATTGTTTCGGCAGGAGGTGCAGGAACATTTAATAGCGTATTAGAGGGTTGTTGCTGCAGCCAGGCGCTGCCTGCGGATTTACGTTTAGCTTTTTTAAGAAAAGGGTCTGCGGATTTAATCGGGAAGGTTTTGAATATCCCTGACGAACTTGAACCGGCGGTAAAAATTATTTCCGAAGGCATAATCAAGGATAAAACCATTGAAAGTGATGTCTTAGAGGTTGAGGCACGAACAACGAGTGGTGAGATACGGAAATACCATATGATTGGGTTTGGAGGAGTAGGGGTATTCGGGGATATCCCATATTTTACTGAAAGCAGGTTTATAAAATATTATAAAGGGTTTCTGGGCTACTTATTCGGAGATAGAGGCCCGTTTTTGACTGGCGCTAACCTTGCTTTGTTTAAACGTTATCTGGATAAAATAAGAGGGAAAAATATAAAGTTTAGAATCGTTGCTGATGGCATTGATATTCCTTTTAAAAAATATATGAACATTATCATTATGAATGGCGACTTGGGTAAGCACTTTCCTATAGCCAGAGGAATTCCTTTAGGCAGCGGAGATTTTCAGGTAACTTTGATGGAAGATAAAGGCCCAATTAGCGCGTATAAACAAATGCTTCACGCCTGGAAAGGCGGTTTAGAATCTCATAAAGAAGAACTTGGTGTGTATGTATTTAGAACAAACAAACTTAAAATTATTCCCGATAGCAATTACGAATATTTTCTTAATTTGGACGGCCTGCTTAAAAAAACTGCCGGGCCGGTGGAGTATAGTGTATTTTCAAAGGTTAAATTGGTTACTGCTTAGTTTTCTTATTGGGAGGTGTATATGCAAAAAAATAAAGTTCCGGCATACGAAGAGCTTTCAAAGCCGCTGAAGATTTTTTCCTATAAATGGTTCAAATGGGGGTTGGTAAGGATTTTTCTAAATACCGTAGGCCGTTTAAGCAAAGGGATAAGAATAGGATTTAAGTATGGTTTTGATTCCGGAACTATGCTTGATTATGTTTATGAAAATAAGCCGCAGGGGTTGCTTTTTATCGGAAAGCTAATCGATAAAGGGTATTTGGACGGCCCTGGATGGTCAGGTATAAGGCAAAGGAAAATTCATCTCAAAGGAATTTTAAGAGAAGTTATAGAAAACAATCGTAAAATTAATAAAAGTACAGTAATTATGGATGTGGCAAGCGGGCCAGGCAGGTATCTTATTGAAATAATGCAGGAACACCAAAGATATAATCTGGAAATACTTTGCCGCGATATGGATGAGCAAGGTTTGAACCTGGGGCGTAAACTATGTAGTCAACTTGGCATAGAACATATAAAATATGAGAGAGCAAATGCTTTTAGCCCTGAAATTTTAAAGAGTGCCGTTCCCAAGCCCAATGTTATAGTTGTTTCCGGCCTGTATGAGCTATTCACTAATGATGAGATAATAAAAAAATCAATGACTAACATAGCAGCTGTTTTAAACAGCGGAGATTATTTTATTTTTACAAACCAGCCTTATCATCCGCAGCTTGAGCTTATTGCGCGAACCCTGCCTAATCGCCTAAAAGAATACTGGGTAATGAGATTAAGGCCTGATAACGAGGTAAAGTCATGGGCGATGGCTGCGGGGTTTAAACATCTAAAGACCTTGCTTGATAGTTATAGTATTTTTTCCGTGCATTTGTTCCAAAAACCATAATATAAGCAGCCTAAATTGACCTTATTGATAATCCTGCGTAATTACTGTCTAAATTCCAAAATCCAAAGTTAGCTTGACTGAGACTTGTAAAAAGCTATAATGGCTTTCACTTGTTAAGTAAGTGGGAAAAGGATACGCAGATGAGCACAGATAAAAATCACAGATAGGCGCAGATGATTTCATCTGTGATCATCTGTGATTTCCAATCTGCGATCATCTGTGTGTAAAAAATATGCTTAAATCTTACGGAATATGTGTCGGCGCAGCTAATCTTACTTTTGTTGAGCTCTGCCTTGTTAAAGACATACCCCACATTGTTAAAACCTTTCAGATATCTCATGAAGGCAACATCCTGGGCCGCTTAGAGCAAGAACTAAACAAGATAAAACAATCTGGTTATAAGCATATCGCAATTACCGGTAGAAAAATCAAAGATTCAATAGATTTGCCCTGGATTTCAGAGCCGGAGGCTGTGGAAGGAGCTTTTACCTTTATTAACAAAGAGAAAAATAAATTCGATGCTATCATCAGCATGGGTGCTGAAGTTTTTATCGCTTATCTCTTAAATAAACAAGGGCACATTTCTTCTGTGAGAACGCTTAGCAAATGCGCATCCGGCACAGGCGAATTCTTTATGCAGCAATTGCGCCGGATGAATATCTCGCTTCCTGACGCAATAAAGGTAACCAGTAAGGATAACATCTACAGGCTTTCCAGCAGGTGTTCGGTTTTTTGTAAGAGCGATTGCACGCATGCTTTAAACAAGGGGCAAGATATAAGAGATATTTTAGCCGGACTTTCCGAAATGATGGCAAGAAAAGTTTTAGAGCTTTTGGTTAATGTACCGAAAAATAATATTATGTTGACGGGTGCCGTTGCCCTAAATCCACACGTCGTAAATTTCTTAAAAGCCGATATAAAAAATGTTTATGTTCCTAAAGAAGCTCATTACTTCGAAGCTCTTGGTGCTGCTTCTTGGGCGCTAAAAAATAAGGCAATCAGCTGCGAAGCGGGTTTACTTAAAAATCGAGCCTCTCAATTAAAAATTAATACTCTGGCGCCTCTTTGTAAAGCTTCGCATTTGGTCGATTATAGGGCCGATTGGCAAAGGCAGGCTTATAGCGAAGGAGATGTTTGTATATTAGGTTTAGACGTCGGTTCAACCACCACCAAAGCAATAATGCTGCGGGAAAGAGACAATGCCGTACTGGATTCTATTTATCTAAGGACAAACGGCAATCCTATTGAAGCAGCAGTCAATTGTTATAAAGCATTAGCCGGTAATGTTGATAAAAAAATAAAAATTATAGGATTAGGCGTAACCGGTTCAGGAAGGCAGATAGTTGCTTTGCATGCTGCCTCTGATGCTATAGTCAATGAAATTATTGCGCACTCAAGAGCGGCGGTATATTTTGACCCTGAGGTTGATACTATTTTTGAAATCGGCGGGCAGGATGCAAAATATACCTATGTCACTAATGGTGTTTCTTCAGACTACGCGATGAATGAAGCTTGTTCTGCGGGGACAGGCTCTTTTCTTGAGGAGTCCTGCAAGGAAACCTTAGGCGTAGATTTAAAAGATATCGAGCATTACGCATTAAAAGGCAATAACCCTCCTAATTTTAACGACCAATGCGCGGCATTTATAAGCAGTGACATCAAAGCTGCCTGCCAGGACGGGCTTAAAAAAGAGGATATAATAGCAGGTTTAGTTTACTCTATATGCGTCAATTATAATAATAGAGTTAAAGGAAACAGAATTGTCGGCAATAAAATTTTCATGCAGGGTGGTGTTTGTTATAACAAGGCAGTTCCCTTAGCTATGGCATCTCTCCTTGAAAAAAATATTATTGTTCCCCCTGACCCGGGGTTAATGGGTGCGTTTGGAGTTGCTTTGGAAGTCAAAAATAAACTTAAAATGGGAATATTAAAAGAGAGGAATTTTGACCTTGCAGAGCTTATGAATAGAAAGGTTTCCCACAAAGGATTTTTTAAATGTAATGGCGCAATGAAGTGCGACAGAAAATGCGATATTGCGCGTATAGAAGTCCTCGGCAAAGTTCATTCCTTTGGCGGACTATGCAACAAATATTATAATTTATGTTATGACCTTAAATTTGACAGTGAGGCAACGAATCTGGTTAAAAAACGCCAGGAATATTTATTCGGCCAGGTAAAGGAGCAAAAACAAAAATCCGAAGATGATATGCCCGGAAAAACACTTATACGTAAACCGGTTAAGACTGTAGGAATTAATAAATCCTTTCTCACGCACATTTTATTTCCGTTATATTATAATTTTTTTACTTCTTTAGGCTGTAAGGTTATAATTCCTGATAAGATTTCTGATGAGGGTGTGCAGTTAAAGGGTGCATCCTTTTGTTATCCGGCAGAAATAGCGCATGGCTTGTTCCATGATTTATTAAAACAGTCTCCGGACTATATTTTCCTGCCGCAGATTTTAGAGTTGAAATCAAAAAATGCCAAACGTACAAGGAAAGAACAGCAATCTACATGCGTAATTTTACAGGGAGAATCGTATTATCTCCGCAGTTCTTTTAAAGACGTAGACAAAAACAAAATTTTAGCGCCCGTGCTTGATTTCTCTAAAGGGCTAAAAGCCGCGAGAACCCAATTTCTGAATATGGCAAAAAAAATGGGCGTGGGAAGAAAACTTGCAAGGAAAGCTTATAGGTTCGCCTGTGAGAAACAGCACGAATTTGTTAAAGAGACAAAACGCTTAGGCGCAAAGTGTTTGGATGAGCTTAAAAAGCATCCTGACAAAATAGCCGTGGTTTTATTGGGTAGAGCCTATAATGCATCTGCAACGGAAGCAAATATGGCCATACCTGATAAGTTCGCATCCCGCGGGATTACGGTTATACCTTTTGACTGCCTGCCTTACGAGAACGAATCCGATGACCGGCATATGTACTGGGCAACAGGGCAAATGCTGCTTAAGGCCGGCCGTTTTGTAAAAAAGCATCCGCAGCTTTTCGCTACCTTTATCACTAATTTCAGTTGCGGCCCGGATTCTTTTATCGTAGGAAACGTCAGGGATATTATGGGTAAAAAGCCGATGCTTATTTTAGAAATAGATAATCATACTGCCGATGCAGGAATTAATACGAGGATTGAAGCATTTTTGGATATAGTAAAAGGTGTCAGAAGTATGATCCACGGGCCCGAAGCGAAAAAAGAAAAATTCAAACCCGCGCGTTGTGTAAACTTCAGAAAAAGAATATGGATTAGTTCTTCCGGCCGGGAACGATTCAGGATAAAAGATCCAAAAGTAAAAGTGCTGATACCGGCAATGGGTGAGCTTGGCCCGCAGGCGCTCTCCTCAGTATTTCGGTCTATCGGCATAAATTCAGTATCGCTGCTGCCTTCTGACGATGTTTCCTTAAAATATGGCCGGGCGAATACGACATGTAAAGAATGCCTGCCGCTTATTTTAACCGCCGGAGGATTAATCAGGTATTTTAAAGAGCAGCCGCTTAACGGCGATGTTTATGTTTATTTTATGCCTGCAACCGGGGGCAACTGCAGGTTTGGCCAATATAGCGTGTTTTTAAAAAATTTAATCAGGAAACAAAGAATAAAAAATTTAGCAGTCTGGTCAATGGATACCCAAAACAGCTATACCGGTTTGGGGGTAAAGTTCAACAAGCTTGTTTTAAAAGGCGCGGTAATTTCCGATACAATGTATGATATAAAGAATACCCTTAAAGTGTTGGCTTGCGATAGAAACAAGGCAATGGCAGTATTTGACAATGAATGGAAAAAGATTTTGTATTGTTTATCGAACGGAGGCCTTCGCCTGGAAGAACAGTTAGGTAAAGCTGCGCGCGCGCTTAAAAGTATCCCCTTAAAGTATCCGCTGAAAGAGGCAAAAATAGTTGCTTTAATGGGTGAAATATATGTAAGGAGAGATGATTTTTGCTGTAATGCAATAATTGAAAGCTTAGCCCAGAAAGGCTTTGTCGTAAAAACCGCACCTGTACTGGAATGGCTGCATTATGTTGATTATCTGGTTAAAAGGAAAATAGTCGAATCCAATTTAAGCGTTGCCGGGATGATTGAATTCTTTTTAAAGCAGCGCCTGCAGCGAAAATACGAGAAAAATATAAAAGAGATATTAGCTGCTTCCGGATTGTATCAGAACGATTCAGTTGAAATGGAAGAAATCATGCGTTTCGGTAAGCACTTAATCAATGAACAGCTTACAGGCGAATCAATAGTCGTAGTCGGCGCTGCCTTAAAGGAAATTATGCATTCTGCCTGTGGGATAATCAATGTTGGCCCTTTTGCGTGTTTGCCTTCAAGAATAATTGAGGCGATCCTAAGCAGCAATATGAATTTAAAAACAAAAACTGAGATAGAGGGTAAGGTGCTTTTAGATTCAGAGGATAATCATGAACTTGCTTTTTTATCGATAGAAGTTGACGGTAATCCTTTCCCGCTTTTGATGGATGCAAAAATAGAGGCTTTTTGCCTGCAGGCGGAAAGGCTACATAAGAAAATTATAGCTGCGCCGATTGTTAATAGTTAAACCTAAAAAACTTAAGGCCGATAGTAACTTGACAATGCCTAATTAGCGTATAAAATAATAAAAAAGATGCGAATAAAGAATAATTATATATTTTATATCCTGGTTTTGTGTTTTATATTTGGATTTTCACAATATTCATTTGCGCAAACTGCGCAACCCGCAAAGCCTAAGGCGTACTCCGGGCATTATCAGCCGTATTATGAGCCAACGCCCGAAATAACCATATTTTATTCCGTAAAAAAACATTCTTTAACGCAGGATTACGAAGTTATCATAACAAACAGGGGAAAAGTCATTGTTTCAGAGAATAATTATTATGAAAAACCCAAAATACATAACGCAAAATTGTCCGATAGCGAGCTCAATACGTTGTGCAATTTCATCATAAAGACAGATATTTTTCAGTTCAAAAATGAGTACATAACGGATAAAGATTTTATTGATTTAGACGGTGAGAGGTTAAAAATAACAATCGGCAAACGGACAAAAGAAATAGTAATCAGTTCTACATCTGTCCCGCCCAAGATACGGGCGATAATAAATAAAATTGAAGAAATAAGACAGCGTACGGTGAAACCAAAAGAAGACATTTTGTAGGTTCAATTTATTAATAAAATTAAATCACGGTATTAAACGGAGGGTAAAATGGACAAAGTACTATTAGTTGAAGACGAGAAAGAAACTGCGGATGCCATAGCGAAATTTTTGACGCGCAAGGGGTTTGAAATTGATGTAGCCTATGATTTATCGAGCGCGCTTAGTAAAAATATTTCCGATTATCAAATCGTGCTTCTTGATATTTTGCTTAAGGGAGAGAAGAGCTTTCCGATGCTTAAGAAAATAAAGCAGGAGCAACCAAAGCTCCCTGTAATAATAGTAAGTGCGTATGACAATGATGAGAATATCATGGAAGCAAAAAAACTTGGCGCAGACGGTTTCATAGCAAAACCCGTAATGACTGAATACCTAGAAAACTTTCTCCTTTCTAAAATACATTCCCTGCGCAGGAAAGCATAGCAGTTTAATGCGCAATTTATTTTCTTTTCGTATTCTGTTTGCCTACACTTTTTTTATTCTTTTTGTTTCAGTTATCCCCCTTAAGGAAACTGGCGGTTTGGCGTTTCCTTTTCTTGATAAGATAATACACTTTTTAATCTATACATTACTTGCGTTTCTGGCGGTAAATACTTTTAGGGTAAACAATAAAAAAAATTGTTACCTAAAAGTATTTTTGTATTGCTTTTTTGTGGGGTCACTCATTGAGTGTATCCAATATTTTCTTCCCTTCAGAGGGTTCGAGGTGTTTGATATTTTCGCAAATTCGTTGGGTTCTGTACTGGGAATCCTTATAAGGATAACCTAAAGAAAGCTATGAGAGTAATTAAAAGGGATGAAAAGCTTGAGGAATTTAATTATCTTAAAATCCATAATGCTATATCAAAAGCAGCGAAAGAAGTCCTTAACGATAAAGAGGCTGATAATTTACTTAAAATAATTCTTCCAAGAGCGCTTGCCGCCATTAAAAAATACGAAAAACAAGCTATCCCCATAGAATATATCCAGGATATAGTTGAGGAAACCCTCATGAAAGCAGGCTATCCGCAAGTAGCAAAAGCCTACATACTTTATCGTAACTATCGCCAGGACTTACGGGTAGCCAAGGAAAAATTAGGCATAAAAGACGGGCTTAAATTATCGCTGAATGCCATAAGTGTTTTAAGCCAGCGTTATCTGCTTCGGGATGACCGCCGAAGGGTTATTGAAACACCGGTTGCAATGTTTAAAAGAGTCTCTGATTATGTCGCGAAAGCGGAGAGGAATTTTTCTTCAAAGAACGAAGGTTATTTCGCGCGAAAATTCTACGAGAAAATGTCGTCCCTTGAGTTTCTTCCTAATTCGCCAACCCTTATGAATGCAGGCACAAAACTGGGCCAGCTTTCAGCCTGCTTTGTGCTTCCGGTAAATGATTCTATGGAAGATGTTTTTAATTCTCTTAAGGCAATGGCGCTTATCCATCAAACCGGAGGCGGCACAGGTTTTAGTTTCTCGCGCATTCGCCCTAAAGGCGATTTAGTTTTATCAACCAAAGGGCAAGCTTCAGGCCCGGTTTCTTTTATGCAGATTTTTGATAAAGCAACCGATGTGGTTATGCAGGGTGGCAGACGGCGTGGCGCGAATATGGGAATTTTGAAAGTTAATCATCCGGATATCGTTGAATTTGTCGAAGCGAAGCTGAAAGAAGGAGTTTTGGAGAATTTTAATATTTCAGTAGGCATAACCGATGATTTTATAAAAACTTTACGAAGCAACGGTTACATAGAACTTATAAATCCAAGGACACGTCTCTCGGTAAAAAAAATAAAAGCAAAGACTCTTTTTTCTCTGATTAGTTTATGTGCTTATAAGTATGCTGACCCAGGATTGATATTTTTAGACAGAATAAATAAGACACACCCCTTAAGGGCATTAGGCGCAATTGAAGCAACAAATCCTTGCGGTGAGATACCGTTACTTCCCTATGAGAGTTGTAACCTGGCTTCTGTAAACCTTGCAAAATTTGTCAGAAATAAAAAAGTTAATTGGCAAGCTTTGGAAGAAGCCGTTAAGATTGGCGTGCGTTTTCTGGATAATGTTATTGAAATTAATAAATACCCTTTAAAACAAATAGAGGAAATTACTAAAGCAAACAGAAAAGTCGGGTTAGGCGTTATGGGATTTGCCGACATGCTTATAAAGTTGCGCATACCTTACAATTCAAAAGAGGCGGTTAGATTCGCAAGAGTTCTGATGCGTTTTATCCGTAAAAGTTCGCTTCGTGCCTCATACGAACTTGCCAAAGAGCGGGGAGTTTTTAAAAACTATAAATATTCAATTTACGCAAAGAAGAATTTACGTTTAAGAAATGCTACTGTAAACAGCATAGCGCCGACAGGCACAATAAGTATAATCGCTGGCTGCTCATCGGGGATTGAGCCGGTTTTTGCTCTAAGCTTTAGCCGGAATGTTTTAGAAGGTAACCGCCTGTTTGAGGTTAATCCTTTGCTTGAGGAAGTAATACGAGAGGAAGGCCTTTATTCAAGAAGTTTAATGGATGTATTAAAAGGGGAATCGACCCTGAAAAATATAAAAGGCATACCTTCCATAATCAAAAAAACTTTCGTTACAACATTTGACATAAATGCGATGGACCATTTAAAGATTCAGGCGGCATTTCAGGAATATACCGATAACGCAGTATCTAAAACAATAAATCTTTCCGAAAATGCAACATTGGAGGATGTAGAACAAATATATCTTGCAGCATATGATTTAAAATTAAAGGGAATTACCATTTACCGCTATGGTTCAAAAGCAGGCCAGGTGTTAAGAAAAGAAGACTACGAAAAAGAAATCGCGAATACTACCGGAAGTTGTTTTAGAAATATATGCATCGCTTAATTTAAGGTTACGAATGTTAGCGAGGTTACGCAAGTTACGAAGGTTACAATAAATTAAGTGTTTTAAGTGTAACTTTCGTAACTTAACCCTTCCACCGAAGGCGGAAGGGTTAACGTAACATCCGTAACCCTCGTAACTAATTAAGGTGTAAATTTAATGAATGAACCTTTCCGAATTATTTTTGAGGACGAGTATATTGCCGTTCTCGACAAGCAAGCAAAGATTTTGGTCCTGCCTTCGCCAAAAAAAGAAAAATACACACTTACCGCACTTTTACAGGAAAAATTGAAAATTCCTGTGTATCCTTGCCATCGCCTTGACCGTGAAACAACCGGTTTAATAATTTACGCGAAAAACAGGTTAACCCAGGAAAAAATTATGAATCAGTTTAGAGCCGGCACAATTAAAAAAAATTACCTTGCTTTTGTCAGGGGTAGATTAAAACAAAAGAAAGGTATGCTTTCTGGATACGTTATAGATAAAGAAGGAAAAAAATTCGGTGAAAAGCCAAAAAAAGCAAAAACTGCTTATCGCGTGTTGATTGAGCGTAGTGACTACAGTATGCTTGCGCTTGAGCCTTTTACGGGGCGCACTAACCAGCTGCGCATACAACTGGCCGATATCGGTAACCCAATACTGGGGGAAAGAAAATATGCTTTTGGCAGAGATTTCAGGATAAAATTCAAACGGCTTGCCTTGCACGCCTGCTTTTTAAGCTTCAATCACCCCGCAACCGGTAAAAGGCTTCAATTTGAGCTTGATTTGCCTCCTGATATGAAAACGTTTTTATCAAACGCTAATATACGCTAATCTAACGCGAATTCTCGCGAATAAATTCATTCGCGTAAATTCGCGTTTATACCTTAAATCTACAAAGGTATAAATTCGCGGTAATTCGCGTTGTAAAAATAATTGTAACTTTTTGCCCCCTTCACGCGTTAAATACTATGCAGGAAAACATGAGAAAAGATGAGGAAATTATGATGGAGTATAAGGCTGGTAGCGTTAGCGCGCTTGAAGAAATCTTTCAGAGATACAAAAAACCCATACTAAATTACGCTTTTAAGCTCTTATCTAGTTTTGCTGACGCCGAAGATGTAGTTGGCGAAGTTTTTTATATACTAACCTTACGTAAAGATAGCTATGAGCCGGTTGCCAAGTTTTCTACCTGGATTTATACAATTGCCCATAATGTTGCAATTGATAGGATTAGAAGAAGAAAAAGAATATTTTTCTTCTGGCAAAAAAAGGATAAAGATGGCACCTCTTACGCGGAACTGGATATACCTGATACGCGGTTTATGCCAGATAATGATGCAGAGGAGAACGATATTTCCTGTTACGTTAAAAAAGCCATTGATAAATTGCCTTTCCAGTTAAAAGAAGCAATTGTCTTACGGCAGTATCATAATCTAAGCTATGAAGAGATAGGCGCGGTTTTAAATTGTTCGTTAAGTAAAGTAAAAATCCTTATTTTTAGAGCAAAGGAGTGCCTGCGCAAAGAGCTTTTGCCTTATATGGAGGAAATCCGATGATATTCATCCATTCAAAAATAAAAAAATTAATTTCCGCTTATTTAGATAACGAAGTAAGCGAAAAAGAAAAGAATCTGGTAGAAGAACACCTTAAAAAATGTACTTTCTGCAGGAAGTACTATGAAGGCTTACAAAAACTTTCTTCTACTTTAGGTAAATATCAGGAAGAAGAATTATCGCCTGATTTAGAGCAACGGATAAAGAATAACTTTTTAGGGAAGAAATACAAGGGGGTGGCTAAAATGAAGAACAAAAAACTGATAGTCGGTATCAGTTCCGGGGCTTTGGCTATCCTTCTAATGTTTGTGTTTGTGGGCCATATGCAGACTTACCTAAGACGTTCGATGCAGGGCAGAGTTCACGATACAGCAATGGAACTTTCCGGAGCAAAAGAATATGACTCAACAAACGGGCGGGTTAGATTTGAGAACTATGTTGGTGGGTCTGGCAAGCAATATTCTTCGGGGTTAACTTCCTCTGTGCAATATCAAAATTCGTCTAAAAAAATTAAATCCGTGGATAAGGAAATATTGAGAGGGATGAATGGTTCATCTGCCGAATGGGAAAGTGGCGGGCATACTAGGGCTGATTATAACAAGCCGCTTTCTGTTACAGCTATTGAAAGTTCGGCGCAAGAAGGGCCTATTGTGATAGTTGAGCCGTATCTTCCAGCTACAGGCAAGGAAGATAAATTAATCCGTAACGCAGACGCAACCTTAGAAGTAGAAAATATCCAGAAAGTCTATGATGAGATAGTAAAAATCGGAAAGGGGAAAAATGGTTATCTTGCCGCAGCTAATTTTAATGAATCAGCAAACGGCAGGGTTAGCGCGCAGATTATATTACGCGTGCCAAAAGAAAAATTCGAAGAAACCATTGATGAGGTGAGGAAGCTTGGACAGGTAAAAAGATTTGACATTAAAAGCATTGATGTGTCGCAGGATTACAACGCTCTTGTGTCAGAACTTAACACCATAAAGACGGTTTACGACAAAATCGCGGAGAAACTTAAGGAAAAGAAAACAGATATTCAAGCGGCAATCAGGCTTGAATCTGAACTTACGCCAATTGCAAAACGCATAGCGGCTATAAGAAATAAGATTTCCGAATATGACAATCTTATTTCTGTATCCACAATTACAATTAACCTTTACGAGGTTTCCTGGAAGTTAATGATTCAGGAAAGCGTCAAGGAAACAAAACAGCGCTTTGTTGCGTTTGTTTCAAGCCTGCTTAAGAATTCAATAACTTTGCTTCCGCTATTGGTAATAATTTGCGTGGTCGTTATAGTTTGCGTTGTGTTAACAAAAAAATTGGTCCGCGCAATTAAAAACATTTTTACCAAAAAAACTTCGTAAATATTCCTGCATGATAAGCGTTCCTGCCTGCAGGGAAGGCCGAAAGGCCTTCCCTGCGTTTTTAAAACCAAATATATTTTTAATCGGGGTTTACAATAGCAAGGTTTTTGATATAATTTTTTAATACGAATTACCACGAATTCATTCGCGGTAATTCGTCCCCTTAATTCGTGGATATTCGTGTATAAAATATGAGACAAAAATGGGCTTCTAAAATCGGTATCATTCTTGCGGTTGCCGGTTCTGCTATTGGCCTGGGAAACTTTTTAAGGTTTCCTTCTCAAGCGGCAGCTAACGGCGGTGGAGCGTTTATGATACCTTATTTTATTTCTTTTCTTCTTTTAGGCATACCGCTTATGTGGATTGAATGGGCAATAGGCAGATACGGTGGGTTTTTCGGCCATGGCACCGCACCCTTGATTTTTAACCGGCTTTGGCAGCATCGTGCTTCAAAATATTTCGGCGCGATAGGGGTATTCGGGCCGCTTGCAATATTTATCTATTATATTTATATCGAAAGCTGGCTTTTAGGTTACGCTTTTTATTCTCTTAAAGGAACGTTTATGCAGTTTTCAGCCCAAACAGACGCGGTTGATTTTTTACATAAATATCAGGGGGTAACCACAAAAAATTTTTTTCTTATAACCTATCTTTTTTTTGTTCTTACTTTTATCGTCAATTTTACTATTATATATAAAGGAATAAAAGGCGGGATTGAAAGGTTGTGCAAGCTGGCCTTGCCGCTTCTTCTTATTTTCGCGGTTATTATTGTAATAAGAGTAACTACGCTGGGAGCTCCTATAAAGGGACATCCAGACTGGAACATATTAAATGGGTTTGGTTTCTTGTGGAACCCTGATTTTAGCGCTCTTTTAAATGCTAAAGTATGGCTTGCGGCCGCCGGCCAGATTCTTTTTACTTTAAGTGTGGGGATAGGCGTTATCATAACCTATGCCAGTTATCTTTCAAAAGGCGACGATATAGTTTTGTCCGGGCTTACAGCATCTTCTTTAAATGAATTTGCCGAAGTTATTCTGGGCGGCTCAATTATAATACCTTTGGCTTTTGTTTTTTTCGGTGGTAGTGGAGCGCAGGAAATAGCTCGTAGCGGAAGTTTCAATATAGGTTTTGTTTCTATGCCGTTAATTTTTTCAAAAATAAATTATGGAATGGTTTTTTCTTTTTTGTGGTTTTTTCTTTTATTCCTGGCCGGGCTCACCTCAAGCATATCGCTTTTAGAGCCGGCAGTTGCATTTTTGTGTGATGACTTGGGCATCTCTCGCAAAAAAGCTGTTTCGATTTTGGGAGTGGCCAGTTTTTTAATCTGCCAGTTTCCTATATTTTTCCTCGCCAGGGGCGTTGT
The DNA here is from genome assembly GCA_023227945.1 of Candidatus Omnitrophota bacterium. Classification (GTDB taxonomy): domain Bacteria; phylum Omnitrophota; class Gorgyraeia; order Duberdicusellales; family 4484-171; genus JAJYOP01. The sequence continues at coordinate 22,052 of JALOCC010000006.1, forward strand.
AGATGAAATTGATTTTTGGGCTGGCTCTTTTTTTCTTGTGGTCTTTGCATTTATTGAGTGTATATTATTTGTGTGGATTTTTGGAATAGACAAAGCCTGGGATGAAATTCATCATGGGGCCGAGCTTAATATCCCGCGTTTTTATAAATTTATTATAAAATACATTACACCATTATTTTTGATTTTTATACTTGGATTTTGGTTCTTTCAGCAGGCAGTACCGACCTTTTTACTTAAAGGGGTAGCAAAAGAAAATATCCCTTATGTTTTAGCCACTCGTGCAGGATTGTTAATTCTTTTTGTAATCATCGCAATGCTGGTGCGTAAAGCGCATAAAAAATCAATGAGGCAGTCCCGACAAAGACGGGACGTAGCCAAATTTGACCCCCGCGCCAACTTTTAGCGGGGATTAATTCGCACTATTATTTTTCCTACGCGACTACCTACGGCAGGCAGTTTGGAAAAATAATGTGTTCATTAAAAGAATGACTATAGCTGGCTGGATTTTTTTAATAATTTCCTGGGTGAGCATATTGATGCTCGTGATTTTTTGCATTTACGGGGTCTTCAAAGAACCGTATAAGGATCTATAAATGTTTAAAAGAAAGCGTATTATATTGGCTTTTTTTTCAATTGTTTTCTTGGCATCTTTTTGCCTTTATTTTATATACACCGAAACTGTTTCTTGCGCTCAAAATTATAAATCTTTCGCAGCGCTTGAAGATAAAGTAGCCACAATCGCAAAAGGGTTTAGCGGAGAGTATTCTTATATAATCAAGGATATAGAAAAGCCTTACTGTGAAATATCCCGCAATGAAAATAAAATGTTTCCCGCGGCAAGCGTCATAAAACTGCCCATAGCTGCGGTAGCTTTTAATGCAGCCAAAGAAGGAAAGGTTTCGCTTTCTCAGAAATTTACAATCACTGCGAAAGATATCACCGGAGGCTCGGGAATAATAAAAACAATGCAGCCGCCCGTGGTCTTAACCTTTCAGGAAATTATCGAAACAATGATTGTAAATAGCGATAATACTGCAACCAACAAGATTATTGATATTTTAGGCTATAAATATCTAAACAGAGGATTTAGGGAACTAGGCTTGAGGCGAACGGTTATCAAGCGCAAAATGATGGATTTTTCGAATAGGAAACATGGAGTTGAAAATTATACCAGCGTGTCAGACATAGTTTTTCTTTTAGAGAAAATCTATAAAGGAAAACTTATCGATAAAGAATCTTCACAAATGATACTGTCGTTTCTGGGCAAGCAAAAGATTAATGACCGTATCCCGCGGTATCTGCCTAAAAATGTAAAAGTTGCTCATAAAACCGGCCTTGAGAGGGGTGTGGTGCATGATGCCGGAATTATTTTTTCTTCAAGGGGCGATTGCGTAGTTTGTGTTTTTACTAAAAAAGTGAAGGACTACAGTAAGGCAAAGAAATTCATCGCCCGCCTTTCCTTGGCAACGTATAATAATTTACGTGAACAATGATGTCGGATGGCAGATATCTTATACCATAAAAAAATATGTTTGTTTTAAGTAATTTTTTAATGTCCGTGGCGAATGTTTTAAATCTAATTCTGACTGTTTTATATTGGCTTATACTTATAAGGGCGTTAGTAAGTTGGGTAAGCCCGGATCCTTATAACGCGATAGTTCAATTTTTATATAAGACTACGGAACCATTGCTTTACCCTATAAGAAAGTTTCTTCCGTTTAGCCTTAAGTTTGGCCTGGATATTTCACCTCTGATAGCATTTTTGATAATATTTTTCCTCAGGCAATTCCTGGTAGCTACGTTAGTTGATTGGGCAATTAGAGTTAAATAGTTTAAAACCCCAGGCCAGTATTTTCTATCCCCGGCATATTTAGCCTGCCAAATCCAAGCTTGCTTTTATTCCTATTGTAGGTAGAATATTTGATAATAGAAGTGGATTACTGAGGATTTAGTTAAGTTAATTAGCATTTATCTATGTAAGTTTGCGTGTATATTGACTTACAATAAAGAGGTATAATATGAAAGAGATTGTCAATGAAATCCTGAAAGAGGAAGAGGCAGCACGAAAAATAATTGAAAAAACAAAACTTGAGGCTGAAGGTATTATCACGGCTGCAAAAAATGAAGCTAAAAATTATATTGAAAAAGCGCAAGCAGACCTTAAGCAGCTTTTAGCTCAAAAGCAAGAAGCCGCAGAAAAACTTTTTTATGCAGAAAAGGAAAAGATTCTAAAAGAGACAGAACAAGAGTGCATCCGCTTACGAAAATCGAAAGAAAAAGATATTTCCGCCATTGCAAAAGCTTATTTTTCGCAGTTGATAAGTAAACCCCGTTAGAGAATTTTGTCTTTTAACGGGTGATTGCCTTGGCGGTGACATCAAGACACCGCTAGTTTATGGATGCTTGATACCGATTCTGTCGGTATTTTTCTCTAACGGGGTAAAAAAGAATAAAATGTTAGACCTTACCAAGTATTCCTTCGCAAACGCTAAGATTCGTGCAATGCTCTCCTACCTCATAGACGCGGATTATTTCAAGCGGCTAGTTGAAGCACAAGATTTTTACGAATTACTTGATTTTTTAAAGAAAACTTCCTATAAGGATATTGCCGAAAAGATTAACAGGGAAGAAGTAAATCTTGAACGTTTAGAGAAAGAATTAGTATTGAATGATTTGCATATATATAAAAAAGTCTACGGAATGCTTCCCACAAATACAGAAAAGAACTTCGTTGCTCTTTTAACTCAGCGTTTCGAAATAGATGAACTTAAGACAGTGCTTAGAATATGGCATAAGAAAATGGAAGTTGAGTTAAGTGATTACATTCTAGGAGAGAAAGTAATTTTTGATATTGATTTCAAAAAGATTCTTTCCTGCCAGAATATAGAAGAGATAATACTCATACTTGATGAAACTTCTTACAAGAAGCCGCTCCTTACGGCAAAAGACAGATTTAAGGAGAGAAACTCCACATTTTACCTTGAAAGCGCCCTGGATATAGATTATTACCAAAGGCTTATTCTATATTGCGAGAAATTATCTTCGTACGATAAAAAGATTTCGCGCAAAATATTAGGCATAGAAATTGATATCGAAAATATAAACTCATTAATACGCTTAAGAAAATACTATTCGTTAAGTATGTCTGCGATGATGGATGTTGTTATTCCGGGCGGAGAAAAAATCGATAAAGACAGCGTAAGAAACTTTTATACAACCGACGGCCTTTCAAAAATAGTAGAAGGCGTTGCCCTTGGCCCGTATGCTAAAGTAAAAGAATTGGTTGAAGCAAATATATATTTTATCGAAAATTTCCTTTACGAAATTCTTTTAAGAGAGATAAGGCGTGTATTGGCGGGTTTTCCTTTTACGATCGGAACCATTATCGGATATTTAATATTAAAGCGCAGGGAAACTAAAAATCTTATTTCGTTAATCTACGCTAAAAGTTTGGGCGAAAAAAACGAAGATATATCGCATTTGATTGGAATTTAAAACTAATGATTAATGTAATAACCAATAACCAAGATACAATAACCAAACAAATCCCAATAACCAATAATCAATAACCAAATAATTCTTTTCTAAACCGTTTGGTTATTGGAAATTGGAGCTTGGTTATTTATAAATTTTAAAGGACGAAAACATGTTTACTTCTTCTTCAATGGACATATTGAGCATGATTGTCTTTAAGGACAAGATAGAAGAGGTTTTTTCCCGTCTTGTTAAGCTTGGTATTTTTCAACCCGTTGACATTCGAAAGATAGAAGAAGAAGTAAGCAGTCTTACTTCCCTTGAGATAGAAAAAGAAAGTACTGAATTGCAGGCGCTTGAAATCTCTTTTAGGGAAATTTCACGCAAGCTCAATCTTTCGATTGTGCCTTCCCGGGACATAGAATCTTTTTCCATTGAAAGCATAAAAGGAGTTTTTAAGTCACTCGACGAAAAACTTTCGGTAAGCTTATCGGAAAGGCAGGATTTGGTAGAGGAACTTAAAACTACTGAATCGATGTTTGCCCAAATCCGGGATTATTTTGTTTTTCCGCTGAAACGTGGAACTTTCTATTCTTTTCTTCAGGTTAATCTCGGCAAGGTAGATGAGAAAAACATACCGGTGCTTGAGCGAAGCCTTCGTGAAATTCCGCATCTCTTCTATCCGATTAGAAAACAGGATACTTTCATAGTTACGCTAATCATAGGTTTACGAAGGGATAGGGTTGTTATTGAAAAAATTCTAAAAGATGTTGCGTGGCAAGAAATAGATTTTCCTGAGAATGCCCGGGGGTTATCCGGTGATGTTGAAACCAAATTAAAAGATAAAATAGAAGGGTGCAAGAAACGTATAGCCGAGATAGATCAGCATATAAAAAAACAGGCGCAGGAAAGCCAGGGAATCTTAAGTAAAATACGTGCGTTTATCGTTTTGAAAAAATCTTTAATCGAGGCAAAAAAATATTCTTACGCGACAGACAAAACCGTTATACTTTCAGGTTGGGTATTGCATAAGGATAGGGATAAAGTAACTAATGAAATAAAAAATATAGCCGGTGTTTCGTATATTGAGAAAAAAAGAGCAGAAGATTTAAATATTGCAAAAGAGGATATCCCGGTGCGTCTCGAGCATAACGCGATATTTAAGCCTTTTGAACTTCTTATAAATTCATACGGCATTCCTCGTTACGGAACAATTGACCCTACCATATTTGTTGCGATCAGCTTTTTAGTCATGTTTGGTGCAATGTTCGGAGATTTAGGCCAGGGGTTGTCGCTTGCATTTGTCGGCTTGCTCATAAAAAGAGCCAAAAATATAAAAATAAAGCAGGCCTCAACGCTTCTTGTTTACTGCGGTATAAGTTCGGCTATTTTCGGCGCTCTTTACGGAAGTGTTTTCGGATATGAAGAGATAATTCCCGCTATCTGGATAAGGCCGATGGAAAATATTTTAGAGATTTTTAAAATAAGTGTAATGTTTGGCATAATAATTATTACTCTGGGTATATTGGTTAATGTAATAAATGCGCTGCGGGATAAAGATTATATAAAGGCCCTGTTCGATAAATCCGGATTAATTACCGGAATAATTTACTGGCTTGCTATCGCGCTGACAAGTAAATTGTTTGTTGCCGAGAAGAATATTCCCTCGATTTATCTGATTTTGATTTTCGCAGGGCTTGCCCTTATATTTCTAAAACCGGTCATAGAAACTACTTTTAAGAAGAAAAAAGAAAAAGAAAGCTTATTCGTTTCTTTTATGGAAAGCCTTGTGGATATTTTGGAAATAATAATGGGCTATCTTGCTAATACTGTTTCTTTTATACGTATTGCGGCGTTTTCTCTTGCCCACGCAGGCCTGTTTCTTGCGATTTTTGAGCTTTCTCGCCTGCTAAAAGATGTGGGAGGAGTACCTTTGTCAGCCCTGGTAATAATTTTAGGAAATATTCTTATAGTTTTACTGGAAGGCCTCGTTGTAAGCATACAGTCGCTTCGTTTAAATTATTATGAATTTTTTTCCAAGTTCTTTGTAACCGGCAAGCACGCTTATAAACCATTGACAATGAGTGAGCATTGAGTTAAACTTAACGGTTTTGAATGAGGCCAACATTTTTTCGGCGCCCTGTCACCTTTTTGCCTGCCGATTAGGCAGGCAGGGGGCGAGGCTTGGAAAAATAATGTGCCCACCAAGGCAGGAAAGATGATTTACCCCTGGCACCTATTAGCTACGGGGTTAAATCGCCACGCCTTTGGCGGGACGATTTAAGGAGGTGTTTGATGAAAGTTAAAAAGATAATCTTATGGATTTTTGTTCTGGTAATTGCAAATTTTTCTTTAAATGCTTTTAGTTTTGTTTTTGCAGCTGCTGAAGCGTCCAGTGTTAATCCGGGTGTCGCGCAATGGGGTTTTCTGGCTGCGGCAATTGCAACAGGTTTAAGCGCTATTGCAGCAGGAATAGCTGTGGCTTATGTTGGAGCAGCTGCAGTTGGCGCAATGAGCGAGAAACCGGAAATAGCGGGCCGCGCTCTTATTTATGTCGGCCTTGCAGAAGGTATTGCGATTTACGGCTTGATTATAGCGATTATGATTTTAGGCAAGATATAAACGCGAATGTACGCTAATCTAACGCGAATGGTCGCGAATAGATTTATTAGCGTGAATTAGCGTTTATACCTTAATCATCTATGAAGGTATGAATTTGCGATAATTCGCGTAAACAAAATGACATTTTTCTGTATTGCAGATAAAGAAAGCAGCCTGGGTTTTAAATTCTCAGGAATAGAGACCAGGGAAATTTCAACTAAATCCGAAGCCTTAGAGGCTTTTAATGTTGCATTAGCCCTAGAGAACGTCGGAATTATAATTATAACCGAAAAAGCTGCTTCTTTTATAAGAGACAAGGTCAATCAGTTTCTTTATCGTGAAGAGCTTCCGCTCATACTAGAAGTTCCTTCTAGGGGCCCTGTGAAAAAGCGAAAGAGCGTTTCTGAATCTTTAAAGGAAATGATAGGCATAAGCGTATAAAATATCCTATGAGAGTAAAAGAAGAAAATTATCTGAAGGAAAACATAGAAAATGCCGGGGAGATCCGCAAGAAAATCCACGAAGAAACCGAGTATGAAACAAAAGAAATACTCGCCCGCGCAAAAACTTTGGCTAAAAACTTGCTAAATGATACAAAGCTTGCCGCAGAAAAGAATAAAGCAGACGGCCTCCTTGAATTAGAAAAGAAAATAAGCACAATTAAGGAAAGAATTTTCTCCGCGCTTAATCTTGAAAAAAAGCGAATAATCATAGGGGAGAAAAGTAAATTCATAGAGGAAGTGTTTCTTGAGGTAAACATTCAGGCAAAAGCTTTTCGAGGCCAACAGGAGTATATTCCGTTCTTAAAGAAAATAATTTTAGAAGCAATCGAGATTATAGCAACCGGAAATTTGGAGATTCTTTATTCCCCCTTGGATGAAAAAATAATTAATGATAGTTTTATCGCGGAAGTCAAAAATTTGTGTCAAAGTAGGACGAACCAGGAAATTTCGCTGAAATTTACGAAAAGTGATTTTAATGATATAGGGTTTATCATACAATCTCTTGATGGCAGGTTGATTTATGATGCGAGATTTGCTTCGCGGATGAAATTGGCACAGGATGATGTTTATATGGACTTATTGAGGAAATTATAGATGTCAGATACCGGAAAACTATATTTAACGCGAACACACGCGAATCTAACGCTAATATTCGCGAATGGAAAAAATGAGACAAAAAATTATTCGCGGCCATTCGCGTTTGATTTGCGAGAATTAGCGTTTAAAAAAGGTTAAAATCGATATGGCAAATATTGCAGGCCGTGTATTTAGGGTTGTGGGCCCGGTTGTAGAAATCGAAGAGGTTACCACGCTTCGCATGCTGGATATGGTTGAGGTGGGCGATGAGCATCTGATTGGAGAAGTCGTGCGCCTTAAGGAAGATAAGGCGTATGTGCAAGTCTACGAAGACACAACTTCAATCAAAGCAGGGGACCCTGTTTACAGCGATGGTTTCCCTTTATCTGTAGAATTGGGGCCGGGACTTATTGGAAAGATTTACGATGGAATACAAAGGCCGCTTGAAGCAATAAAGGAAAAAGAAGGTATTTTTATAAAACGGGGAGTTCATGTGTCAGCCTTGGATAGAAATAGAAAGTGGCATTTTTTACCTGTAAAAAAAGAAAACACGGATATAAAACGGGGAGAATTCCTGGGAGAAGTTACGGAAACCGCTTTAATAAAGCATAAAATAATGGCGCATCCAACAGTAGAAGGTAAATTAAAATGGATTGCTAAAGAAGGGCAATATCTACTTTCGGAAAAAATTGCTATAGTAGAAAAAGATGGGCAAGATATAGACGTGTTTATGCGGAGCCGCTGGCCGGTCAGAAAACCCCGGCCATATCTGGAACGCGAAACCGTAAGTGAGCCTTTAATTACTGGACAACGCGTAATAGACACGCTTTTCCCTGTTGCCAAAGGCGGCTGCGTTGCGATTCCCGGAGGATTTGGAACGGGCAAAACTGTCGTGCAGCATCAGCTGGCTAAATGGAGCAATGCTGATATTGTTGTGTTCGTTGGTTGTGGTGAGCGCGGTAATGAAATGACCGATGTCTTATTAAATTTTCCAAAGTTAATTGACCCGCGCACAGGCAGGGCTCTTTCTGAGCGAACAATTTTCATAGCAAACACTTCAAACATGCCTGTTGCGGCGCGCGAGGCAAGCATTTACACCGGAATTACGCTCGCGGAATATTACAGGGATATGGGTTATAATGTCGCTTTAATGGCGGATTCAACTTCCCGCTGGGCAGAGGCGCTTCGTGAGCTTTCCGGCCGCTTAGAAGAAATGCCTCTGGAAGAAGGGTTTCCGGCATACTTACCTTCAAGGCTTGCTGAATTTTATGAACGTGCCGGTAAAGTAAAAACTTTAAACAAAGACGACGGTTCAATTACAATTATTGCTTCCATATCACCGCAGGGAGGAGATTTCTCCGAACCGGTTACATCACACACGAAAAGATTTATAAGATGCTTCTGGGCTCTTGACAGGGATTTGGCTAACGCCAGGCATTATCCATCAATCAGCTGGATAGACAGTTATTCCGAATATCTTGATGACGTGAAAGAGTGGTGGCATAAAAATATTGACGAAAACTGGCTTAAGTTTCGTTATGAAATTATGGAGCTTTTGCAAAGAGAGCAAAGGCTGCTTCAGGTTGTAAAGCTGGTAGGGCCTGATGTTTTGCCTCAGACCCAGCGGCTTATACTTGAAATCTGCAGTATATTTAAGAATACATTTCTTCAGCAAAGCGCATTCGATAGTGTAGATACTTATTCCTCAGCCCGTAAACAATTTCTAATGTTAAAAATAATCCTTCTGTTTTTCCATAAAAGCGAAGAACTGGTTAAAAAAGGAATAAACGTAAATGAAATAAGAGAGACTACAATCTACAAGGAAATTATGCGCATGAAACTTACCTATACTGAAAGTGACCTTGAAAAATTAGCCAAATTACCTGAAAAAATAGATGAAGCTTTGGCAGAGCTGAGTATTTAAATATAGTATTAATTTAGTAGTTTGGGAATATAAATATGTTCACGGAAACAATCCGTCTGAATCCGTCTATGATGTTACTCAGTTAGCTAAACATTTACTAAATATGAAAGAATATAATTTAAGAGAATATCTTGGTTTAGATGAAATAGTCGGGCCGGTTTTTGTCATTCGCAATATTCATAATGTCGGTTACAACGAACTGGTTGATATAGTAGATAAGGATGGCAAAACACGGTTAGGCATAATCATAGAAGCAGGCAAAGGTTATGCTTATGTGGAAGTTTTAGGCGGAACCAGCGGACTTGCTTTAAAATCAAGCAAGGTAAGATTCAAAGAAAAACCGCTGATGGTCGGAGTTTCGGAGGACGTTTTAGGAAGAGTATTCGACGGGCTCGGCAATCCGCTGGATGGAATGTCTAAGCCGCTTTATGAGGATTACGTTAATGTTAATGGTTTTGCAATAAATCCGACTGCGCGCGATTATCCTAAAAACATAATTGAAACAGGCATCTCATCCATAGATGTAATGAATACACTTATAAGAGGGCAGAAACTTCCGATATTTTCCGGAAGCGGATTGCCTCATGATTTGATTGCCACTCAGATTGCACGCCAGGCGCACGTAAAGAAAGAAAGTTTTTGCGTTATCTTTGTAGCCATGGGTGTTAAGTATGATACTGCAAAGTTTTTTATAAAAAGCTTCGAAGACTCAGGAGTCCTTGAGCGGGTAACTATGTTTTTAAGTCTTGCAGACAGCCCGTCAATTGAAAGGCTGCTTACGCCAAAACTTGCATTAAGCTCGGCCGAATTTTTGGCGTTTAAGAAAAATATGCATGTTTTAGTAATAATGACTGATATGTCAAACTACTGCGAAGCGCTGCGTGAACTTTCAACCATAAGAGGAGAAATACCAGCCAGGAAGGGCTATCCCGGCTATCTCTATAGCGACCTGGCAAGTTTGTACGAACGCGCTGGAATGATTAAAGGCATAAATGGTTCGATAACGCAGTTGCCAATACTTACTATGCCTAATGATGATATCACGCATCCTATACCCGATTTAACCGGTTACATTACCGAGGGGCAAATTGTTCTGGAAAGGGAAATGTATGCAAGAGGAATATACCCTCCGATAGCAGGGCTGCCTTCGCTGTCACGTCTTATGAAAGATAATATCGGTGAAGGCCTGACCAGGGAAGACCATTCAGCGCTTGCTTCGCAGCTATTTGCTTGTTATGCCAAAGTAAAAGATATCCGCGCGCTTGCTTCGATTATAGGGGAAGAAGAGCTTTCGCCTCTTGACAATCTTTATCTTAAATTCGGTGACGATTTCGAAAAGAAATTCCTAACTCAAAGTTATTATGAGAACCGTTCGCTCGAACAAGGCCTTGATCTTGGGTGGCAGGTGCTTTCGATTTTACCTGCTGATGAGTTGGTCAGAATACGCGAAGAATTGATAAAGAAATACTATAAAAAACTGTAAAAAGATTAAATTGATGCTGGATACTTGATGCTTGATGTTCATGCCGGAATAAACCGACGAGTATCTAGAATCTGGCATCAAGTATCAAATAGCGATTTAATTAAAATCATGAGAGCAAACATAGCAGCGACAAAAACAAATCTTTTACGGGTAAAGAAAACCCTTGCGCTTACAGAGGAAGGGTACGAACTGCTTGATGAAAAAAGAAGGCTTCTCATAACTGAATTAACCTCTATAATACATGTTGTAGACAGGTTTCAGCGCGAGCTGGATGAGGTTTTGGCTAAGGCTTATGTTTTAGTCGATAAGGCAACTATGGTTATGGGAAGGCAAAAACTTGAGGCGCTTAGCATGGCTATAGACATAAAAAGCTCAGTTACTATTTTCAACCGAAGGATTATGGGCGTGAATATTCCGGCAATAGACCTAAAAATTGTCGAAAATGAACCGTATTATAGCCCGGTAGGCGTAAGCTTCTATGCCGATGAAGTAGTTGTAAGGTTCAAGGAGGTTCTCAGATTAATTTCCCAGCTCGCCGAGAAAAAAATCGCATTACTACGCATTGCAAAGGAAGTACAAAAGATTATAAGAAAAGTAAATGCTCTTGAAAAAATCCATCTACCGTTCTACAGGCAAACCCTTAAATATATAAACGATAGCCTTGAAGAAGAAGCTCGGGAATCATTCTCGATGCTTAAGCTTATCAAGGAAAGGCTGGGTAGGTAATGGCGAAAATATTAAATATCGCGGTTTCTCTTTCCGGAAGTGCGGCGTCATTGATTACGGCAAAATACGCAATTTATCTTTCAAGGCAATTAAATGCCAAACTTTACGCCATATATGTAGTAGATGCCAGGAGCTTGCATGAGCTGCTTAAGACAAGAATATTCGTAGAGATCGAGGCTGTTGAGTATGAGCGTGATTTAAAAGACCAGGGTGTAAATGTTATTGAGAGGGTAAGGAAAATGGCTGAAATAAAAAAGGTTGAATACGAGGGCTTGCTTCTTAATGGTGTGGTGCACGAGGAAGTAGTAAATAAGGTTAGAGAGCTTTCGGCCGGTTTGCTGGTTATAGGAGAGCTGAAAGAAATCGTTTCGCGCCGGGAAATATTTTACGATGAAGGAGAGAGGATTTTTAGGGAGTCGCCTTGCCCGGTTGTAGTTGTTAAGAATCCCGAAGAGGTTGAAAGGCTGTATAAAGAGGTAGAACAATAAGTAATACACGAATTTCCACGTCCCGCCCCTTAGTGTTTTTATAAAGCGGGATCCCGCCAAAGGCGGGAAATTAAAAACGAATTACCGCGAATTTTTTATTCACGATATATAATTTTCATCCGTGGTCATTTGTATATAATTCGTGGATATTAGTGTCAACAGGAGGTCGTACACAATGAAGATATCGGATTACCTAAAAAAAGAATTTTGCATAATGGATTTAAAAGCAACCACCAAGGAGCAGGCTATACGAGAGGTTGCCAGCTGCCTTACCGTTAATGGTAAGATAAAAGATAAAGAAAAGTTTATAAATGATATCCTCGAGCGCGAAAGCCTGGGTTCAACCGGAATAGGCCATAAAGTTGCAATACCACATTCGCGCACCGAAGTAGTAAATGGTTTTGCCATAGGTTTCGGCCGCTCCAAGGAGGGGATTGATTTTAAGGCGCTGGATGGAGATAAAGTTAATCTCATTTTTCTTATGGGCGCAAATCCCAGCGAGCTTAATTTGTATTTAAGGCTGCTTGCTGAGCTTTCCAGGCTGCTTATGGAAAATTCTTTCCGCAGGGAGTTGCTTTCCGTAAATACCGGCGAGGAAGTTGTGGATATAATAAAAAAATATGAAGCAAGCGGGTTAGTGCGATGATGAAAACTCAAAGCGGAGAAGTTCTTTCCATGGTTATGGCAGGTGGCCGCGGCGAGCGGTTATATCCTTTAACGCTTGAACGCACGAAGCCATCGGTTCCTTTCGGCGGAAAATATAGGATAATAGATTTTGCCTTAAGCAACCTTATAAACTCCGGTATTTATTCTATATACGTATTAGTGCAATATAAATCCCAATCGTTGATTGAGCATATAAGGACTACCTGGAGTAAGGGGGGCGTGCTTACCAAGCATTTTGTAACTGTGGTTCCGCCTCAAATGAGGAAAAAACAGGAATGGTACAAAGGCACAGCTGACTCTATATATCAGAACATAAATTTAGTTTATGATTTCAAGCCAAGATTTGTTGCTATATTTGCCGGAGACCATATCTACCGGATGAATATAAGCGAAATGATTGATTATCATTTACGTAAAAAAGCTCATCTTACAATTTCGGTTATGCCGATGGAGTCGAAATATTCCAGTCAGTTCGGCATAGTCGGTGTGAATGATGAAAATAGAGTCAAAAGTTTTGAAGAAAAACCGGTGATTTCAAGCAAAAAAACGATTTTCGCGTCAATGGGCAATTACATTTTTGATACGGATTTTCTTATAGATGTTCTTGAGGAAGATGCTAAGCGAGACACCAGCCGCGATTTCGGAAAAGATATAATACCCTACCTTGCCAAGCGCAACGCAAAAGTTTACGCCTATGATTTTTCGAAAAATAGAATACCTGGCCTGAATAAATATGAAAGCCCTTTTTACTGGAAAGACGTAGGAACTATTGCCAGCTATTGGCAGGCGAATATGGATTTATTAGGTACATCTCCGAGCCTTGACCTGGATAACCAGAGCTGGCCTATTTATGCTTCTAACTTGGACAGCCCCCCGGCAAGAATTATAGAATCAGAGATAGAAAATTCCCTGGTTTGTGAAGGTTCTAGGATATCAGGGGCAAAAATAAAAAATTCAATTATCGGGCGCGCAGTTAAAGTTGAACAGGGCTGCATAATAGAAGATTCGATAGTAATGGATTTTACCTACATACATAAAGGTTCTCATTTGAAAAAGGTTATAACCGACCGTTTTAATATTATTCCTCGCGACAGCCGCATAGGCCATAACAGAAAAGAAGACAGCAAGAATTACTATCTGGATTCTTCAGGTATTACAGTTGTAAAACGCGGCTCAAGAAAAGCATATTACTTTTAAGTATAGGTTGATACAGCTATTTTGTAAAATAACCAATAACCAAGATACAATAACCAAACAAATTCCAATAATCAATAACCAAACAATTTTTTCGTTATCCTTTTGGATATTGGAATTTGGTCATTGGTTATTGTTTGGTCATTGGAAATTGGAACTTGGTTATTTCTCACTATCTGTATAGAACATGGATGTATTCGAAGCAATAAAGAAAAGAAGAAGTGTTCGTGGCTACCTGGATAAACCAGTTGAGGAAGGTAAGCTTTTAAAGATCCTCGAAGCTGCCCGCCTTGCGCCTTCTGCTTCCAATAGGCAAGAGTGGAGATTCGTCGTAGTTAAGGATAAAGAATTAAAAGTGCAGCTTGCTAAAGCAGCCAAGGGCCAGGTATTTATTGGCCAGGCCCCAGTAGTTATAGCCTGTTGCGCAGAAACCGATAGCCATCTAATGACTTGCGGGCAATTGTGTTATCCTATAGATGTAGCAATAGCTATAGACCATATGACACTTAGAGCAGTTGAATTAGGCCTTGATACATGCTGGATTGGCGCATTTTGGGAAGAAGAAGTAAAAAAAATCCTTGAGATACCAAAAGATATAAAAGTCGTTGAATTGCTTTGTTTGGGTTATGCAAAAGAAGAGCCGCAATGCCCAAAAGATCGGCTTAAAATCGGAAAAATAGTTTTTTCCGAAAAGTGGGATAAACCTTACCGTTAAACGCAGATATGCGCGAAATCCTTCCTGTAAGCAAAATGTAATTTTTCCAGTATTCCGGCAACCGTTAAGATAGCAAAGTTTTCGGTTGAGTCAAGCGGTTGCGGTTGTCTGCCCGCCGCAGGCGGGCGAGCTCGTCACGGTTGCGTTAAACGTTATCCGTCTTTTTTATTCTTTTGATACGTAACCGTTAAACGAATGACGTAACGAGCCGCGCAACCGATAAACGTAAGACGTAACCCGGCAATTTAACGGTTAATACGAGAAGAATGATTGATTTTTAGTGTTTGGGTGGTATAATTAACAAGTTTTTTGGTGGCGCGAATAAACGCTAATTTTAACCTTGATAGCTTTATTAAGGTATAAACGCGAATACTCGCGAATGAGAAACAAATACTAATAAACTATTCGCGACAATTCGCGTTAGATTTGCGAAAATTCGCGTTTACTGAAGGGAGGAATCTATGAATCCGATTATCGAACGTATCAGGGCAAGAGCAAAACAAAACCCAAAAAAAATAATCTTTCCGGAAGATAATGACGAACGGGTGCTTGAGGCGATAAAGTATATCGAAAAAGAACGCATTGCCATCCCCATGCTTCTTACTCACGATAACCTTGAACCGGAAAAGCAGGAAGAATTCGCCAACATTTTTTACGAGAGAAAGCAGGTAAAAGGCATAACCTTCGAAGAAGCCAGAGAAATGACTGAAAATCCTCTTAACTACGCTGCGATGATGGTTAAACGTGGTTATGCTGACGGCTTTGTTGCCGGCGCAAGATTAACGTCTTCTTCAGTAATAAAAGCTTCTCTTAATTGCCTTGAACTGGATAGAAGCATTGGCCTTATTTCAAGTTGTTTTTTAATGGCTGTTCCAAATTGTGAATACGGAGAGCGAGGAGTATTTCTTTATGCTGATTGCGGAGTAATTCCGTATCCGACAAGCGAGCAGCTTGCAACGATTGCAATATCAACAGCGCGTTTTGCGAAAGAAATTTTAGAGTTTGACCCCAAAGTAGCGCTTTTAAGTTTCTCCACAAAGGGAAGCGCGGAAGGCAGGTGGGTTGATAAAATAAAGGAAGCAGTTGAGGTAGCTAAATCACGAAACAGCGGCTTTGCTATAGATGGAGAGCTTCAGGTAGATGCGGCACTCGTTCCTGATGTTGCGAAAAGAAAGCTTGGCGACAGCGAAGTTGCGGGGCGTGCCAATGTTTTGATTTTTCCTAATCTTGATGCGGGTAATATTTGTTATAAAATAACCCAAAGGCTTGCGAATGCCCGCGCAGTTGGGCCTATAATTCTTGGCACAGTGCAACCGTGCAGCGACCTTTCGCGCGGCTGCGATGTAGATGATATTGTTGACTGTACGGCAGTTACAGTAATAAGAGCGCAAAAAGCCGCACAAAAATAAGCCCGAAAAATGAACCCCGCCCTTCCAAAAGATAGGAAGGGCGGGGTAAAAATATCTCTACTAAAAAAATAATCTAAAGGAGGAAGGGCGGGGTGAAAATACTAGTAATAAATTGCGGCAGTTCTTCCATAAAGTATAAACTTTATGAATTCCCCAGAAAAAAATTAATTACAAAGGGGTTAATTGAAAAAATCGGAGAAAAAAATTCTTCCATACAAAACCATTCGCAGGGAATAAAAGAATTATTTTCCCGCCTCGTTAAAAACAGGATACTAAAGGACATAAATGAAATTGCTGCTATAGGCCACAGGGTTGTCCATGGCGGCGAAACATTCAAAAAGCCCACCGTAATAGATGCGCAAGTAATTGCGAAGATAAAAGACTGTATTGGCCTTGCTCCTTTGCATAATCCGGCAAATCTTGAGGGTATTCTTGGCTGTAAAGAAGTTTTACCCGAAATCCGCCAGGTTGCCGTGTTTGATACGGCATACCATCAGACAATTCCCGACTACGCGTATTCTTACGCAATACCCGGAGAATATTACAAAAAATACGGAGTTAGAAAATACGGATTTCACGGCACATCCCACCAGTTTGTTGCGCATAAATGCGCTGAGGTTTTAAATAAACCGTTGAATAAGCTAAAAATAATAACCTGTCATCTTGGAAACGGTTGCAGCATTGCTGCTGTGGATAGAGGAAAAGTAATAGATACTTCAATGGGCTTTACTCCACTGGAAGGCCTGATTATGGGTACACGCTGCGGCGATATTGATGTTGCAGCAGTTTTTTATATAATGGAAAAAGAACGCCTGACAATTCATCAAATGGATGAAATTCTAAACAGAAAGAGCGGGCTTTTGGGTGTTTCCGGCATAAGCAATGACATAAGAACGCTCAAAGAAGAGGTTAAAAAGAAAAATACATCTGCAAAACTTGCAATTGATATGTTTTTACACAGGATAAAAAAATATATAGGCGCGTATCATCTTATTTTAGATGGGGCTGATGCCGTATGTTTTACTGCCGGAATAGGTGAGAATAACCCGGCTATGATAAATAAGCTAAAAAAACATATCCGCAAAATATCACGCAAGGTTAAAGTTTTGGTTGTGCCCACCGATGAAGAGCTGATGATTGCAAGTTTAACCTACGGGTTGCTTAATAATACATCCAAGCCGAAAAAAGACTAATCTTAAATTACGGAGGTAATTATGTTACGGACAATGTTGAAATCAAAAATTTACTACGCAACAGTAACAGAAGCGCAGCTTCATTATAAAGGAAGCATTACTATAGATGAGGACATAATAGAAAAGGCAAATTTGCTGGTTCATGAAAAAGTCGAAGTCCTCAACATGAATAACGGCTCACGCATAGAAACCTATGTGATTTCCGGTAAACGCGGTAGCGGTATAATTTGTTTAAACGGCCCGGCAGCAAGGACCGGCATAAAAGGGGATAAGCTGGTTATATTAGCGTATGGTTTATACGACGAAAATGAAATTAAGGGATTAAAGGCAAATTACGTGGAGCTTGACGATGCAAACAAAATTAAGAATATACACCTGGCCTGAGCGCATTTTATCTAAAAAATGCAGAAAAGTTTCCGTAGTGGACGATAAGATAAGGAAGATTATTGATGAGATGCGGCTTTTGATGATTGAAGGTAAAGGTGTTGGTATTGCTGCAAACCAGGTCGGGATTGATTTAAGATTGGCAGTTATTGAATTCGAAGATAAAATTTTTAAAATTGTCAATCCGCGCATATTAAAGAAAGAAGGGAAAGTCAAATTTTTAGAAGGCTGCCTTAGCTTCCCCGGTTTGGAAGTTGAAATCAACAGAGCGAAAAAAATATGGGTTTCTTATACTAACGAAAAGAATGAACCGGTTGACCTTGAGCTGGATGGCATATTCTCTATAGTATTTCAGCATGAGATAGATCATTTAGACGGTATATTGATAAGCGATAAAATATCATTCTGGAAGAAAATGAAAGTTGCCCCGCTGCTGAAGAAAATCAAAAAAGATACCAAAAATGAATTGTCTAAACAAGCAAAAAAATATTAACGATTGTAACTGTTCGTACGAGCCTTGTGCAAGAAAAGGTGTTTGTTGCGAGTGCCTGCGTTATCACCGCGCAAGTTCAGAACTTCCTGCCTGCTATTTTGCATCTGATGCCGAAAAAACATACGACCGTTCAATAAATCATTTTTTAAAAGTTAACAAAAATAAATGAAAAAAACTATAGATTTAGCCATAATCGGCGGCGGTATCGCGGGAGTTAGCGCTGCTATTTATGCAAAGAGAGCAGGTTTAAATTTTTGTCTTTTTGAGCCGAAAGCAATCGGCGGCCAGCTCTTACTTATGGAAACTGTCGATAACTATACGGGTATTTCTCTTGGTACAAAAGCAATAAACCTTGCCACACAGCTTGAAGATACCATAAAAGAATTACAGATAGAGGTGATACCCGAAGAAATATCAAAATTTGAAATATCAGGCAAGCAGATTAATTTGACTACTTCTGAAAACTCATTTGTTGTTAATGCAGCTATAATTACAACCGGCGCATCTTTTAAGAAGCTTGGTGCAAGCCGTGAGGAGGAGCTTACCGGAAGAGGAGTTTCTTATTGTGCTATTTGTGATGGTTTTTTCTTCAAGAATAAAACTGTTGCGGTTGTCGGCGGCGGAAATAGCGCGGTTGAAGAAGCGTTATATCTTTCGAATATCTGCAGTAAAGTATATTTGATACATCGGCGCAAAGAATTACGTGCGATAGAATACCTGCAAAAAGAACTTTTACGTAAAAGTAATGTTGAAATTATTTTTGACACGGTTATCGAAGAGTTAAAGGGTGCGGATTGCCTTACGGGCGCAGGTATAAAAAATACAATTACTGGGGTTTCCGGCACTCTTTCTCTAAATGGTTTATTTGTAGCCATAGGAGTAAACCCGAACACGCAAGCCTTTAAAGATGCAATATCGCTTGATGAATCCGGCTTTATTACTACTGATGAAGAAATGAAGACAAATCATAATTTTGTCTGGGCAGCAGGTGATTGCAGGAAACGCCCGCTACGGCAACTGGTAACCGCATCCAGTGAGGGGGCAATTTCTGCGGTGAGTGCTTATAAATACCTTAAAGGCGGGTATATTAGCGCATAATAAACAGATGGCAGATGGGAGGCGGTGAGTGAAAAAAACGATTTCGTTGCTGTTTAAACTTTTCGTAAGCCTTGCCATTCTTTTTGTTCTTTTTAAACTGGTCCCTTATAAAGAATTAATCGAAGTTTATAAAAAATCGCAAAAGCTGTATATTTATTTATCTTTTCTCGTCTTTATTCTTACTTCTGTGATTGGTGTTTTTCGTTGGCAGTTTCTTCTTCATGCGCTTGGCGTAAAAGTTTCAACTAAAAACGCTTTCTCGTCCACCTTTGCAGGGCTTTTTTTTAACCTCATATTTCCTTCTTTTGTCGCCGGAGATATATTTAAGGGCTTTAGCATATCAACGCACCACGGCCAGGCAAAAAAAGTTGCCTCCAGCGTTCTTATGGATAGATTTAGCGGCGCAATTGCGTTAGTTTTAGTTGCATTTTTTTCTTATATGTTCGGCAGGAATATTTTTCGGGAGAAAGAAGTCGCATTATCCCTTGGTTTATTATGTTTGGTCATCGGCATTGTTTCATGCATAATTTTCAGTAAAAGGATTTTTTCTTTTTTGCTTAAAATTCTGGGCAAAAACCATTCTTTAAAAAGCAAGTTGGTAGATTTTCACGACCATCTTTATTTTTTCAGAAAAAATCCCTCAGTATTTCTAAAAAGCATGTATTTTTCTTTACCTATCCAGCTTCTTACTCCGCTTATGTTTTACGTAGGCTCAAAAGCATTTGGGTTACATGTCAGCATGCTGTATTTTTTTATTCTGGTTCCCATAATAATGATGATAGCCTTAATTCCTATTACAATCGCCGGTGCAGGAACGCGCGAGGCAGCTTCAATTTACTTTTTTTCGCTAATCGGCATAGACAAAACCATAGGCTTAGGCCTTTCTCTTTTAAATTTAGCATTTACTATATTTGTGGGGTTACTTGGAGGGCTTTTTTATGTTACTGTATATCATCGACGGCTTCAATCTCGTTCATAAAATACCTTCCGTAAAAAAATCAGACATTCCGCAGCTTGAACTTATCCGTTATATAAAAAAACATAAACTTACCGGAAGCCTCAATAACAAAGTTATTGTTATCTTCGACGGCTCTGTAGAAATGCAGGCAAGAAATGAATCTGAATTCGAGGTAGTTTTTAGCGGCGAGCGAAGCGCCGATGACTTAATAAAGGCGAGAATAGATAAAATAAAAAATTCAAAATACCCCGTATCCGAGCTTGTTGTAGTAAGCGATGACCGCGAGATACGTGACTATGCAAAAAAACAAGGCGCAGTATCCCAGAGAATTGGGGATTTTATAAAGTCGACAAAACAAAGTATTAACGAAGAATCCAAAGATATCAGTTATCCATTGCAAAAAGAGATAACGGATGAGATGCGTAGGATATGGTTGAAAGAATAATAAACGTAATGGCTGTCAGCCCTCAGTTTTCAGCTATCAGCAAAAAATCTTAACGCTGAAGACTGACGGCTGAAAGCTGGCAGCTATTTATTGTTTCTAGTCTGGACAAAAATGAGTTATATTAAGTTTCTTGGAACCGCCGGTGCGAGATTTGTAATGATTAGGCAGCTTCGTTCATCTGCCGGTATTTGGTTTTCCTATAAATCAACAAACGTATTTATTGACCCCGGGCCGGGCGCTTTGGTGCGTTGCGGCAGCAGCCGGCCGAAACTGGATCCGGCAAATCTGGATGCGATAATCCTAACCCACAAACATCTCGACCACGCCGGTGACATAAACGCAATGATAGAGGCTATGACCGAGGGTGGGTTTAAAAAAAGAGGAGTGCTTTTTCTGCCCAAGGATGCGCTGGGGGAGGGTGGCGTTATCTTTTCGTATTTAAAAGATTTTCCGGAAAAAAAAGTTATGCTTGAAAAAGGAAATTTCTCGGTAGGAGATATCAAGTTTGAAGTTCCCATAAAAAATCTCCATCCTGTTGAAACTTACGGATTGAAATTTAAAGCAGGTAACGAAGTAATTTCACTTGTTTCCGACACTGATTATTTCGAAGATTTAATCGATGCCTACAAGGATTCAACTGTGTTAATTCTTAATGTTGTTTTTTATCAAAAGCGTGACGATATCCAACATTTATGTCTTGAAGAAGCGCTGGAAATCATCAAAAAAATAAAACCCAAAAAAGCAATAATTACGCATTTTGGTATGACGCTCTTACAGGCAAAGCCGCATATCCTTGAAGAAAAAATACGGGAAAGTTTAAAAATGGACATAAGTTTTGCCTATGATGGTATGAAAATAGAGTTTTAGAGCATTGACAAACTTATTCTTTTGGTTTATTCTGTCCTATGCTAGTAAAGTCACTAATAAAAATTTAAATATATGTCAAAATCAGAGAAAAGAAAATTCCAGCGAATAATCTTAAAGCCTGCCGCAACCGTAAGCAAGGAACCTGTAAAGATTACGGTAATCGATTACAACGAAACAGATTACCAGTATAAAGAGGTCTCTTCCGTAGATGAATGTCAGACATTTAGGGATAAACCCACTGTTACCTGGATAAATGTTGAAGGTATACACCGGCCAGATATACTCGAGAAGCTTGCCAACTGCTTTAACCTCCATCCGCTTATCCTTGAAGACATAGGCGATATTGAACAACGCCCTAAAATGGAGGATTTGGAAAGCTATATTTATGTAGTTTTAAAGATGCTTTCTTATGATGTTGAAAATGCAGAAATAGAAATAGAACAGATAAGTTTGGTTGTCGGGCATAATTTCGTAATTTCTTTTCAGGAAACAGTCGGAGATGTATTTGACCCGGTAAGAGACCGCATAAAAAATGCCAAAGGCCGCATAAGGAAAATGGGCGCAGACTACCTGGCTTACGCGCTGGTTGATGCTATTGTAGACCATTATTTTAAGATACTTGATGAATTCGGAGAAAAAATAGAATTTTTGGAAGAAGAAATCATAACCCGTCCGGATCAGCTTGTACTTAAGGAAATCTACCATCTAAAGCGGGAAATAATATTCCTGCGTAAAGTTATTTTTCCTCTAAAAGAGATGCTTCGTTCGCTTGAAAGAAGCGATTCGCCGCTTATCAAAGAGCCGACAAGAATTTATTTCAGAGATATTTACGACCACGTTATACAGGTTGCTGATTCAATGGAAATGTTTCGAGAAATGCTTACCGGAATGGTTGAAGCCTATCTTTCCAGCTTAAGTAATAAATTAAACGAGGTAATGAAGGTTTTAACCGTAATTGCCACCATATTTATGCCTCTTACTTTTGTTACCGGAATATTCGGAATGAACTTCAGGTATATTCCCGGTCTCGAAAGAGCCTGGGGTTTTCCTATAGCTGTTATCCTTATGCTTGCAATCGCTATCTACATGCTTCAATACTTCAAAAAGAAAACCTGGCTTTGATAGCAGTTTTAATTAGCTAAACCGGCCCCATCGTCTAGCTTGGCCTAGGATGTCAGCTTCTCAAGCTGAATACACCGGTTCAAATCCGGTTGGGGCTGCCATAAAAAATCCTCACCATTTTTTGGTGGGGATTTTTTTATGTATGCCCCACTGATTTGAATCCAGCGTACGAAGTACCCCGGTTCTAACCGCTAGAATCCAGCCTTTCCTAAAAGCGGTTCCACGAGCTCCGCCTGTGGCGGGACGAGTGAAATCCGGTTGGGGCTGTTGCTTTCTTAACCTTCTGTGATATATTGTTACAGAGGGTTTTATTGAATTTAATAATAAAAAAGGGGAGTATGAATAAAAAAATAACTGTTATTTTATCGTTAATGTTTTTATTTATTTCTTCATCGGTTTTTGCTGAAACAATTGTTCTTAAATCAGGCAGAACCGTAGAAGCAAAAATACTGAAAAAAACAGATAACTCTATAAAAGTAGATGTAGAAGGTATACCCATAACCTACTATCTTAATGAGGTTGAAAGTATCGATGGTAACAGAATAAATATTGCATCTTCTGCTAAAGACTCCTCTTCCGACAATAAATCTTTATCACAATCGCAAAATGAAAACCCAAAAGCCAAAGCATTTTTTGAGAATGGAACAAAATATTTCGAACAAGCCAACTACACTGAGGCAATAAAGGAATTTACCAAAGCAGTAGAGATTAATCCTGATAATGCAAGAATTTATGTTAGTATTGGAATGTCTTATGCTGGATTAGGTCAAACACAGCTGGCAATAGGGAATATCCAAAAAGCAAGGGAATTGTTACGTAGGCAAGGTGATTATTTAGGCGTTGACGCAATGGACGAGTCTTTGGCGCACCTTGTTTCACAGAAAAAAGAAATTTCTATAGAAGGAAATATTTCTGATTACGCCAAAGTCATTGAGGCCGATCCGCAGAACGGTTATGCTTACGTAATGCGAGGCAGGCTATATAAGAAAAATGGCAATTTTGATAATGCTATTTCTGATTACACTAAGGCTATCGATATTAATCCAAAAAATGTATTTGCCTATAATGGTAGAGGGCTTACTTATGAGGAGAAAGGTCTTTACGACCAGGCCATTTTAGATTTCACCAAAGCTATTGAAATATCTCCAATATATAGCACTGCTTATGGGAACCGTGCCTATGCTTATGTATTGAAGGGTAATTTAGAACAAGCGATACCTGATTATAATAAACTTATTGAAATGAAACCGACTGATTCCGATGTTTATATTGGTAGAGCCTATACTTATTATCTTATGAAAAGGTATGATAAAGCCTGGGATGATGTGCATAGGGCAGAATCTCTCGGTTACAATAACCCCACATTTATTAACGAATTAAAAAAAGCTTCTGGTAGGGATAAATAAACCTATATTAATTGTAAAACAGACATTTCTTCATACACTTTTCCAACTTCTTCTGAGAGAATAAAAGTTCTAAAATCGTCCACGAAGGGCATTCCTTTGCGATATTCTTTAACCCCAAATTGTTCCCCTATGTATCCCCCGAAGCCATACCATTTTGAATCCCGTGCGCACAGTATTCGGTTTGTTCTTTATTCTTCTTTATGCTATAATTTTTCCATGCATTTTATGAGGTGGCACAGGTCTTTAGCGCAAAAGATTTCTCAGGGCGCAGAAGAAAGTGTTTTAATCGATGCCTATTGCAGGAGGTAAGATGCCAACAGCAAAAAATAACTTACAAGATAATTGGATTACGGTAAATTCGGATATGACAGAAAAGGGTATTGAGCATTCTTTCTGGTCTATCCTTAAATTCAGATTGGGAAAAGATAAATATACTGCGACCAAAGAAGATAAGTTTATGGCTCTGGCAACCGCATTAAGGGACAGGCTTATTGAGCGATGGCTAAACTCGCAGGAGGCATTTCACAAATCCAATACAAAGCGGGTTTATTATTTATCCCTTGAATTTCTTATCGGAAAATTGTTTGAGACAAATATGCTCAATCTCGGGTTGCAGGAAGAAATAACAAAAGTAGCGGATGATGTTGGTATTAGTATTGAAGATTTAATGGAGTGTGAGCCTGATGCCGGTTTGGGTAACGGCGGATTAGGAAGGCTGGCCGCCTGTTTCATGGATTCAATGGCAACACTGGGCATTCCCGCGCACGGCTATGGAATACGTTACGATTACGGTATATTCAAGCAAAAAATCATAAACGGCAATCAGGTAGAATTTCCTGACGCCTGGTTTGATAAGAGCGACCCCTGGGAGTTCGCGCGGCCGGAATATACGGTGAAGGTGCGCCTTTTTGGGCATACCCGGATGTTTAACGATAAGCAGGGAAAATTATGTGTAGAATGGATCGACACCAAAGATATCTTTGCCAAGCCTTACGATATTCCCGTTGTCGGTTATGAAAATGATTTTGCCAATACGCTTCGGCTCTGGGCAGCGCATAGCAGCAATGAATTTGAGTTGGATTACTTTAACCACGGCGACTATGAGCGCGCTATGATTGATAAGGTTTTCTCCGAGATAATCTCAAAGGTTTTATATCCCGGAGACGCTGCCTACCGGGGAAAAATTTTGCGCCTCACGCAGGAGTATTTCTTTAGCGCCGCTTCTATTTCCGATATCATCAGGCGTTTCAAAACCGAGAATTCCGACTTACGGCTCCTTCCCACGAAAGCGGTTATCCAGTTAAACGATACGCATCCTTCTATCGCTATTGCCGAGATGATGAGGATTCTTATTGACGAGGAAGGCATGGAATGGGAGAGCGCCTGGAAAATCACCCGAGATACTTTTGCTTACACAAACCATACCGTTATGCCGGAGGCATTGGAGAAGTGGCCGGTTTCTACTTTCCAACAGGTGCTTCCGCGGCATCTGGAATTAATCTATGAGATAAACCGGCGTTTTTTAGACGAGGTGTCTGTCAGGTTTCCCGGGGATATGGATAGATTAAGCAGGATGTCTATCATCGAAGAGGGTAACCCTAAGATGGTGCGCATGGCGTATCTTGCGATTATTGGATCGCATTCGATAAATGGCGTTTCGAAATTGCATAGCCGCCTTCTTAGAGAAGACCTGTTTAAAGATTTTTATGAGATGTTTCCCGAGAATTTCAACAATAAAACAAACGGTATTACCCAAAGGCGATGGCTGCTTAAATCAAATAAAGGCTTAAGCCGTTTAATCACTGAGTCAATAGGCAATAAATGGATTACTGATTTAAGCCAGACAAAAAAGCTGCTTGATTTTGTAAAAGACAATTCTTTCTGCAAGAAATGGCAGCAGATTAAGAAAGAAAATAAGCAGGCCTTAGCCGATTTTATTTACAAAGCAAATAATATCCGCGTTAACCCGGATTCTATTTTTGACGTACAGGTAAAGCGAATTCATGAATACAAACGCCAATTGCTCCTTTGTGTTTATATTGTTTCGCAATACCTTATGATTAAAAATAACCCAAAATCTTCTTTTGTCCCCCGGACTTTTATTTTCGCAGGCAAAGCTGCTCCTGAATATTTTATGGCCAAGCGTATTATTAAGTTCATTAATAATATTGCCGAGGTAATCAATAAAGATAAAGATATTGACGATAAGCTAAAGGTCGTATTTCTTGAGGACTATAGAGTATCTTTGGCAGAGAGGATATTTCCGGCAAGTGATTTATCCGAACAGATATCTACTGCCGGCACCGAGGCTTCAGGCACGGGATGCATGAAGTTTATGCTTAATGGCGCACTCACTATCGGCACCTATGACGGTGCAAACATAGAAATCTGCGAAGAGGTAGGCGAAGATAATATATTTATCTTTGGCCTGCGGGTAGATGAGATTAAAAAAATCCGACAGAAAGGATATTGGCCGCAGGATTATATTAACCGCTCGCAAAGTTTAGGGGAAGCAATCCGCTTTATCCAGAACAATTTTTTCTGCCTGCAAGAGCCGGATCTTTTTAAGCCTTTGGCTGATAACCTGATCTATTCCGACCCATATCTTATCTGCGCTGATTTTGACAATTATTGCCAAACGCAGGAAAAAGTTTCAAAGAATTATCTTGATAGTGCAAGTTGGACCAAGAAATCCATTATCAACGTCGCTAAATCCGGTAAGTTCTCCAGTGACCGGACCATAAAAGAATACGCTAAAGATATCTGGGATGTAGCTATCAACGATCCGTTGAATCAAAAAAAGAAAAAATAGATGAACCCTGAAAGGGCTATCTAGATAGTTAAAAAAGGCTCCGACTCTCAATTTTTCCCCCCACCATTGTTAAAATATTTTTAAAAATCGTGAAGCGAAAGAAGTAGGTTCTGATTTTATCAGGGGTTTTTGAGGTTGAGGAAAAGCCTATAAGGGTGTATACTGATCAATACCAGAAATCCTTGAATTAAAGTCAGTGATTTCTAGTATTTATTGCCCCGTCGTATATCGAGCGAAGGCGGGATTAATGGGGTGCGGCTACATTGCGAAATTTTATACATTCATATCAAAATTGGATAAAAGTTATGGGTATACCTTTGCTGAAAGCGGTGAAGGTTTTTTAGTTTTTGGGCAGATATTATAAAAAATTATTATTGAAAGGAGAAGCATGGAAGATGTTAAAAAAATAACCGAAAAAATTAAAAAATTTCGCGACGATCGAGATTGGATGCAATTTCACGATCCTAAAAATATGGCTGTTTCAATTATTCTCGAAGCTTCTGAGTTGCTAGAGCACTTTCAATGGAAAACAATTGAGGAGGTGGAGGAGTATTCAAGGCAAAACAAAGGCGAGATTAGAGACGAAATTGCTGACATTGCTTTATATCTTTTTGAATTAGCGGATAATCTAGGAATTAATTTAATCGATGCAATGGAGCAAAAACTCAAAAAAAATGAAATGAAATATCCAATTGAAAAAGCTAAAGGAAAGCATACTAAATATAACAAATTATAATTCATGAGACTTTACTCTGGAAGCTCTGCCCAATTTATCCAAGATGTCATTCAAAATCAAATAGCAGAAAAATTAAAACTAGCTTTTTTTGATTACTTTCGTTTTTATCCCTCACCCGGAGAAATAAATTCATGGAGAAATTCTTTGAGATCGATTTCTCAGACTTTTCAATATGCAAATTTATTAGACCACGGAATAATCCTTGAATACCAGTTACCGTTGACTTCCAAAAGATTAGATTGCTTAATTTGTGGTAAAGATAAAGAAAATATAGATAATTCTGTTATTGTGGAGCTAAAGCAATGGGATAAATGTGAGGAGGCTATTGGAGAGAATGAGGTTTTGACTTGGCTGGGCGGCGCTAAAAGAGAAGTGCTGCATCCTTCAGTTCAAGTCGGTCAATATAAGATGTATTTAGAAGATACACATACTGCTTTTAATGTTGACGAGAATCCTATTAGATTAAATGCATGTACCTACTTACATAACTATAGTTATTATTCCGCGGATGTTATTTTTTCTCGTAAATTTAAACAAGCATTAGATTCCTATCCATTGTTTACAGCAGACGATGTTGACAAAATGAAAGATTATTTGCTAGACAGATTAGCTTCAGGAATGGGCATGGAAGTTCTCAAAAGAGTGGAGAAAAGCAAATACAAGCCAAGTAAGAAATTAATGGATCATGTTGGGTCGGTAGTAAAGAATAAATTGAAAGGTAAAGACGTAAAAATCTTAGGAGGAGTTCAAAATGACTATATCCTTCTAGATGAGCAGTTAATTGCGTACGATAAAGTTTTAGCTTTGGTAAAAAGGGGTTTTCATGATAAACAAAAGAATATCCTAATAATTAGTGGTGGTCCAGGAACAGGTAAATCGGTCATAGCATTGAAACTCTTAGCTGATTTAAATGAAATGCATTACAACGCGCAATATGCAACTGGTTCAAAGTCATTTACGGAAACATTACGAAAAATTGTTGGGACAAGAGCTGCTGCACAATTCAAATATTTTTTGAGTTATGCTGATGCCCAAAGTAACGAAATAGATATATTAATTTGTGATGAAGCTCATAGGATACGCGAAAAAACGGTCCGCAGATACGGTAGACCTTCCGGTATAAAACAAGTCGAAGAGATAATCCAAGCCGCAAAAGTAGTAGTGTTTCTAATTGATCAAGATCAAATTGTCCGCCCCGGAGAAATAGGTTCCAGTGATTTAATTAAAGAATATGCAAATAAACATATTTGTAAAATATCGGAATATGAATTAGCGGCTCAATTTAGGTGTAATGGTTCTGACGCTTTTATAAATTGGGTGAACAATACTTTGGTTATTAGGAAAACTGCTAATGTTATATGGGATTTGCATGAAGAATTTGATTTCAAAATATTTACATCGCCCTTTGAGCTAGAAAAGGCTATCAGAAATAAAGTAGATAAAGGGTATACGGGCAGAGTAACTGCAGGTTTTTGTTGGGAATGGAACTATCCCAAGGAAGATGGTACCTTGATAGACGATGTTATAATCGGTGATTACAAACGCCCCTGGGATGCTAAGCATGACGCAAAAAAACTTGCTTTAGGGATACCGAAGGCTTCATTTTGGGCCTACGATCCTAATGGTATAAATCAAATAGGATGTATCTATACGGCTCAGGGATTTGAGTTTGATTATGTTGGTGTAATCTTTGGTGAAGATCTTAAGTATAACTTTGATGAGCAGAACTGGGTAGCTCACAAAGAAAATTTTGCTGACTCTCAAGTTTTAAGAGCGAAGGATGAAGACTTACTTAAATACCTAAAAAATATTTATCGTGTTCTCTTGACCAGAGGCATAAAGGGTTGTTATGTTTATTTCATGGACAAGGATACCGAACGTTTTTTTAAATCGCGTATCGAAGGTGTACCTATTTATAAAGAAGAAACGCTTAAGCTTTCTGATTTAGTTACCGTGGAAGATCAATTGATCCATAAAATTGAGCAAGATATTGCCGAAAATCTTAAATATGTAGAGTATTTACCAGTTTATTCTTTAGAGGTTGCTGCCGGTAATTTTGGTCAAGCCATGAGTAGCGAAGAAGAGGGATGGATCAAGACAGATATTGGTAAAAAGTTGGATAAACGAATGTTTGTTGCAAGAGTTGTTGGTCATTCGATGGAGCCTTTAATTCCGGAAGGCAGGTACTGTATTTTTAGGTGGGGGGTTGAGGGGACTAGACAAAATAAGATTGTTTTAGTTCAGCATAATAGCATTGCTGATCCTGATACTGGAGGCAAATATACAGTTAAGAAATATACGAGCAAGAAAAAAATTGTTGATGGTGTAGCATGGGAGCACGAAGCAATAAAACTTTTGCCATTAAATACAGCTTACAAGCCTATAGATATTCCTAATTCAGAAGAGGGTAGCTTTATTGTGATAGCTGAATTTATTAAGGTATTGTAAATATGATTAAATCCGGAGATGTTATTTCTTATTTAGATATGTGCAAAGAAGAAGGAGTTAACCTCCAGCGAGGAATGAATTATCGATTACGAAGTGGATTTAGTGTTATTCTTATGAGCGTAAGGCTCGGTGCGCCATATGCTGATAAGGTTGAAGAAAATGGTAAAATTCTAATTTATGAAGGTCATGATATTCCTCAAACAAGTGGGGGGCCTATTCCGAAAAAAGTAGATCAGCCTAAGAATAATCCCGGAGGCAGCTTAACTCAAAATGGCTTATTTTATAAAGCGGCTTTAGAATATAAAGATAAGCGAAAAGATCCAGAGTTAGTTAAGGTCTACGAGAAAATACGATCAGGAATTTGGGCATATAACGGCATATTTAAATTGATAGACTCATGGCAAGAGAATAGTAACGCAAGAAAGGTTTTTAAATTCAAGCTTAAGATGGTAGAGGAAGTTCAAAGAAGTGTGATTAAGCAAAAAGATATCGAGCACAATAGACTAATTCCAACTTCTGTGAAACTAGAAGTTTGGAAACGAGATAAAGGTAAATGTGTGGTGTGTGGTAGTGCTGATAATTTGCATTTTGATCATATAATTCCTTATTCGAGAGGAGGGTCTTCGTTGGTTGCAAAAAACGTTCAATTGTTGTGTGCAAGACATAATATTGGGAAACGAGATAAGATTGAATAAATAATAGTTCCATTTTTAAAAAATAGATACTTTTGGAATTATTTTTTAATTACATGTTCGACAAATTAGATTTCTTCCAACTTCTACCCCGTCTTCGACGTTCTAAATTCCGTTCCAAATTTAAACTCGACCAAAAGGATTTGGATTATATTGAAAAAGTGGGGATGGAGAAGATAAAACAGCATGCGCAGGATTTTATAGAAAAGCGGCTAGCGCCGGCAGAGCCGCCGAATGACGGAAGACAAACACCATTCAAGGGGCATCCGGTTTTTAAGGCACAGCATGCAACCGCCACTTGCTGCCGCAGTTGCCTTCTAAAATGGCATTCAATTCCTAAAGGCCGCGCGTTAACTGCTGATGAATGTCAGAAAATTATCGATATCTTACTCGCCTGGATTGTCTGGCAAACCAATTCCACCCCGGAGGTGGAACGCAGCACAAACCTAAATCCCACCGCGTAGCTGGAATGGATCCGCTTATACAATTTACACTACATTTTAAATTTCATGGTATAATGTAGTGTAAAAACAAGGAGGCATTATGAAGGTATTAAAAGGTATTTTATCGGAGAGTAAAGAATACTATCTTAGCATTAAGCGAAAGATAGAAAAAAGGCTCACAGAGCTACCTAAAGGTAGTATTAAGGAGCGAAGAATTTCAGGACAAAAATATTATTACCTGCAACAGCGAGTCGGGAAGAAGATATCACACAAGTATTTAGGGAAGCAAAAGCCAGAGCTTATTATAAAACAAATAAAAGAACGGGATGTTTTGAAACTTGAGTTAAAAAAAGTAATCGCGTCCCTTAAAATGATACGAAAGTCAGAAGGCAAAAAACATGGTTGAATCAGTTAATAAAATACTTAAGGTATTTGCTGACAATGGTCTTTTTGAAGAAGGAGTAGAGCTTATTGGAAGCTGGTGTTTCCACCTCTATCAAAAACATCTGGGCGCAAAAAGTTTTCCATTGAGGACGCAAGATATTGATTTTCTGATACCTAATCCTTATCGTGGGAAGGAGCATAAAGATTTTATAGACCAGCTAAAGGAATTGGGTTTTAATTACGATTTTAGTAATAATGGGTCTTTATATCTTTGGAACGCTGATTTTAAAATAGAATTTATAACTCCCCTAAAGGGCCGTGGATTAGAAAAGAGCATAAAGATTAAGGCGTTTGGTTTTAAAGCCATACCGCTAAGATTCGTTGATTTATTGTTAAACCACCCTATCAATATAAACGATAATGGCATTAATATTAAAATACCTAATCCAGCTAATTTTTGTCTTCACAAACTTATAGTCGCATCGCGTAGAAAAAAATTAGACAAAGCTTCAAAGGATTTACAACAGGCAATTTGTACCTCTGTAATCTTGGATAAACAAGAAGTTAAGAAATTATTTGAGACTTTGCCAAAAAAATGGAAAAAAGCGATTTTAAAAATGCTAGAAAAGTCCAAAAAAGAATTGCCTTTATTACTTGAAGAAATAAATCAATTAGAATTTACACTACAAGGTACTAAAAAATAAATAATGTAGTGTAATGGATAACTGGTTAAAATCCTAAAAAAACCGAATCCTGCCTCGTAGGTGGGCGTGGAAAGAATGTAAAAAACATCATTCGCTATGAAAAAAATCATTTTTTTCGCTTTAATCTTTATCTGTTCAATTCCGTTGTGTCTTGCCGAAAATTTAACGCAGGATAAAACAATCAAAGTAGAAGTAGGCCAGAATTTTACGATTACTCTTGAAGCTAACGCTACTACCGGCTACGAGTGGCAATTTGCTAAGCCGCTGGATGAAAATAGTTTTAAGTTAATAAGTTCAGAGTATGTAGCGGACGAAACAAATCGCATTGGCGCAGGCGGCAGGCAGATTTGGATTTTAAAAGCGCTTAAGGCAGGAGAGACAGTTATTTCCTTTAAATACGTGCGGCCGTGGGAAAAAGATACTCCGCCGGCAAAAGAAGAATCATTCTTGATTAATGTTACAGGCGCAGAAATTACTTCTAGTTCTATCAAGCCGGAGTTTTCAGAGATCTTGAAAAGCGAATGGCAGGCGTATAAAAGCGATAAGCCTAATTTTACTGGCGGGCTTGCCATGCAAATACTTTCACCTAAGGGTGATTATTTTATAGCAACAGATATGGGTGATAATGTTACTAATGCTCATCATTTTCGTATAGCGAGCGTAACTAAAACCTTCACTGCTGCAGGAATAATGCTGCTTAATCAAAGAGGCGCGCTTAATATTGACGATAAGATTACGGATAATATTCCAGGCAAGGGCGTTGCCTATATACCTGACACTCCCGATTACGATATACCTTATAAAAATGATATTACTATTCGAATGCTTCTTATGCATCGGGCAGGCATATTTGATATTACAAACAATAATATTCCCGATAATGAATTCTCGCATAACCAGCCTTACGTCGGGCAAAGTTACCTTGATTATATGGAGGAGAAAGACAAAAACCACACTTTTACCTTTGATGAATTAGTAGGCGTTAATGCCAGTAACCAGTTATCTTTTTTTAAACCCGGAACAGCTTATCATTATTCCGATACTGGGTATTCTATGCTTGGAAAAATTATTGAAAGAGTTTCCGGTAAGTCGTATGCTGATTTTATTAAAGATGAATTATTGGTACCAAACGGCCTGCTTGATACCACCCTTCCTGCCGCCGGCGCTGACCAGGCTTTACCCGAACCTTTTATCAAAGGATATGTTTGGATGGCTGGCGAGAGCGAGGAGGTTACTAAATCTAACATGTCCCCGCATGTTGCTGAAGGGAATATAGCAACTACCTCAAAAGACCTTATTGCCTGGTGTAAAAAATTATTCCATGGCGAAGCCGGCTTAACCAGAGAGACAATTGATATGATGGAGGCCGGTATCAAGAAAGACGGCAGCCCGGATTCAAGTTATGGCCTGGGTATTTCATACGCCGTGGGTGCCGGTTATGGGCATGCCGGAGCGCACGAAGGGTATCTCACGCTGATGTATTACAATCCGGATACCGATACTTCCTATGTTATGCTTACCAATATGTGGAATGTCGAAAATGGCCTGGAATCTATTACGGCCGAGATAAAGGCAATGATAGCAATCGCCAATAAGATTTTAAAGAAAATGGAAACTGATACCGTCCGGAAATAGAACCTGGATATTAACAGTCGCCTGATTGGCTTTGCAGTTATTTTTTATTTGCCCTTAATCCATTACTGTATTACAATAATTGAAATAGCCGCTCTCATAGAAATACGAAAGACGGAGCTTGCGCTAATAGCAACGCAAATAAATTCCCCGCGTAAAAAGCCCCGAAGAGAAAGGTGTAATTAATAGCATGAAGACAGCGTTTAATATTTTTGTTTTGCTTTTTTTGTTTGTTAGTTTCCCGGGGTATTGTGTGCCTGCCGATAGTTCCTTCGAACAGTTAAAACTCGAACTTAAAAAAGAAGGCGTATCGAATGAGTTTATGAAAGTCACGGAAAATTCCGTAAAAAAAATGATTCTGTCAAACGCACCCATAGTTGAGATAAAACCTGTTTTATTAGATTTGTGGAAAGAAGACGTGCAAGGCAGGGCTTTAAAGAATGCAGTAGCCGCGGTAGCGGAACTCATCGCTAGCGGGGATAATGCCAAAGACGCAGCGCAAATTGCTTCTGGCGCGGCGCATAAGGCTGAGTCTGAAGGCCTA
This sequence comes from Candidatus Omnitrophota bacterium, assembly GCA_023227945.1. Classification (GTDB taxonomy): domain Bacteria; phylum Omnitrophota; class Gorgyraeia; order Duberdicusellales; family 4484-171; genus JAJYOP01. The sequence continues at coordinate 56,172 of JALOCC010000006.1, forward strand.
GGCGGCTTTGGCATCGGTATGAGAGTTAAAAAAGCAGTTCAGGATAGAAAGGCCTATCTTAAGGCTCTGAAGAAATAATTTTGCATTTATAAAGGGTAGATAAAATGTCTAATAAATCTAATTTTACTAAATATATGCGTCATGGTTCAGCAATCGTAAAAGGAACCATCGGCCTGGGAAGATTTCTGATTCCTTACCGGATTTATGAAAGCGATGGCCCGCACATTATATGCCTTAACGGCGTGCAGCAATCTATGGCAATGTGGCACACCGTTATTTTACGCTATGCCCCGCATTACCGAATAGTGCTTTTTGATTTTCCTAATGAAGGTAGGGGCAAGGTTGTTTCAGGCCCGGTTTTTGTTACGTTGGATGAACAGGTAGACATTCTGCGTGAGGTCATAAAAGCTACAGGCACTAACAAGGCCGTTACGATATGCTCTGCTTCATGGGGAGGAATAGTTGCACTGGCATTTGCTTCGCGGTATCGTAACGAAGTAAAGCAATTGTGCCTGGCGAGCCTGGGGACAAAAGCAAACGAAAGAATGGTTGAAACAATTAAAAGAGGCTCGCAGATAGATTCCGGTGACCGGCAAAAAATGGCCGATACATTGATTGAAAGTTTCGGGCAAAATCTACCTGAAAGTATTAAGAATAAAATTATCAGGCAGTTTCAGGCTATGAGTGAAGAGAATTTGCGCGCGTTTTATGAGCATGGTTTATTCGTTGTATCGACAAAAAAGCTTGGTGATTTAATTAAGCTTTCGCAGATTACGGCAAAAACCTATTTAATTCATGGAGAAAATGATACGATTATCGACCCGGAAGATGTTGAGTTTCTTGCTTCCCAAATTAATCAATGCGAGGTTAGAACCATAAAAGGGGCAGGGCATTTTCTGCATCTGGAGAAAGACGGAGCATTTGACATTTATAAAGATATTTTGCCGATACCTGCGAAGTAGAGGGACTATAGTGTTAAGCGTTGAAAGTGCAATTTGCTGGCAACAACTGGAGAGGATAGAAAATATTTATAAACATTGCCCCGAAGCGCCTGTATATTCAAAAAATCTCTCACGAGAGTACTCGTTCGACATTTTTTGAGAGCGCTTCGGGATAATTCGGCTACGCAACTTTTCGGCACTCCCTTAGGTCGCTTGAAAAGTTGCTGCCTCATTAGGAGTAACATGAAGAAACAGTCAAAGAATGAAGCGGGCATCCTGGGATTTATTGCAAAGATACACCAACAACTTGCCTTGTTGGACAAAAAGGTAGATGTATTAATTACTAAAACTATGGCGCCCAAGCCGCCGGAAATCAAACCTTTTTCTCACCCTAAGCCTTTCCAGCAGCAGGCGAATGCTCACGCTCAAGCGCAAAGGCAAAATGAGCGTTTCAGAGAAAGAGTTATGCATAAAGCAATTTGCGCGGATTGCAGAAAACAATGCGAAGTGCCTTTCCGGCCAAGCGGTGACAGGCCTGTATTTTGCCAGGAATGTTTCTCACGCCGTAAAAGCGGCAACGCCTTTGGCGCAAATGCCGATAATCGTCCAAAAACAATAACCCCGATTCATACAGCAAGCGTTAACCGGTTGCAGCCGGTTAGAACGAAAAAGACCGTTGCCAGGAAAAAACCAGCTTCCAAAAAGAAAAAAAGCAAAAAATAGGAAACAACTCGGCAAATAATGGTTAGGCAGCAATTATCGCTTATTTTGGCGGTGTTATTCTTGTCTGCGTGCGCGGATAATACTCCTGTAGCCGGGCCATATCCTAAGACAGGGATGGCTTCCTGGTATTCCGCCAGGATTACTGCAACGGGTGAGAGGTTCGATGATAATGATTTAATCTGCGCTCTACGCAAAAAAGATTTTGGCAAGCATTACAAGGTTTGTAATACAGCTAACAATAAATGCGTGGCAGTCAGGCATAACAATTTCGGCCCTTCAAAATACTTTTACAATCAGGGCCGGATTATTGATTTAAGCAAGGCAGCATTTTCCCAAATAGCAGATTTAGAAGAAGGCATAATCGAGGTTACAATAGTAGAAGAATAAAGGGACCAGTTTAATTGCGTTAGCAGCGTAAAAAAAAAGGAGAAAGATATTTTATGGGATTAGCATCGCTTTTATTTAGTAACCCGGCGTTATTTTTTATATTGGCTGTCTTGCTGCTTTATTCGGTTATCGCCCATGAGGTTGCGCATGGATGGGTTGCGCATCTCTTCGGAGATAATACAGCCAAAAATTCCGGCAGATTAACGCTTAATCCAGTATCCCATATTGATCCTCTGGGAGCGATTATGCTTTTACTCGTTGGATTTGGCTGGGCAAAGCCTGTCCCGGTTGATTTCTATCGTTTGAAAAATTATCGCGTAGGCTTAATTGCGGTTTCTTTGGCAGGCTGCTTAGCTAATATACTTATAGCAACTATTGGTATATTCTTTTTGCAGTTTCCTGCTATAAACACAAACCCGATGCTTAAGGTAATCTTTACGATTCTGGTTAGAGTAAATATTATCCTTGGCGCTTTCAATTTAATTCCCATACCGCCCCTTGACGGCTCAAAAATACTTATGGCATTTCTATCTGTTTCCGGCCAGCAAATTATGGCGCGCCTTGAACGCTATGGATTTTTTATAATCATTATTTTACTTTATACCGGCCTGCTTAATCCCGTCATAACTTTTATGCAGAATTTAATTTATACGGTGATTTATTTGCTGTTTAGGTTGTTTGGCCAAAAGCCTTATTGAAACCCGATTAGATCCTATTTTTCATTTGCCCCCAATCAATTCCCGTATTAAAATAGTAAGATATTGGAAGATTAAAAATCCAGAAGGTTTCTAAAACAAAAAGGACACATATGAAAGAACCGCAAAGAGGGTACATAGTTGGGGAAAAAGATGTCGATAATTTAATCGATAAACTCACTAAGCTTTCTGCTTATCCCGGGACTGAATACCTGCTACGTGAAATATTTACGACTGTTGTTAAGCTGGGTAAAGAGTCAAGCGATAAAGGGGACCTTAAGCTTGTAAACAATGCGCTTAAGGAATTACGGTATTCTTTTAAAATATTTTCCCCGTATAGGAATGTTAAGAAGGTAGTAGTTTTTGGTTCGGCACGTTCGAAAAAGGACTCATCCGAATATAAGATGGCTGAAGAGTTCGCCAGAAAAATAACAGAGAAGGGTTATATGCTGGTTACCGGCGGCGGCCCGGGAGTTATGGAGGCAGGCAATAAAGGCGCAAAGAAAGGTACGGACTTTGGGCTAAATATCCGGCTTCCTTTTGAACAAAAAACAAACCCGTATTTAGAAGAAAAAGAAAAAATCATTAACTTTAAATATTTTTTTACCAGGAAACTTATTTTCATAAAGGAAACCGATGCCACAGTCCTTTTCCCCGGAGGTTTCGGCACAAACGATGAAGGCTTTGAGGCACTTACCTTAATCCAGACTGGTAAATCAAAACCCAGGCCGATAGTTTTAATTGAACCGAAAGGCTCAACCTATTGGGCAAGTTGGAAGCGTTTTATAAATAACCAACTGGCCAAGAGCAGATTTATAAACAAAGAAGATTTTCATCTTTTTACTATCGAGAAAGATGTCAATCGCGCAATTGACTATATAGAAAATTTTTACAAAGTATATCACTCAATAAGGTATATTTCCGGCTTAACCGTTATCCGGCTGAACAGAAAAATTTCAGATAAAACATTAAATTTTTTAAATAAAGAATTTAAGGATATTTTAACCAGCGGTAAAATAATACTTTCTACCGCGATGAATGAAGAACTTCAAAAAGGAGAGCATCTCGATTTACCGCGGCTTATAATGCACTTTAATCTGCATGATTATGGCAGGCTCTGCAAAATGATTTGTGTTATTAATGAGGACTAGACGAAAATCAGCAAACAATAGGCTTTGATGCCTGGGTATTTGAGTTATAAAATAAAACAGCCCCGACAAACGTCGGGGCGCTCCAAATAGGATCAGAAAGGAGTTTCTGTCTTTTTTAGTACCCGATTGCGTGATTTATCAATACCCAGCCGGTCCAGCCGGAATATCCGCCGGAAGTTATCTCTATTTTTGCTGTTTTTTCCCAAAAATTGGCTTCCAAAATACGCGCTTTTGTTCCGTTTTCTACCTCAAATGCAACATGGCCTAACATTTTCGTCAGGTAATTTTGCTTTTCAGAGCCCATGAGGTTTCCGGTTAAGCTGTTGAAAGAACGTTTGCTTTTACCTGTATATACAGGAATCTTTCCCGCGAAGCTTTTAAGCTCCACTTCTTTTCCTATATATTCGTCATACTGGGCAAAACTAGTAGGTAAATATGCAAGAATCAATGCGCACGCTATAATTATGACCACGGATTTTCTCATTTTACACCTCCGATGAGCCGGCTTAGCCAACCCAATTTTAATAATACCATAAACATATGCCAAAAAACCACAAAAACAGCAAGGTTTTTGTAAACGTTTTCATGCAACGCGAACAATCGCGAATAGGTTTTGATGGTTTCATTAAGGTATAAACGCGAATTTATGCGAATAAATCTATTCGCGGCCATTCGCGTTGGATCCGCGATAATTTGCGTTTATGTTAATTTTCGTTGATTTTTTAATGAGTATGGTATAATCTACCCCGTTAGAGAAATTAATAAATGCCTCAATAAAGCTAAAAATAATGATTTATCGGTGAGGTGATTGCGTAATTCTCTAACGGGGTGAAGCCTATGTTGGCCAAGAGAATTATTCCCTGTCTTGATATTAATAAAGGCAGAGTAGTAAAGGGCGTGCATTTTGTAAATCTAAGGGATGCAGGAGACCCCATAGAAAACGCTTTATTTTATGAAAAAGAAGGCGCTGATGAACTTGTTTTTCTTGATATTACCGCAAGCTATGAAAAAAGAAAGACTACGCTTGATTTGGTGAAAAAAGTTGCCGAATGCGTTTTTATGCCTTTTACCGTGGGCGGCGGCATAAGCAGTGCCGCAGATATACGAGAACTCCTTTTAGCCGGAGCCGACAAAGTTTCCATAAATACCATAGCCGTTAAGAACCCAAAGCTTATCACTGAAGCAAGCAATATTTTTGGGGCCCAGTGCATAGTGGTTGCGATTGATGCAAAAGCAGTCCACAGTCCACAGTGTGCGAAGCGAAGCGAAGCCTCCCCGAAGGGGGCCGCAGTCCATAGCAAAAATAAAAAACTATCGACTATGGACTATCGACTGTCGATTAAAAAGTGGGAGGTTTACATAAACGGCGGAAGGACGGCTACAGGGCTTGATGCGGTTAGCTGGGCGAAGGAAGCTGAGAAGCTTGGGGCAGGAGAAATACTTCTGACCAGTATGGATTATGATGGAACAAAAGACGGTTATGATGTAGAATTAACCAAAGCAATATCTGCGGCCGTAAAGATACCTGTAATTGCTTCAGGCGGAGCCGGAAAAATAGAAGATTTTTATGAGGTGTTTGTTAAAACCGCTGCAACAGCAGCATTGGCAGCATCGATATTCCATTATAGAGAAATTAAAATAAAAAATATAAAACAATATCTTAAGAAAAAAGGAATTGAGGTGAGGATATGAACAGACCAAAGGCAACCCTTCGATTACGCTCAGGGCAAGAAGGCCAAAGGCCAAAGACCGGAATAAATAAAATATCACAGTTGAAGTTTGATGAGAAGGGGTTGATCCCGGCGATCATCCAGGATTATAAAAACGGTGATGTATTGATGGTTGCTTACATGAATAAAGAGTCGCTAAAAATTACCCTTCGTGAAAAACGCACATGCTTTTATTCACGGTCGCGCAAAATGTTATGGAGGAAGGGCGAAACCAGCGGCCATGTTCAAAAAATAAAATCAATTTATTACGATTGCGATAAGGATGCCTTGCTGATTAAAGTTCAGCAAATTGGAGCAGCTTGTCATACTGGAGAGTGGAGTTGCTTCTATAGGAAAATGATTTAGATACTTGTAACACGTCACAGGTAGCACGTAACACGTGATGAGGTCGCCCCAGAACCTGTTACCCGTTACCTGTTACGTCCACTCCAAGTGGACTCGCCTAAATGTTTTTATATGGTGGCGAGGATACGTGTTACAACACGGTGACTAGATATGCAAATACATCCGTCTCCGAAAGATTTTGTTAAATTAGCGAAAAAGAATAATCTGATTGTTCTATCGCATAAATTCTATTCTGATTCGCTTACCCCGGTTTCTATCTATCATAATCTTTCAAAGCAATTCAAGGAAGAAAGTTTTCTTCTTGAGTCAGTTGAAGGAGAAGAGAAGATTAGCCGTTTTTCTTTTATGGGTTTTATGCCCATAGGGGTATTTAAAAGTAGAAGCAAAGCAATCAGCATAAAAAATCAGAAAGAAACAACTTTTGAAACCGAAAAAAACCCGCTCTTTGAACTTAGAAAATTAATGCGTGAGTTTAAAGTGGCACCTAAAGAAAATTTACGTTTCTTTGGGGGATTTGTCGGCTACCTTGGTTATGACCTTGTAAGGTTTTATGAACCGATAGGCGGCAGGAAAAAAGATTCGCTAAATACTCCCGATACTTATCTCATCCTTCCGAAATTTCTGATAATTTTTGACCATCTTAAAAAGCAAATCGAAATCCTTTCTTTTGTGAAGATAAACACAAAGCAAAACCTTAGAAGCTTATATGCTAAAGAGGTAAAAGTTATCGAAGGAATATTTAAAAAATTGCAAAATCCGGCAAGGCTAAAAACATTAACAATGTCCGGCGCGGCAAAGGCTAATCTTAAATCAAATTTAAGCAAGAAAGATTTTGTATCGATAGTTGAGAAAGCAAAAAAATACATAAGAGAGGGAGAAATAATACAAACGGTTCTTTCGCAAAGATTTTCAGTAGATTTTTCCGGCGACCCTTTCAACGTATACCGCTATTTGAGAATACTTAATCCGTCGCCCTATATGTTTTATTTAAACTTCAAGGATTTAAAAATTGCCGGATCAAGCCCGGAAATGCTTTTGCGCTGCGAAAAAGGCATTTTAACGACACGGCCAATTGCCGGAACCCGTCCGAGGGGGAAAGATGAACTTGAAGAAAAGAAGTTTGAGAAGTCATTACTGGATGATCCCAAGGAACGCGCGGAGCATATAATGCTTGTTGACTTGGCACGAAATGATTTAGGCAGAGTCGCCGAAAGCGCCAGCGTTACCGTTCCGGTATTTATGACCATTGAACATTTCTCTCACGTGATGCACATAGTAAGCGAGACAAGGGCACAGCTTAAAAAAGGGAAAGATATATTTTCTGCATTCATCAGCTGTTTTCCGGCAGGGACAGTAAGCGGAGCGCCGAAGGTAAGGGCTATGCAGATAATAAATGAGCTTGAAGGCCGTGCGCGGGGAATATATGCAGGAAGCGTTGGATATTTTTCCTTCACAAATAGCTTAGATACGTGTATAATAATAAGGACTATAATATTCAAGAACAGGAAAGCCTATATTCAGGCTGGAGCCGGTATAGTTATGGATTCAAAGCCTGAAAAAGAATATAAGGAAACGTTAAATAAAGCAAAAGCGCAAGTGTTAGCTGTTAGGCTGGCAAAAAGCTTAGTTTAAAAGGAGGAGACAATGAAGAAGACAATTTGTTTTTTTATAATTTTGTTTCAAGTATTTTTATTATCTTCTTATGCCGAGGTGAAAGCTGAAAGTAAAGAGGCTGCGGCGCAACCACAGCAGGCTGCTCCAATTACTGTCAGCCAGCCAGTTACGGAAGCCCCAGCAGTGGAAGAGGTTACTGCACCGGTAGAAGAAGTTACCGTACCGGTTGTAAAAAAAGAAGAAGTTAAAAAGAAGCCAGTAAAAAAAAGACAACCTAAGAAAGGAAAAATTAAAAAAGCAAAACCTCAAGAACCATGTCAAATGCCACAGGAAGCACAGGGTACGGTTGTCTTAAGAGAGCGCGTATCAGATCAAAATCCTTTACGTAAAGTTGCGCGTGGAGCTGTAAATACTACTTTGGGTTGGGTTGAAATTCCGCGGCAGATGATAAAAGTAAATAGGACACAAGGCGATATCGCAGGTGTATTCTGGGGCCCTTTAAAAGGATTTGCTTTCTTTGTTGGTAGAACAGCAGTTGGGCTTTATGAGGTAACAACGTTTTTACTCCCTCCATACAAGCCTGTTGTAACTCCTGAATTTATATTCTCGGAAAGCGACGATGATTAGTTGAAAGTAGAAGCGGATTTCCGCGGATAGTAACGCGGATTTACGCATGGTTATCTGTGCGTTTATCGGCGTAGATATCCGCGTTCATCCACATTTATCCCTAAAGGAGGGTTTATGGTTAGAATAAGATTAAGAAAACCGGGTAAGGTTGCGAAAGGAAGATATCATTTTAAAATGGTTGCGATGGAAAAACGCAATGCAAGAGATTCGGAATATCTGGAGCAAATCGGCCATTACGATCCTTCCAGAAAGCTTCTGAAAATAGATATCGAAAAATACGATAAGTGGATAAAAAAAGGCGCAATACCCACGGAAACAGTAGCCTCGTTATACAAGAGATATAAAAAGGAAAATAAATAGTAGAAGCGAATTCCCGCGGAACGTAGATATCCGCGAAAAGACACTTCTAAACCTACCCCTCGTGCCTGTATATCGGTTAAATTTCCTGGCCACAGGCCGTGAAATTTAACCGAAGCACTTCGGGGTTAATTCGCCCCGCCGTTACGTCGGGGCTCATTAAGGAGTTAAAATGCAACCAAATCCAGGCGCAGGTATGGCTAATATATTATTTCTCGTAGTTATATTCGGAATTTTCTATTTTATGCTAATCCGGCCCCAGCAGAAACAGCAGAAGAAACATCAGGAGATGATTAACAATTTAAATAAAAATGACGAAGTAGTTACCTTAGGCGGCATGCACGGCACAATCATAAACGTAAAAGAAAAAACTTTTGTTTTAAGGGTTGATGATAATGTTAAGATAGAAATAGATAAAAGCGCAATTTCTTATATAGTAAAAGCGAGGCAAAAAGAATGATTAGAAATGCTGATTTAAAAATAAGATACGTTATAATCGGCGCGCTTGTTATATTCAGTGCATTGGCGATTTATCCTTTGGATAAAAAAATAAACTTAGGGTTAGATTTAAGAGGTGGAATGTACGTATTGCTTCGTGCCGATATCTCTTCCATCCCTAAAGCTCAGGTTTCTGATGCGATAAGCGGAGCAATTGAAAAAGTCAGAACCAGAATCGACTCTTTCGGTGTTAAAGAAACTTCCATACAAATTCAAGGAGACAATTCCATTCTGGTTCAGCTCCCTGGTGCAGTAGATAGAGAAATAATCAATAAATTAAGAGAAGTAGGAAAGCTTGAATTCAATCTTGTCGTGGATGATAAAGAAAAGTTTGAAGCGGCGGTTAAAGGAAATGTTCCGGCAGGGTACGAATTAAAAGACTACAAAGGGGCAATTCTTATTCGTAAGGATGCTTCGCTCGCCGGAGCTGATTTATCCCAAAGCTCTGTTGGTTTCGATCAATATGGTACGCCTAACGTAAGACTTCAATTTACCGCAGAGGGCGCAAAGAAATTTGCCAAAGTAACCGAAGAAAATGTCGGAAAACAATTGGCAATTATCCTTGATGGAAAAATTATGAGCGCGCCGGCCATCCGCGAGCCAATATTAAGCGGGCAAGCTGAGATTACGGGCGATTTTACTCTTGATAAAGCCCGTACGATCGTTTCGGTGTTAAATTCCGGAGCTCTTCCGATACCCTTGGTGGTTGAGGAAGAACGAACAGTTGGGCCTCTTTTGGGCTCTGATTCCATAACAAAAGGAATAAATGCTTGTCTTCTTGGTGCGGCTTTAGTTTTTATTTTCATGCTCGTCTATTATTTCGTCGGCGGCGTTGTCGCAGATGTGTGCCTTGTTTTCAATATATTGTTTACCCTGGCAGCGTTAAATATATTAAAAGCAACCCTTACGTTGCCGGGTATCGCCGGTATGATCCTAGCTTTGGGTATGGCAGTTGATGCTAATGTTTTGATATTTGAAAGAATACGCGATGAATTGTCTGCGAATAAACCGTTAGGCGCAGCTGTAAAGAATAGTTTTGACAGGACATTTTTAACTATATTTGATTCAAATCTTACTACAATAATAGCAGCAGGTTTTCTTTTTATATTTGGTACAGGCCCTATCCGAGGCTTTGCTACAACACTTATTTTGGGTATTCTTATAAGTATGTTTACGGCAATTTTTGTAGGTAAAACCATATTCGCAACAATGCTTAAGGGTGGCTTGAAGAAAATGTCGATGCTTCAATTTTTCCCGGCTTCAAAGATAGATTTTTTAAAACCACGTTATGTTTGTATTGCGTTATCGGCTATCTTAATAGTTATCAGTATGTACGGATTCTTTTCAAAGGGTGAAGCAGTATACAGTATAGATTTTAAAGGCGGGCAGGTTTTGGAATACAAATTAACTCCTGCGCCTGCCATTGAAGATGTGAGAAAGATATTAAAGGATGCAGGCCTACCCGGCTTAACTATTCAGGATTTTAAAGATGTAAAAGGCGGAATAAACATAAAGAGCAAGGAAGATGTTGCCGATAAAGTAGAGGAAGTTCTAAAGAAAAATTATAAAGAAGTAGAAAGATTAAGAGTAGATAAAGTAGGGCCAACTGTAGGAGCATTGCTTAAAACTAAGGCGTTATGGGCAATTGCGCTTTCGCTTTTGGGAATTCTTGCTTATGTGTTTATCAGGTTTAAACATTTTGATTTTGCTCTTGCCGGAGTTATTGCGCTTTTGCACGACGTGCTTATCGCTCTTGGATTTGCCGCAATGTTCGGATATGAGATTGATCTTTTGATAGTTACGGCGCTTTTAACTATCGCAGGTTATTCCATAAATGACACAATAGTTATATATGACCGCATAAGGGAAATAGCTCCGCGCATGCATAAAGCTTCTATCTATCAGATACTAAACCAGGCATTGAATAACACATTTTCAAGGACGATAATTACGTCACTTACGGTATTTTTCGTAACGCTTGCTATGTATCTTTTAGGCGGAGAGGCATTGAAAGGTTTTTCTTTTGTGCTTTTGGTTGGTTTTATTTCCGGAGTTTATTCAACCATATATATCGCATCCGCCCTGGTTCTTGTTTTTCGAGGAGCTAAGGCTTAATCAAGTTAAACTTTCCAAGGTTGCGTCATTCGGTTGCGTTGTACGTAAAACGTTTGACGAATGACGAAACGAGCTCGCCCGCCGAAGGCGGGCAGACAGCCGATAGACGATATACATAACCGATTGGTACCTTTCCAATCTTCCCCTAAGGCCATGTTCGACACCCTCAAAATATACACAAATAAAGAGCTTTCCCTTGAAGCTACCAGTTGCGAACTTACAACTCTTGGATATCGCAGGGTTGATAGTGTGCTCGAGGAAGGAGATTTTTCTCTGCGCGGCGATACTCTTGAAATTTTTCCCGTCAATTTCACTTTTCCTTTGCGGCTTGAATGGGAATTTGATGTTGTTAGAAAAATATACAGTTTTGATAAAACCCTCAATAAAAAAATCATCGATTACGATTTCCTCATCGTAATACCCCATTTTAAAAAAGTAAAAAAATATACAAGTGAAGACTTTCCTCTCGAAGCGGTTTTACGCCTTAAAAGAGGCGATTTTGTAGTGCATACCAGATACGGAATCGGGAAATTTGTCGGCATAAAAAAACTGAAACTGAAGGAAAAAGAGGATTATTATTTTGAGATAGTATACGATAATAACGATAAATTATATGTTTCAAAAGAAGATGCTCATTTAATCCAGAAATATACAAGTTTTTCAATTAGAACGCCTAAGTTATCCCGTTTAGGTTCGCAAGAGTGGGTGCGCACTAAAATGCGGGTTGAGCGCGGGATAAAAGAATTTGCGCTTACACTTATGCGTATGGAGGCGCAGAGAAAACTTATAGGCGGGTTTAAATTTTCAGGTGACGTTCCCTGGCAGAGCCAATTTGAAAAAACTTTTCCTTACGAGGAAACTGAAGACCAGGCTAAGGCAGTAGTTGAAACTAAACAGGATATGCAATCTCCTGCGTGTATGGATAGATTAATTTGCGGAGACGTAGGTTATGGTAAGACAGAAGTTGCTATGCGTGCGGTTTTTAAGGCGGTTATGGATAATAAGCAAGTCGCATTCTTGGTCCCGACAACGATTCTTGCTTATCAACACTATAAAAATCTTTCCGGTAGGCTAAAAGATTTTCCAGTAAAAGTAGAAATGCTTAGCCGATTTCGTACGCCTGCGGAACAAGAGAAAATAATCAAAGAATTACGCGCTGGCAAAATCGATATTATAGTTGGGACTCACCGCCTTACCTCAGATGACGTGGGTTTTAACGACTTGGGGCTATTGGTTATTGACGAAGAACACAGGTTTGGCGTTGAGCATAAAGAAAAAATAAAAAAACTTAAAATAGGCATTGATGTTTTGACTCTTACGGCTACCCCTATACCGCGTACTTTATACATGAGCCTTATCGGGATTAGAAATATTTCTTTAATAAAAACTCCGCCCAAGGACAGGCTTGCGGTTAAGACAAAAGTTATCCAATACAATCCGAAAGCGTTAAAAGATGCTATAGTGCATGAAATAGCAAGGGGCGGGCAGGTATTTTTTATCCACAATCGCATAGAAACTATACCAAAGTGGGAAAAAATATTGAGAAATATATTACCCAAAGAAATAAAAATGTCGGTTATCCACGGCCGCTTGTCAGCAGGAGAAATTGAGAACGTGATGTTTGATTTTATCGAAAAAAAGATTGACTGCCTTCTTTCAACCGCAATAGTTGAGTCAGGAATAGATATACCCTCGGCAAATACTATAATCATAAGCGATGCGCATACTTTCGGCCTTGCGGATTTACATCAACTGCGCGGCCGTGTAGGCAGGTTTAATGTTCAGGCTTTTGCGTATTTGCTGGTACCGAATCTTAGTTCGATATCCAGCGAAAGCAGGCAAAGGCTTCTAATGATTGAGCAGTATTCTCATCTTGGCGCGGGCTTTGAAGTAGCCATGAGTGATTTAGAACTGCGCGGAGCGGGGAACATTTTAGGCAGACAACAGCACGGGTTTGTCTGGATGGTCGGTTTTGATTTATATTGCCGTATTTTAAAGAAAGAGATAGAATATCTAAAAGACGCTTTCAGGATTGAAGTTGGCTAGATATAATGGTTGCGTTAATCGGTTGCGGTTGCGCAACTCGTATCGGTTGCGTTGTACGTAAAACGTTTGACGATTGACGAAACGAGCCGCGTAACCGGCAGACGCTAAACGTATCATCGTGGGAGAGAAACAATGAAAAAAATATTTTTTGCAATTATATTTTTAGGGCTCACTCTTGGGGCCCATAGCGAAGAAATCACAAAGATTGTGGCAAAGGTTAACAGCCAGGTAATTACCGCAAAAGATTTGGATGACTACTATAAAGTGCTAACCTATAAAGTGCCGGGCGGGCCTGGTATTAACCAGGATGAAACAAAAGGTAAAAAAGAGGCTTTAACAAAATTGATTGAGGATAAGTTGATATTAGATGAAGCCAAGAAGAAGAATTTAGAAGTTTATCCGCACCTCGTGACAGGCCAGCTTAATAAGATAATTGAATCATATCCTTCGCGGGAAGATTTCGAAAACTCTCTTATCGAGCGTGGCCTTACCGTGACTGTTCTTAAAGAAAGAATATTAGGGCAATTTTTAATGCGCCAAGTGATAGATATTTATGTGGGCAGTTATGTTTCTGTTTCTCCCCAGGAAATAAACAGGTATTACGAAGAGCATAAAAATGAAATGCTTTCTCCTGAGAACTACTCTATCTGGATAGCTCAAAGTAAAGATAAAAACAAAATCGTTAAAATTGCTCAAACTATAAAAGAAAAAGGCATACTCGAGGCGGAAGGAGAATACCCAGATGAGATTATAAAGCTTGAAACTAAGATAAGTGAGCTTAAAGAAGAAATTGCTCAAGCTCTTCTAAAATTAAAACCAGGCGAGCATGTCATAAAAAATATAGATAATGTCAATTATTTAGTGTATTTAGAAAAGATTATCCCGCCGAAACAACTTACCATCGAGGAGGCTCAGGAAATTGTGCGTAGTATTATCTGGAATAATAAATTCCGCCAGAGGTTTGAGGAATGGGTGAAGCAGCTTAAGGAAGGCGCAGTTATAAAAACTTATCTTTAATCCAGCCTATTTTATGTCTAAAGAAAAAATCATAGTTACCATAGGGGATCCCGCTGGCTGCGGACCGTATATTACATTAAAAGCAATCGAAAATTTAGAAAATTGTGGGGCGGAATTTTTTGTTGCCGGCGATAAAAAAATATTAAACCGCTTTGATATTTATAAAAAAATAAATAAGCGAATAACTTTGATTGATTTAAATACACCCGGTATAGATAAGCTAAAACCCGGGCATATTTCAAAGCTTTCGGGCTACGCTAGCATCAAGTATCTTAAAAAGGCTCTGCAAATTATGAGCGAATACGGTATAAATCGGCTCGTGACTGCTCCGCTGTCAAAAGAGGCAGTGCAGTTGAATTTGTCCGATTTTATCGGCCATAGCGAATATCTGGCTGATTATTTTAAGTGTAGGATAGAAATGATGATGGTTTCCGCAAAGCTTAAAACAGTTTTATTTACTCGCCATGTCCCGTTTAAAAAAGTGCCGGTTTTTATAAATAAAAGCAATCTTAACAATACCTTTAGCCTGGTTTTGAAATCACTAAAAGGC
>JALOCC010000057.1 GCA_023227945.1 Candidatus Omnitrophota bacterium
GAACGGTATGCCTGACAACCCTTGCTGTCTATCGTAATCCGCCACCACCCACCGAGACTGCAAATGTCTTCAAGCCTGCGTTTCTTTTCGCCGTCAACGGCGACATAACGGACTCCGAGACTTCCGTTGCCGTTCTTAAAGACTGATTTATAACCGGCGACGCGAAGATCGGAACTGATATCATCATTAAACCTGCCGTGAATGGTGACTTGACCGCCATAGGTGAATACCGGGACATCCAGACCGAGAAGACGTTCAATCGTGACACCCTTTTTTTCAATCTCTTCCAAGGTGATGCCACTGTCTTTGTCGCTGACATTCAGAACCCTGCGGGCCTTAACATCTCGAACAACATCCGCCTTACCGAGAACTTCTTCAATCGTTTCCATAGTCTTCTTCCTTTTTAGGTTATCAAGACCCTCTTGGGGTCTTTTGAATGAAGACAATATAGCACAAAGGCTTACAGAAGTCAATAGGGATACTTTAGTTATTTAACCAGACGGGAATTAGTTCAGTAGAAAAATGGTCTCTAGTCAGCCAAAGGCCTTCTCCTTCAAAACAAGGCCGCTTTACTTGATTCCCCCAAAGTTCTCCGAAATTCCTTAGATCGGTATAGTTCGTATTACACCTGCCATAAGTATTTAGGATTTCGATACAACGCTTTCTTCCCTATTGAGGTTGAGTTCTTTGTTTAAATATCTGGCACGGCATACATTGAAACTGATTTCTTTCATTTATTTGCTTACTTCCATTGTGATCAAGCCATAATCAAGCCTTGATCAAGCCATGATATCCCGTTCATACCCTGCTTCTTCACACACAATTTTCTTTTCAATAGGCTTATTCCTGACAAAATGCTTCTCAAAAACACCTGCGTTTCTTACTTGAATTTCAAACATCTCCGGACGACTTTCAAAAAACGCCTTCATCGTCTTGAAACCGTAATCCTTGAAATTGAAGTCTGGTAAAGCCGCTTTCAACGAGGTTCCAAAAGTCGGAAGATAGATATATCCACTGTCATCCGGTTTTGAAGAATCAATCAATTTCTTGATTTCAGGAATGACAGTTTCGATGTTCTTCTTTTCTCCGAGGAAAAAGAATTTATCACAGGCTTGACGGAAATAAGAGACCGTCGTGGCGTTTCCGAATCCATAGACTTTAATCCCGGACTTTTTAAGTCTGAGAGTAAGCCCTCTGAAATCACTATCAGAACTGACGATACAAACGGCCTCTGCGCTACGGCTGTACATGATTTCCATCGCGTCCATGACAATTTCAATATCAATGGTGTTCTTTCCTTTGACAAGGGCAAATTGATGCCTGATTTCTAAATCGTTTTCAATACATGCTTGTTTCCACCCTGCGGTGGCCGGGGTAGTAAAGTCAGCATACAGCCGTTTTACCGTGATGTCTCCAAGCCGTTTTGCCGATTCCATCACTGATTGAAGATGTCTTGCCTGACTGTTTTCTCCATCAATTAAAACTGCGATTCTATCAACTTTATTCAAAAACATACCCGAAGTCCTTCCGATTTGACAGAAGGGTATCACTTGTTCTCTTATAAGTCAAGCCAGCGTCTAATAATTTTCTTTTTTTCTTCAATTTCTTCTTGGGAAGCATTTTCTTTAAGCATCATCTGAAGTCCTACGATATTCGCTTTAAAGATTTCAACATCCCTTCTCCCCAAAAGCCAGTTTTGAAAAGCTTCATCTTTATTCCGATCCCTTCGACACAGAATACACGTACACAGGTATCCATGTCTACCGGCATTAGGCTCTGGCGGGATCAAGGAAAGAAGTTCTTCATGCTTCTTTAATGCATATTCAATAAACTCTTCGTTATTCATTTCAGGTCTTTCGGTCTTTTCCATGTTTCTGTCGTAAAATATCCTGCGAAAATCGGATATCTTGTTTTCGGAGAATTAATCCAAAGAAGAAAAGGACTGTCAATATCAAAACTTGTAGGCTGAATCATATATAAACAGCGAAATCCCATTGCCACAGCACTTTCCGCCCTGGCACCCTTTTCATTCATTCTAAAACGTGTTTGCTGTAATGCTTCTCCGATTCGGAATCCTTTAATGCTTAATCCCTTGAGGAATGAAATGTCTGGTTTTTCATCACAGTCAATCATCGGGAAGCTGATTCTAGATGGAAAAAATGAATCAGGGATCGTTGTGTCATTGATTTCCATCGCTAGACGTGTAAGTCCGAAATTGTCCAAACGGCCAGCCGGATCACAAACAGCCATGTTTACTTCTTCCCCGGTTTTAGTGTAGACCTGTAGATATTTTCCGACTTCTGGGCTATAAAGGATCTGATATTCGGAATCCATTCGAACACCGTCATACAGCTTGCCTGTGAAATCCTTAACCTTACAAGAACTTCCTTCTTCTTTCCACTCTAACAAAGCATCTAGGATCGATGCAACGGCGAATTCCGGAGAACAAACAGGGTCGAGTCTGATATCAAAACCTCTTTCTTTCAACCATGCGTTAATCGGATCTACGCTAAAGTCTGCTCTTGACTCGACAGGAACTTTCTCCAAATCATCCTTCCATCTCCAAAAAACCTTTAAGAATTCTTCTTGTAAATTGCCTTCACAAGTATATTCTTCTTGCGTCTTTAGAAATTCCTGCGCCTTAGCAAGACATCCAAGAATAGGCCAAATTGCTTCTGTTTTAGTTTTCAATTCATTACTTCCTTTTCTTCTGGTAGTTTACCAGTCTTTACCCACTCTTCAATACGCTTTCTAAAGACAG
This sequence comes from Candidatus Omnitrophota bacterium, assembly GCA_023227945.1. GTDB lineage: Bacteria > Omnitrophota > Gorgyraeia > Duberdicusellales > 4484-171 > JAJYOP01. Next base: position 2,762 of record JALOCC010000057.1, read on the forward strand.
ATGTGTCAACATTCTTTTTTGTGTTTTTGTCAATATAATCCAATAAACCGGTAATTCCTTCGGTTCCTTCTTCCGCGACACATATTTTTGTGCCGTCTGAAAGAATAGCGATATTGCATCCAGGCCGTCTAAATCCTGTTTTATATTCATAGCTACCGCCGATAAGCTGTACTCCGACAACGCGAAGAGATAATTCCATAGTTTCTTCCTTTTTCATAAAAGTATCAAAAGCTTATGAAATTGTCAAGGAGTCTTCGAAAATCAAAGAACATCTTTCAAAATTTCCTTCAGTGATTTCCGAAATTTCTTTTCATTAAAACAAATGCAATCTTCCGGGACTTTCGTAATTCCAGATTCTATTTCAGCGTGACAGTTGTTGCACACCATCACGCATTTTTTGGCTTCAGATATAAGTTTTTCCATATCTTCTTCTGTCAATCTGATTTTCCCGATAGTAAATTCTTTTTCTTCTGGTTGAAGATGATGGAACGTTAAACTACACAAACTTTTTTCATATCCACAACAACAACATTTCCCTCCGAAAGATTGAACTAGCAGAGATTTTATCATTCTTCTGAAATTATGTTTGTGCTTACTTCCCGTGCAGATATTCCTTATATGCATGCCTTTGAACAGTCATATCAAAAAAGCTATCCCTTTAACTTCTTTTCCATATCTATTAATGCGGTATAATATCCCCATCCAGATTCCGCGACATGATCCATTACGATCTTTTTGGCAAGAGCGGGAATTATCGTGTGTTCCATTTCAATTTCAACTGCCTTGTCATACAAGGCTTTGTCTGGTATATCTGTGCTGAAATTCTTTCCTTTGCTTTTCCCCTGATGAAGGAAACCAGACAGAATGCCATATATCCTACCTTCAAATTCATGTGGGTCCAATCCTAGTTTTTCTGCAAGAGCGTGGATGTCATTGTCATCAACCTTCTCATTCTTCATGAAGAAGTCGATAATCATTCCATTAATATCTTTCCCGTCAGTGGCGACAAGAAGCTTTGCTATCCTTTTTAGTTCAGTAAACATATGCGTTACCTCCTAAAACGTAGGAATAATATCAAATAAGAATATTAATTACCAACAAGCCTTAATAATAAGTTCACCCTTTTAAAGTTTACCTTCAGCGCACATCCAATCTAAAATTTTACCGATATATGGCAATTCTTTGTTTCCGTCTTTTTTTTGAATGGAATAGGACTTACAGTTCAACGTCTTCATAATTCATCTTTCTCATTTTTCCCTTTCCGTTGCCTTAATCCACAGTCTGTCCCAAAGATATTCATCGTCTTTTCACTCTTCAACGATGCACTTTTCGCCTTTAGTCATTGCCACAAACAGCCGTTTCTCTCCAGCCATGTGGTAGTGGTTCATCCCAATGATTGACCACTCATCTAACGGGTTTATCATCCAAAGTTGTTTCATAAAAAACTCCGCTAACCAAGCACCCGAGAGGAGGACTACCGCTCGGGTCCCGTGTTACTCCTTGATAATTTCCAGATTCAATGTCTTCCACTATTTCTTCAGGACTTTTATTCCAATAGCGTTCATAAAGGTCTTTACATTGCTTACATTTGCTTACTGGTTACAGTATGGATGATGTTCTTGTTTAACAATTTCACACATTCTGATATTCACGCAAGAATCATCTTCTTCAAATGTATATGCAAGACTCTTATATGGATTCTGTTCATTTATAACAATATTCTTGATTGTCCCGATTTTGTTCCCTGATTTAAAAGGTTTCCCACTGATTTTCTGAACCTGATAACCATCAACAATAGAAGAAAGAACTTTTAAAGGCAATCGATAAGCTTCTTCATTCCATAGGTCATAAGGGATATGGACACATGTCCAAGTATGAAAATCTATATTATACAATTCTGCGTATTTGGAATATTGAAGCATGACTTTCTTCGCGGCTTCAGACATCAGACAAAACGGACTCATTTCAGCGTTAAAGACTTCTGTGAAAATTTCTGCATCGGTATATCCTGTCTCCATATTTAGGCCTTCCTTTTGAAACAGAGACGTCTTGTCTGGAACCACATCTCTGTCACCAACATCCTTGACATCTTCTTTCCCTAAAACTTTTACGATTGTTCCGCCTATACACAATTCGTCTCCCGGCTTCAAGTCACATGCGGTCTTCCAAGTACCATCTTTTGTCAAAACGGTTTCAGAACCCGTAAAGGTCCCTTCGAACCGTAAATTTCCATTATTCATAATTTTCATCACTTTCGTTTTGCCCACATTCTTTACATTGATCCCAAAGGAGGAATGTCCCGCCTTCTTCTGGCTGCATCCAGTCGCCTTTTCCCAATAGCCAACAAAAACCATTACTCTGTTTCTCTAGATTTGTAGCGCTATCCCAATACGGGCAACAGCCATTCTCATCATAGCAATAACAACCCTCAGGAATGACAGATTTACCCTTCTCGGAAATAAGCTTGCGCATTGTAGACACGGCCTTAGTAAGGCCAAGACCTTTATTTGCGACATCATCCGGACATTCAATTTCATCACGAATCATGCGCTTGGCTTCGTTCCGTTCCCTACGGCATACGAATCTCTTATTCTCTGGACGGAGATGATCCCATCTGTCATTGCATTTGACATAACTATCTTTTCTTGTATGTGCCATTTAACGACTCAACATTCCCACTTAGGTGGTTTGGTTTTCAAGAGAAGCAAGCTCCTTTTGCATATTCTCAATACGTGCCTTAAGGTATTGAATCCTGCGCTTCTTTTTACCTTCTAGAATTCCGTTATCGATATCTGCTTTTGTTCCGACACCAACAGATGTAATGATTTTCGTAGTTCCGTTTTCCAAGTTCCTGTGAATGGCATCAAAAGAAAATCCATTTGTTTCTCGAAATTCTTTTCCAGTTTTAGAACACTTTTTTACAGGGTAAGAAACCCATCGGCGAATATTCTCAAAAGGAACTCCTATGATTTTCCAATATCCTTTATAAGAATCAATCGAAAGAACTGTCCCAATTGGAAGCGCTTTCGAAAAGTCTATTTTATTATTCATACCGTCCTTTTCAATAAAGGGTTTAACGAGTATTCCCTTAAACGCAGATACAATATCAAAAACGTTCTATCCTGTCAATACTCTTCAATTATTTTAAAGAACGGATACTTCTTTGTGCTGTAAGCATATCCACGACAAACATCACGCCAGCCACGATATTCATCAGGATAGCCGATATTAAAGGACAATCTGTTGTCCCACCAATAGTACCGCCAACCTTCTATTTTGACGAATGATTCCCAATGCTCTGGTTGGAATTGAACAAGTTTCTGATTTGCAGTCTTAGAACTCGAATGGACGCCGACTCTCGTAGGACGTGTATCCAGCCTTGCCACAAAGACAAATGGATTTGTAAAATGGAAACCTTTTCCATCTTGCAACCAAACGTTTTTAGTAACAAGATTTTTGGCCAAACCGACTTCATAACTTCTAAGATAATTGAAACATTGCATATATATCAAACCAATCATTAACACATAAGGAAGAATTCTAAAGAAATACTGAAATATTGACATGCTTTTTTCAGTTATTGTCGTATCTACCCTTCCAAACTTACCTTCTTCCTTTGCTTTACCTAAAACCGTTTTGATTTCAAATTTCCAGAAACCAAGAAATAGAACATAACCGAGACAAGGATTCGTGTCTTCTAAAACGCTTCCGAAATACTCTGTCCCATCTCTGTTATCTTGATAAACGCCGTTGATATCAAATCCATAATAGTTCATGACTGTTCCTTTTGTTCAAAATTCTAAACACCAGAAAAACACAAAAATCTTAACCATAACTTAAAACTAGCAGGAACTTCTATTACACTTCTTCCACGCGCCGAATCTTTATACTGTGAAACAAGTTCCCAATCAAAGTACGGCAAAAGATGTAATTTAATTTTCCTTTTTTCAAGAGGTATAGCGACAGTCGCCAATCGCTGCACCAATGAAAACGATAAACCGTACTGTTAGTCCACAAAAAACTTAAACCCTAGCTCGGCTGACTCTCGTTTCCCAAAGCGTTTTCCGCACTTCGAGCATTCGAGCCGTTCGCTACCGCTGATATGAGCCCCTTCGAGTCCGTAAGCACAATCGTGCATATGCCTCATTGAAGATCCGCAGCAGGGACTAGCCAAGCGACTGAGGCAACCTTCATTCGTGATTTGCGTTGTGTTCTGGGCGCTCATTTTTTGTTCATTGCCTTTCCTGTTATTCCTGTTCAATTTCTGATGCCTTTACAATAATTCGCCACCTCTGCTCAGGTTTTATTTCCCTTCATTTGTTTTAATCATCCCTTGATTAGGAGAAATGTCTTGCAAAACTTCAAGAAATGGACAATCGGCTCCATTAACTGTATCGAACGCATAGCACTTTAGGATTTCGTTAAGTGGGGAATTGATCCCACTCCCAGCACCTGCTCCATGCCATTCAATAAATTCCTTCAGACCTCTAGGATTGAATCTAACAAGTTTGGCATTGAGAACTCGTTGATTCGCACTAATTGTAATCTGAATCGGGCGACAGTCAACAGTATAAACCTTATATCGAATAGGAGTTCTAATAATCCATCCCGAATTTGTAATTTCTGAAATGCTTCCGTCAAGTCTGTCAAACGTATAGGCGAATTCATGTTTTTCGACTCCTGTTACCCAAAGCAAGCGGAAGACGAGGATAACAATAAAGGCAACTGATAAAACACCTCCTGATAAAATACCCAGTTTCTTCACCACATTTTTGATATCAGCCATATTTTTGATATCAAATGAATTTCCATCATCGTACACTTTTCTGTCCATTTCTTTGTTCCTTTCAGTAAAAAACCCGACTAAGAGCTTTTTCTATTTGCTTTTTTGACTTGTTGATAATTCCTTTTGAACTATCTGAAAGTTCTTCTTCGTAATCACCATCATTTCGTTGTTTCTTCCTTTTACAATTCCAAAACAACATTACCGATTTTTATTGAAACAACGGGTAATTCAACCTTTGTACTGTTATAATTACATTTAGTGACGTGCTTTGTAGACACGAGAATTGCCTCCCACGCATCAAACACATTATCAATAGATTTCGAAAAGTCTTTATATGTTTGGGTGTTATAAGTTTTGATTCTTGCATTCGTCCGTAACCAAAGCCCGAGATGACTATGGTCAACACTATTTAGCCATTTAGAAAACCATGAAGTTTTGAGAAAGTCTTTTACGAGTTTGCGGTATTCGAGACGATATTGTTTAAAGAAGTACTTCTTTCTAGCCGAGAACAGACCAGTAAGACGACTTTCCAAAAGTTTATTAAATTCAAAAATATCCACTGTGACATTCATGTCCTACCTGCTTTCTTGTACCGCGTCTCGAATTTCCCGCATTTCATCAGGAGTTAGATCAAACTTGTTGTTGATTAATTCATAGTCTGGAACATATCCGTACTTTAAATCGATTTCGGCTAGGTGAAGTGATGCCTTAACCATTTGTTTTTCTCTATCTGTGATTGATTTCATTCGCCTTTTGCTTTCTTTGCCAATTCTTTATCAGGAGTACACCCATAGTGTTCAACTTGACAGATATTATCGATGCTACAACAGGCGACATTCCACTGATTGAACACAACATAGGGGCAATTGCCCTTTTCGTCCAAACAGTTGCGATAAGTCTTGTCTGAAAGTTTCTTTGCCATTATTTCCTTCTTTATTCCCTTGAATGAAGACAATATAACAAATACGGGTTAGGATGTCAAGTGGTCAAGAACAAGTTTTTTACGTTTAGGCTTCCTTTCAAATCAAAACTTAAGCGCATCTGGATTGATATCTAAATTAGGGATATCTGCACCTAATTCGTATTCTTCTAGTTGAGATTCTTCCTTCATTGCTTTTTCCAAACGCTTAAATAAACTCTTTTCATCTACACAGCCTTCGACATACGCTTGAAGTATTTCTGTTTTCATATTTTTCCCTTTTCCTATCCTAAAAAGTTAAATTGTGTGGCGAGCTAAACGCTACTTTAGCTGTGTTGTTTCCTTTTCTGACAATCGAAAAAGGTCAAGCCTTCCCCATACCGGAAGTCAGATAGTTCGCACGAGTGACTACAATCATCTATCGTTGGGCCTTGTCCCAACAGACTTGCGATGTCCAGAAACCGTTCTGTTACCAAAACCGGACATCAACCCTCGTACAACAGTGCCATATATCTGCGTGTCTCTTGTGATACCGTACCCTTTATGCTTCAGTCGGGATTATCCCGAAACTCGCCTGCCGTGTGGGCCACATTACGGTTCACGCGCCTTTCCACGCCGTCGCCACAAAAATAAATTCAAAATTCATTTCTTCAAATTGCTGATTAGCCAAGTGTCCGATTGAACATGTGTTGGCTTCACATGGTAGCCCCGCAGAGGTATGATCTCTGTCCTTGACTTTCAAAGAGTCGTGTGCTTGCCAGTTACACCACAGGGCCATTCAGACAAATAAGAAGATTTTGGTTGCCCTACCAGGTTACGATCCCAGTCCTAAACGTCCAGAGCGTTTCGTGCTACCAATTACACAATAGGGCAATATTGCCTACTATCGCAAGGCCTGCGCTGTCATTTTATTCCAAGCAGTGGATCTGGTGGAGACTACCGGAGTCGAACCGATATTAAGAGATTATGATTCTCTGGTTTTTTCCAGTTAAACTAAATCTCCATCTAAATTGGTACCCCTGACCGGGTTCGAACCAGCGACCTCAACGTTAGGACCGTCGCGCTCTTCCAACTGAGCTACAGGGGCATGTGTCTAATAGAATTAATTATAAAAACTTTTTCTTATCCAAATCAATCACGGCGACACAAGATAGAATCAGCTATCGGCAATTTCGCAACAATGCCATCGCAACATCTTCTTCAATTTCAATGACATCTTCTTCTTTGCCGAAATACTTTGTCCCTAACTTGTCATTAAGCAGTGGACAATTACACCCTTCTTTATTCTGCCGTAAATGGCAAAATTCACGGAATTCCGAATCCAGTGCTTCTTTTCCCTGAATTCCAACCCCTCCACAGCGGTTGACATACCACTTTCCGCCAATTTTCACAATTCTCATGTGTCTTAACCTTTCTTGATTATCTTCTTTGATCTGTTTTTTAAATCAACACAAAGGATATCAGTTTCAAAGGCTGTTGTCAAGTACTTGGCAATTTTTTCTGCATCTTCTTCTTCAATCCCATGAAGAGAAACGGCATGACTTGTATTGATGTAACTGTCTTTCCCGATTCTGATACGAGCCTGTTTAATTTTCCTTGTTGTCCAACCGGTCACCTTGCTCCCCATTGCGGATCTGACACTTTCGTCTATTTTTTCAATCGTCTGTTTGTTATTTCCGGTAGACTTCAGGAAAAATTCTTTGCTTTGTGGAGTCAACTCGAAATCTTCATTTTCTCTTCCGGAAGAGAATACAAGATTCACCTTTCTCGTATCATTGTTAAAAACAAGGACTGAGCTTTGTTGCATCTTGTCCGCGATTTTCCTGGCAATCTTCTCCGCCTGTTCTTCATTAATGTCTTTAATATCTACAGAAAAACTCGCTTCCTTATAAATAACACCAGCTTCCATATATCTGCCTGATTTACGTGAAGAAATCCTGTGTCCGACTTCTTTGCCGAGCGCTTCTTTAATCGCCGAAGAAATATGGTCTGACAGTTTCTTAATATTATCTTCTGTCTTTTCTTTATTGAAGACTGGAACATTTACTTCTGGGCTGAATGTCATTTGCGCGCCGGAAGAATTTCCTTTATCTTTGCTCCACCCGAAATCAGTAGATTCCCAACCACTTCCTTCAGGTTTGTTTTTATGTAATGGATCGTGGACATACTGATAAGCCGTTCTTCCGTTTATTGGAGAAACAGCGATCAGATAGAAATCTGTCCTTCCTTGTTTTTGTTCTTGTACGGGCACAATTGAAAAGTTCATTTGTCAACTCCTTTATATACTCTATCAATTTTCCTTATCTAATTTCCAATATCCTGAAATCGTATTGTCATCATCCATATATTGATTCCATGTGTCATACACGATTCCGTCAATAACCGCTGCGTAATGTACATAAACCTCAATAAACACGATTAGTCTTCCCATCGGAAGATTGTCCTGACTGAAATTTAGCTTACCCCTTCTAGACTTTATCCACACAAAATTGTTTTCAGACATCCAATCCTTAAACCATTTGTGACCGGTATGAATACCTGTCCGATGACAAGACCTACGATTTGTTTTAAGCCTTCTTTCTTTCTTACAAAGAACTTTAAGTTCATTGTAGACTTCAAGATAAGGCCTACCCGTAACGATAGCAATGCTTCGGCATACACAGTCGCAGGTAACGCCCTTGTATCCCGCTGTA
>JALOCC010000059.1 GCA_023227945.1 Candidatus Omnitrophota bacterium
CACGGAGGCGTTAAATCTTTAGGTGCTTTGTCTATAGTATACATGGTTTTTAATAGAATTTATATCTACTTTATTCCGTCCCAGCAACACCACACTAAAAGGATAAGACAAAAGCAAAACAAGCGACTGATAATTAGATCAAGCATTTCTTTTGTTATTATGCCAGTTTGAAAATCAAGTATCTGACAGATATAAAACACAAGGAACAAAATAAACAATTTTTTAAGCATTTATTCATCTTCCTGATTACATTTTTGCCCCGCTTTAGTATTAATCTCTCGTTCCATTACTTCAGTCAAGGCGACTAGACAAAAGAGAAACGTATTCTTCTCATTTTCTCGAACCACGATGTTGCGAAATTCATGCAACAAGACGCTGTCCTTTAGTAAAGGCCTTTTCTCGCGGAAATTATGAACTACACACCGATAAACTCGGCCGGTCTCCTGACCAACCTCCATCTCGACCGGTTGCCTGTATACGGGAATGCGTCGTTCATGTCCCTGTTGAAAAACCAACTGTAGCTCAAGCGAATCGTCCATCTCTAAATAGTTCGTTCTTATGCGCATTGGAAAATCAGTGGGTGAAACTAAAAAAGGTAAAGCCACCATCGTGTCGCCATCCAAATCCTTGTTAACCGTAGTTGCGTAGTTCATATCGACCATCCTAATTAGGAAACGCGCCCAATGTCATCCCTAATGACTGACCATACAGAAATAACTCTTGTTCAGCCTAGTCAAAACAGAATCCAGTGATATCCACGCCACTTGGCGTTTACCTCTGTCTCCGCGAATCAGTTTGATTTTCATCACCTGTGCGAAGTGATCCCATGCGCTTTTCATCTGTCTTGTTCCTTCCAGAAGATTGCCCAACCGGTTCACCGAACGGAACACCTTCGTGGGCCTAACGTGTTAGCATTCCGGATAATTTCTGCCCGCCTCTTTTGTGTTCCCACAGTGCTTGCACTCCCAGAATTCAACCTGACCATTCGGCCAATCATCTGCGAATTGTAGAACCATTGGCGTAAAATGACAGACTGGTCTGCTAACCAGTCGTTTAACAGCGAACCTGCGGTCCTCGGAGCATTCAGCGCTTGTCTTTTCCTCACTCATGGCTACTTCTTCCAAGTCCTGTGTTACCGCGCCTCATCGCCGGCGTTCGCATAATCATTCAGCCTCTCGGCGACTTCTCTTATTCTTTCGACAGTTTGCTCTGATAAGTTTGGCCGAATTGCTTTAACACTAGATGGCCATGAAAAATCATAGACGGCTGCGACGGCTATCAGTCTCACGATTTCGGAAATGCTTACTCTCACCATTTCTTGCGAACCAGTCGGCTCGGCCAACGGCGGTATGCCGTTGGCCCGTTCTGTTGTGTTCTCTGTCGTCACGTTCGTTCCTCATCGCGCTGTGGCTGGCCTTGCGTGTTATGTATCTTTGGTTCCTCAATTTTTTCATTCCAAAAAACACCACGCCAGCCACTATACATAAATGTTCCACTTGTCACCAATGTAATAAAGCCATCACGCACAAACGTACATTCAACCATATGAAGTTCTGGCTTAAACGGGTTAATACCTTTTGCTTCATCATGTGGCAACTGCGACCAAAAAGGGTCGCCATAAAACCAATAAAACCCACTTTCAATCGGAGATTCTTTAGTCCATATCTTTTCCTCCAATGGTTAAGCATCGATATAACAATGTCTTGTATCTCGCCTTTCGTATTGAACTTCCAAGCTGGATTAGAAACTGAAATCACAATACTTCTCGCGTTCACCAAGACGCAACCCACTGCCACCGCATGCCTTATTGTAACGGCTGGTCTCTGGATTGAACATAACTTCTTTCCAAAAACCGCGTTTATCACGCTTGAAATTAAAAATTGTTCCGTTCTTATTTTCAGAATATGAATACTCCTGATTCTCTGACATTCCTTTCCCATCTGTCCTCACGGCGTGATCTTCTTGAACCTGAATAATTTTTCCGTCAAAAGAAATGACGGTAGCGGGGATGCGGTCGCTCCACATAAGAATAGTAGCTGGCATTCCAGTCAGAGGGACAACAGGCTTACCGTCAGACGCAACGGCGACTTCACGGCTCATAACGTGATTAATAAGGCTTCCCGTCTCTGTTCCAAGTTTCATCATGGCATCATCCCTTTCTGAATGGTTTAACCGAGAAGATTCGCTTTACAGACGAACACCATCCGCATGTCTCCATCATGCTGTTTGCTAGGAGAACCAATCACTGCCCATCCGGTATCGCCGATAATCGTGTTTCCCCAGCAACAGGAACACTTGCTCTCGAAGAGAGAACGGGCTTTCTCCTGATCAGTCTCCTCGACCAAGGCAATATCTTTCGCAGGGTAATACTGCTTCTTCAACTCCGGCAATGGAATCGCATCGTTTTTCATAAGCCAACTTTCTTTTAAAAGACCTTGTTGTGTCTTTCGATAAATATAAGATACCATTCCTATTGAAAATTGTCAATATGGCTTGTAAGCTTTTTGAAGATTATTTAATTCCTTCCAAAATCTTTTCCTATATAAACCTTCAACGTTTACCTTAATCATTTTTCTTAGTTCTCCACAGAATAAACACCGATTTTATTGCCCTGAACCAGAATCTTAGCCGTATTGTGACCGCTCATTTCTGCGACACGGATTACGGAAGCAATTGCCTTCAACCATTCGGTAGTAGGTTTCTCTAAAGTTACGAGGAATTTTGAAGCTGTTGAAATAATAACGGTAGAATCATTTCTGTCTTCATCCCACAAAGCCATAAAAACCTTCTTGCCAGAAACGCTGTCATAATAAGGAAGTTCTTCTCCGATTTGTTCGATACTCACATTAATCATTTTATATTAATCCTTCTCCGAAGCGATTTTCTTCAGAGTAATTTTGTTCACAGTATTCACAGACATCGGGATGCCACTTACACCCCGCACAAATGCCGTAACGCTGTTTAACGATTATTTCCATCTCATCTACAACAGGTAACGGTATAGGACCGATTTTTGATTGTTCTTGTTCCATCATTCTCCTTACTTTGACCTTCATATCATAGAAAAGACAGATCGCTAAATTTAATGAAAGGTTGGCATCACCGCTTTCCTGACCACCATTAGGAATAGGAGAAAGCCGACATCCTTCAAGAAGTTTAATCACTTCATCATTTGTCCAATCGTCATGTTTCAGATTCATGGATAATTCATATACCTTTCTTTGATAAATTCAGTAGAAACGTTATCCGTCAACCAGACTCCGTTTTCTGATAGATAGAATTTGTATCCCTTGGAATACATCGTTTTGCTGTCAATGGTCAAAATAACCGGTTTCCCGTGTCGAATTCCAACATTATATGCTGTCTGCCAGTCCGGAGAAAGGTGGACATGGTTTCGACTCATCTTCTTCAACCCGCCATCCATGATGGATTTTAGATTCTTTTCTGCGGTTCCGTGATACAAGACATCCGGAGGTTGAACGGCTTTCATTTCGAGGTCTACATTGATAGAATGTCCCTGAGAAGCACGGATTAAAGTCTTGTCCGCATTAAATGCAAAGCGCTTCTTTTCGTTTGTATCCACGACTTCACAAAGGTCTTCAAAGCTAATCGAAGCCTTTTCAAGTAGTTCTCCCACTTTAGCCCATCCATTGGCATCTATTTCAAGGCCGATCTTGTCTGGTCTGTGACGTAGGACAAGACTAATGAATTTGCTAGTTTTTACCAGTTTCGGGTTCATTGTTAAATCTTTCCAAGTACTTAATAAGAGTTCTCTCGTAATCCTTCTTTGCTTCCGAGAGTTTTTGTTTACGATTCTGTTCTTCTTTCTTCGCTTCCCGCTTTTCATTTGCTGCCACAAGCTTGCCAAAACGAACTTCTTGATTAAGAACTACAGATTCCGTAACCTTCAACTCAATAATATCAGGAATTCCGTATTTAGGATAGTGCCCTGCCCAAAAGGGAACGACAGACTTGGCGGGACCGATACGAAGATAGATTTTCGCCCTGTTGATGTCATCTACCCAGACATCTCCATTTCCCCCAAACCCCTTGTTCCGGAAGTATTTACCGGCGGAATTTCTGACGACATACAGCTTCAAAGAAAATTCATTATTCATAAGTGGTTCCCTTTTACTTCTGGAACTGTTCGAAATCCGATTTCGGGAGGGTCTCAAACCGAAGTACTTTTCCCATTCTTGCCCAAGTCTGAACGTCTGTCACCCAAGGATGCCGAATTTTGAAGGTAATCCCGGCGACCATCGAATATGCGACCAACACAATCAAAACCCCTAAAATCATTTTTTTCATTTCAATATTCTCCTTCTTTCAAGATTCCGTTATTCCGGACGATATATTCCCAACCTTCTGGTTCGACTTCATAGTACATTCCGCAAGAATACGGTTGGCAGAACTTCATCATCTGTTTCCCTGTCGGATAGGTAACAAGGACGGCTTTAACGCCCTTCTTAAAGGCAATCGCGGCACAAATCATCGCTTCCTGACACCAACGATTCATCACTTCATTGATTCCAACTTCAAGACGATTTCTGTTCATATCGGGATTCCTTCCTTTTGTTTGTCAATAAGATAACACTTTCTTAAGATTCTGTCAATTGTCGGTTTTACGTCTTGATGATTTTTTCTCCACGGTAATCTTCCCACTCGTTTTCGAAATGACTAATTGCGTGGTCTGGGACGCCATGAACGTTCTCGAAATTGCCAACCATTTTGTAGACTTCAACATCCGCACCGTAATGTTTTCCAAGTTCAACAAATTCATCAACGGTCTTATAAAGGTAAAACACGTTGGAAACACATACATCAACCCCGAGCCGCAGCGCTTCCTCAACAAACCTTTTACACTGGTTCTTGACAGTTGAAGAACGACAATCGAAATGATACTTCCCATCACGCATCCGAAACATATCATTTTCGACATGCAGGCAACCGAAAGATTTTGCAAATGTCGATTTGCCGCTGCCAGGAATCCCACGGATGATTCGAAGTTTCATAACAAGTATCCTTTCCAAATTGACAAAGAAAGGATACTATAAACTTAATCAGTTGTCAATAGCGGTTCCATAAGTTTGAATCTTAAAAGACGGATTGACGCTTCCTGATAGCCATATTTCCATGCAACGTATAGAACTCTGGTTCCCTACTATCTTATGGCATTTGTCACATTCTAGTATATGCGGTTTTTGGCTTCTAATAAAAAAGTCAACGGAAGAATAAATTGGTTTTCCTCCACACATACAAAGAGGTAGCTGGTACAAATATTCTTCATATCCCCACTGCATAAGGGATTCGTTTTCTTTCGTAAGCTCGAAAGACAGCCTATCAATTTCGGCAAATACCTTTCTGTCTTCTTCATGAAGAATAGCCGCATGAGCTATTTGTGACAAGCTCTTACTGCTTTCTTCATCTATAAAATCTGAAACCTTTTCCTTTGCCTGTTCTATTAGAGAAATTGCTTCAGTAATCAGGGCGTGACAACCAAGTCTTTCTATTTCTTTCAAAAGGGATAATATTTTCAGTTCAACGGGTTTATTTAGATCAAGTCTGTTTCTACGAGGGATCATAATTTCCTTTTCAGTCTTCTATACGTTTCAGATTTTCTGATTCTAAAAACCCTAGGACAAAAGAAACAACTGTATCATATTCTTTCTGGTCTCCATCGAATTCCACGAAATCAATCCCGTAATCAGGAAGGACTTCCTTAATCCACTTGTCAATTTCCTTTGCTTCTTCTTCTGTCTGCCCGCGACCTGCGGGATTGTATGGCTTCGTGCGTTTTACAAAGATATCTAAATTCCACATCTTCCTGTATTCGGACACTACAAGATTGTCGAATTCTTTGCCCAAGTTCCGCCCGTAGTAAAGGCTAAGAAGCAACGGAGAATCCGTTACAACGATTTGAACATTACCGAGAAGCCTTGAAATTCGGAAATGCTGTTTCCCGAAGACATAAATCTGATTTCTTAGAACAACCCGATTCTGTTCCCACGTCTTATCTTTCGCGTATTCCGTTGCCTCTTCTACGTTATACCCGAGGTTTTTCAGGCGTTCAAAGACTCCCGCCCGCATGGTGCTCTTACCACTTCCGGGACCTCCGTAAAGATTAACCACCAAAGTCTTTTTCACTTATCTTTTTTCTCCTCTGTATCACTAACCCAAACATGGGCCTGATGTCCTATTTTTGGATCAGGAGAACAGGCGACCAAAATGGTTACGTTCCCTTGTACAATACCAGATTTCATATTTCGTCAGAGTCGTTCCTGGAATAGGAACAGTTACTGTCTTATAATCATTGCACATATGACGTTCATGTCCGCAAAATTTACACATATCAGTTCTCCTTAATTCTTTCCCAACAAATGATTTTCTTTCCCTTCGGTTCTACTTCCCAGCATTCGATTTCCTTTTGGTCTTCCCAAGGACGTTCTTCTTGCATTTCTGTAGAACCATTTTGGTATGTGGTTTCATAAAACCGCCCGTCATACTGAAAAACAATTTTATGTACTGTTGACCATCTCTTTTGCTCTATAATCGTGTCAACAATGCAGTTTTCATAAGGCAGATCAAGATTTAGCAATTCTTCTTTTTTGAAAATCCTCTTCATTTTACCTCCACATATCCCCATCCTTTACAGGTTGGGCATTCACAAAATTCCTTGTTGATTTCCTTCATGATTTCTTCCAAAGTCTTGTTGATTTTTTCATCCAAATCTTTTGCGTTCTTCCCGATGACAGGATCGGGATAATGACAACCGCCCTTTAAATAAGAAGCTTCTGTAGTGATACTATAGATCATAATAGTCTTTTTATCCTTGATGTCATTAACCCACTTAGGGCGCTTTGATGTCCCTGCGTTTCTTTCGGTATGTATCGGTTCATAAAGCTTAACGTCACGCGCTACGGTGAAAACGAAATCATAGTCACTGGTGATTGACGCGACTTTGGGGTTGATGTTCTTTTTGATGTAATCCCTGATAAAGGTATACATCTGCTTCCTATCGGCAATACAGGGTTTTATAGAATCAAGAAGGTCTGACGGACATTCAATTTGATCTAAAAGGAAATGCTGGTGGGGATAAACAGTTTTCAACCATTCGAAATCATTGCTCTTATAGATGATTTCCAAGGTGAAAGGTCGTTCTTCCCATTCACCGGGGATGGTGTCGCATTCCATTTTATAACAACCGGCGACGTTCTCATATTCTTCTGGAATACTAGATCCTTCGGATTCAATTTTCTCCGGTAAAAGAGCAGAAGGTGTTATTCCGTTTTTAAGAGTAAATCTATAATTCGTCGATTTATCACTTCGCTTAATTTTCAAACTCTTCGGAATAGAATTAACCCTGAACCATCTTTGTTCATTTGTTTTAACAGGGACACAATCATCAATAAGAAAATAGCTCAAATTAATGGTGTTTGTGTAAAAATCACACTTAATCCCCTTGACATAAACACAATCTTCAGACTTCACAATCGCCTGAAGCACATATTCATTTTTTTGTTCTTCCATTTTTAGACCCCTTCTTCATTAAGAAGTTTGACAATCTTATTTGCCAAAGCCGTCATTTCAACATCAGGGACATTCCTGTCCCATGCCGTCTTGTAACGAAACTGAAGATTATCAATCCTTAGTCTTTCGAAACCATCTTCTTTGATGATATATGCGCAAGAAGTACAATCATAACCTCCTGTTTCATCAAATTCGCATGTCCATTTTTTCCCATTCACTACTTAAAAACCTCCGTTTGTTCTGGATAGATTTCGAATTGGCAATCCCAGAAGGGCATTTCTTTATAGAAATAGTCACTGCATTCGATCAGATTTGGATTTGCCCCTCTCTTCTGAGAAAACAGTTTTCTAGTTTCAAATTCGGCTTCAAACCGAATAAGATCCAGACAACCTTTAAGTCTATCAGGAACATAATCCCAATACATTCCAAGCATAGGAATATCAAGGCACAGTCCTTGACCACTCTCTTTCCTACCAATCATATCATCAGCAAATCCTTCCCAATTAGCCGATGAAATTAACGAATGTGTTTCAAACAAGAATTCATCAGACTTCTGATAGAACAAGTCTTTAATTTTTCCAAGACTGTCTTTGTCTGCATCCAGATACTTTCCAAATTCTTTGTCAAATTCCCAAACACGATAAAAGTTTTTCTTCATCCATGTTGATTTTCCACAACAGCTGCGTCCAAAGACAATCGGGATAAGAGGTTCTTTGTTCTTCCACCTAAGATAAACATCCTTGTTCATCAAGGTGAAAATTTCTTGCTTTTGATTATATTGGTCTAAAACCCGGATAGCCCCGCTGCTGATTTGATTGATTTCAGGGGGTGTAGGGATAAAAATTGTATTGACACCGCAAAGCTTGTGGTTCCAATACATCAAATCCTGTTCGTCTTCAAGACTTCTGCCTGGACGGATTCCACGCACAAGCAAATTAAAACCATGTTTCTTTACTACATCTGCCGTAAGCCCGTCATAGACGATGACGTTTTGGGTGATAGGGACAAGAGACCTTCGAAGATGTTCGCCGTTCTGCGTTTTTTTGATGTTGTTCTGTCCGATACCAAGCCAAACATTTTCTTTTCCGAACATCTGACAGGACAAATTGTAAACGTATAAATGACCGTTGTGGAATGGGTTGAAACTGCCGGAATAGAGTACTTTGTTCATCTTAGCAAATTCCCCTTTCAATGATTTTCCTTCTGATCATCGAATGGATACCAGGATTGATGTGTAGAATCATCGGCATTGCTATATGTCTGACATAATTTCTCAAATGGACGGTGTCTCCGTTGCTTTCATCCTGACACCACACAAGACCGTTTCTAGAAGCCCAGTGTTGAATTTGTTTCTTAGTTACTGTAAGGAATGGACGGATTACGTTGTCGCGCCTGTAGGGCAAGAGAACGGGATTTCCACCTTTGATGGAAGACATGATCCAAGATTCAACGGCGTCATCAAGATTATGCGCCATCAAGATCGGACGGTCAGCAAACCGATTCAGAAAGTCATACCTGATACATCTCCAGTATTCTTCTTGACTTTCTTTCTTGTCCTTTTCTCGATTTGCATTCCCGACATGCAAGACAAACTTTTTTTCATCACAAAACTTACGAAGGAACGCTTCTGCATTATGACAATCAGAAGTCCCGTGATTAAAGAACAAAATTTCAA
The DNA here is from genome assembly GCA_023227945.1 of Candidatus Omnitrophota bacterium. GTDB lineage: Bacteria > Omnitrophota > Gorgyraeia > Duberdicusellales > 4484-171 > JAJYOP01. The sequence goes on from JALOCC010000059.1 coordinate 9,203, forward strand.
AATGGTTTTGCGGATATCTGCTGAGGAAGTCCAGCATAAACATACTATCTACACCTCCACTACAGGCGATGTAGAAAGGTTCTCTGGGTATATTTCCAAGGATATGCATGTTACTAACTTTTAAAATTGAAAGATTCTCCGAGATCAATTTCGGTGTATTCCCGAATTGTTTCGCCGTCTTGATAAACACCGGGGATATATACTGTCATGCGGATGTCACTCCCACATTCCGCATGTCCCATCCAATGATTTAACGTTCCAATTTCTGCGTTATACTTTTTAAGCAGGGACTTAAGATCATCAATGAATTCTTTGCTAACTTGTGCTTCTGTTTTCATACAGCTCCTAGATTAGTCCATCATGCACCAACGATGGGTGCGAATGCCCTGTCCCATACACTGTTGCTGAATTCCACCTATGCGAGTCTCTTCCGTAAAGGAAAATTCGATCATCGGCCAAACTTTCTTCAAACCACGTTTCGAAGTCGTGAGGAAAGCAGGTTCATTGTTCCTGTCAACTTTATCCCTACATAAAATAACCTTTTCATTGGCATCGTATTCAACATAGGTCTTGTCATTCTCCAATAAAAAAACGCCGGGCTTGGTTTCAGTTGCTTTGGTCATTTGTCAGAACCTCTCTTTAAAGACATTTGTTCTTTTGATACAGATACTATACAAAAAATCCCCTATCCTGTCAAGTGGATAGGGTAGTCTTTTTAGACCTTGAAGACAACCTTTTTCTTCATAACTTCCATGTTTCGGTCATCAATAACTTTAACCTTTCCATCAAAGACCGCCTTACGGATGTCCGCAATGTCTTTTACAAGGACATGACGCTCCAAAGTCCTTCCGAAGCCACCCTTCTTGACTTCCACCACGTTATACCCGATCTTGTCGGAACAGAACTTCGAAGCAAAGGCATAGACATAGGTTCCGGGACCGCTGAAGGCAACCTTCTTGTATCCAGCGGATTCCAAATTCTTGTTCAGCCCAGACTTGATTTCGTCACGCCTTGCCAAAAGTTCTGCTTCCTTGGCAAGGCGGTTCTTGTTCTCTTCCTCGTAACGGAGCCTATCGTCTTCCCTCTTAGCTTCACGAGCCTCACAAGCTTTTTTGTACCCGTCTTCATTCAGACCGCTAAGGGATTCCGCAAGACGCCAGAAATCTTTTTCATAGATGGCACCGATCTCCAAAACAACATAAAACCTACCATAGATGCCACGGAAAGCATTCTTGGTTCCGATATAATCAGTAGGGGCGCTGTTGTAACAAT
>JALOCC010000060.1 GCA_023227945.1 Candidatus Omnitrophota bacterium
AAATGCTTTTAGTGTTCCCGGAGGGTACATCTATATTTATAAAGCACTTTTGGATGACTTAAATGATGATGAGCTTGCATTTGTTCTTGCGCACGAAATGGGCCATGTGGTATCGCGCCATGTAATTAAGAAGCTGCAGGCAGCAATGGGCTATAACCTTTTAATCCTTGCTTCCGGCGCAGCCAGCCGCGATGGCCAATTTACCCAAGGGGTTTCTTTTGCCCTTGCCCAGATTATGGCTGCTTATTCACGGGAGGATGAGTTTAATGCTGATGAATTGGCGGTAAAATACATGCAAGCCTTGCAATTTAACCCTAAGGCAGGCATAGAAGTTATGGAAAAATTATATAAAGAAAACAAGAAAAAAATATACCCAATTTCCTATTTTAGAACCCATCCTTATACTGCGCAAAGAATAGCCCACATTAGAGAAACACTCCACTTGCCGTTATCCGTGGCAGATTACATCAATTGATACACAGATAATCACAGACCAGCCTGTCAAAGCTTTGTGCGGCAGGCTGGGATGATCACAGATGATTTTATCTTGGCAATCTGTGATTTCTTATCTGGGATCGTCTGTGTATTAAACAAGGATTTTAACCAATAAAAGAAAAGAGAGATTAAGGGAATTGTGTATTATGTGAAAGAGGATAGGCGAGATTATGTTGTTGGTTTTTTCATATATATAACAAAGACAAATTGCCAATATCAATAAAGGTAAGGCATCCTGGTTGCTTCGATGAAGTATAGCAAAGAGGAGTGAAGAAGAAAAAGCAGATAATAGAAAACCATATTTTTTTCTAAATACTTTATAAACAAAGCCCCTGAAAAAAAGCTCTTCTGCAACTGGGCCGAGGAAGACAATTTGAAATACAAGGAAAGAAAGCAGGGATGCATTTTTTATCTTTAAAAATAATTCTATTGCAGGGTTAATTGAGGTTTCAATGCCTAATTTTTCCAAAATAAAATTATTTATAAAAATAATTCCCATCAAAATGGGCAGAATTGTTAAATATTTTTTTAATGTATACAAAGCCCTGTTTGTGTTTAATCTAAAATCAAGATAGCTGCTTTTGATATATTTAACAATTATCAAAATAACCCCTGTTTCAATGATTAGATTAGAAAATACAATTGCCCCCAGAGGATTGACTTTGAGTTTAAGAATAACTATTAGCCATTGCGAAAAATAAATTATCAGCGCAAGAAATATTATAAAAAATATAAGTTTGCTTGATTCTTCTTGCGATAAGGGTAAGGGCTTATCTTGGTTTTTAAATTCAAACAAAGGTTTTTTGAGATTACGGATAATAAAACTAATCAAGTTGAAGAATCCATAAAAAATGGCTATTGAGCAACCTAATATTAGAATTTCAATTAAAAAGAAATATGGGTTGTTGATTAGTTTATCTTTGTCAAAAGCTATTTTAAAGTGCTGATATTTTGCTGGTTCTGTCGGGATAGATAGTTGGATAAATATAATTAAAAGAAGGCAGATAAGGCTTAAGAGGATGAATATATTTCTTTTGGCATTAAGTTTTGGCATCCGTAATTTATAACTTGGCGGAGGAGAGAGGATTTGAACCTCTGAGGAGCATAAAGCCCCTACTGGTTTTCGAGACCAGCGCTTTCAACCACTCAGCCACTCCTCCAAATATTATCTTTGCTAAAGATTATGTTCATTACTTATAAAGCAACCCGCAGTAATTAAAATGCGGAAGGAGGGACTTGTATGCAGCGTTCGCCGTAAGGCGAACTTTCTTTTTGCTGCATCCAAGGTAACTCCCGCAAAACGTTTCACTGTCAAAGGCTAACAAAACTTTTCAAAGAAACAAAATGCGGAAGGAGGGACTTGAACCCTCATGGAGTTACCCATACGCTTCTGAGACGTACGCGTATGCCAATTCCGCCACTTCCGCAACAGATGAAGAATGTTGAGGCTAAGGTTAAGGTCGAGTAGCAAATTTCCCAGCCTTAACCCCAACCCCAGCCTTAACCTTTATATAATACCTGTATTTTATTGTCTTTGTCAACAAAATATACTATGCTATAATTCTATTATGCTTGAAATATCTTTAGCTGTCATAAAGCTCACTATAATCACTATATTGGGATATTATTTTTACAAGAAGAATATTGTCGACCAAAAAGTCCTTGATTTCCTGATTTTATTTGTTGTAAATTTTACTATTCCTTTTTTGGCTTTTTCTCATATAGTTGGAAGTTTACAACGAGATATCCAGCCACAGCCTTTTATATTTATACTTTTAAGTTTTGTAATTTTTGGTGTAAGTTTTATTTTAGGGTATATTTTTTCATTCAAAAGGAGCCATGAATTCAAAAAAGAATTTACCAGCATTGTGAGTTTTCAGAATTGCGGATATCTCCCTTTGAGTATGGCTGCTTTTTTGTTTCCCGCAAATGTGAGAGAAAAATTTATTATCTATACTTTTCTTTACATAGTTGGTTTCGATATAATTTTCTGGTCTGTAGGCACTTATTTTATTTTTAAAAAGAAAGGCGAGCAATTAAAATTGAAATCTATTTTCACTCCGCCGATAATTGCAACCTTATCGGCTATCCTTTTTGTGTATGCAGGTATCGTAAAATTTATACCACAGGTTTTACTTGAACCGATTAAAATGATAGGTGATACAAGTTTTGTGCTTTCAATGTTGATTTTGGGCTGTTGGCTTGCGCGTATTGATACTACGTCGTTAGGCAAAAGATTGCCGATAGTCCTAGAGGCAAGTGCGCTTAAGCTTATAGTTATTCCTCTTATTTTCCTGATTTCTGTCATAAAATTTGATATTTCTTCTCTTTTTGGGCTTTTTGTTATCATGCAGGCTGCGATGCCCTCTGCAGTATCTTTGCCTATTATTGTTAATTTACATAAAGCTGATAGCGAGTTTGTTTCTCAGGGGGTGTTGTTTACGCACATTTTAAGCATACTCACTATTCCCTTATGGGTCGGTTTATATCTAAAATTTTCTCATTTTTCTTTTTAATATGAACCCAGCCCCTCCGAAGTAGCATATAACCTATCGGAGAGGCAGAGGGGGTACATTAAAAATTTTGAATGGAGGGGCTAGGTGAAAATAATAGCTACCAACAGAAAAGCAAGAAGGGATTACGAAATCTTAGAAACTTATGAAGCGGGCATCGAGCTTAAAGGAACAGAGGTTAAATCGCTTCGTACGCGCGGTTGCTCCATAGAGGAAGCATTTGCAAGGATTGATGGCGGAGAAGTATTTGCTTACAATTTAAATATACCGGAATACGAAAAAAGTTTTTATTTTAGGTCAAGCCCAAAAAGGATACGTAAGCTTTTACTCCATAAAAAGGAAATAAAACGCCTTATAGGGCTTACTACCCAGCGTGGGCTTACTCTTATACCGCTTAAAATATATTTTAATGATAATAATTTGGTTAAGATAGAAATTTCTCTGGCCAAGGGAAAGCTACTGCATGATAAGCGCAGAAAGATAAGGGAAGAGATAGCCGACCGCGAAACAAGACGTGAACTAAAAAGGTTCAATAAGGCACGGTAAAACGTTAATTCGCCCCGACGTTACGTCGGGGCTCATTAAGGAGGATACAATGGGCGATATGGTAAATTTAGCTGTTGACGCTGCTAAGGAGGCTGGAATACATCTTCTAAACAATTTCGGCAAAATCGGAAAAATCGAGAGTAAAGGCGATAGAAATCTGGCAACTAATTTTGATAAAGAAGCAGAACAGATAATTGTAGATAAGGTAAAAAGCAAATTTCCCGGGCACGGTATTCTTGCCGAAGAAGGCGGAGGAAGTAGCCTGGATAGTGATTTTATATGGATAATTGACCCTCTGGACGGCACCCATAACTTCATACGAAATATTAATATTTTCGGTGTTTCTATAGGGATTTTGCATAGGAATAAATTCGTTGCCGGAGTTATCTATATGCCGGTTGATGATGAATTATACGTGGGAGAAAAAAACAATGGAGCTTATAAAAATAACGAAAAAATCTGTGTATCTTCTACTAAAGAATTAAAAGAGTGCTCCATTTCTTTTGATTCAAGCATACGGTATTCCCCGGATGTTATGCTTAATGTATTGGGAGATTTATCCAAAGAAATATTTAATGTGAGAATGTTAGGCTCATCCGCCAGGGCGTTATCTTATGTGACAGAAGGAAAACTTGATTTTTCCGTTGAGTTCCATGACCGTCCATGGGATTTTGCAGGCAGTGTGTGTATACTTGAAGAAGCCGGAGGAAAAATAACCGACTTAAAAGGACAAGATGTTACTCATGAAACAATAGGTTATATAGCGTCAAATGGCATAACGCATAGTAAAATCCAGAGGATTGTTTTTTCACGCATAAATCCAGCCCAATATTGACACGGAAAGAATATATGTTAACATAAAATTATTATAGTTTTTGTATTCTTCCCAGCATCTTTCCCGTAAAAATACTTAAACGCATCCGAATACATATAATAAGCAAATTATCTAAAGGCATATAAATACAATTACAACAACTAAGGATTTTATGAAAAATTATGCGTATGGTTTCCCGCGTTTAGGCAAGTGCCGTGAATTTAAAAAATCAATAGAAGATTTCTGGGAAGGCAAAATCAACGAGAAGCAATTAGTTTCGCTCCTTAATGCCGTAGAAGAAGAGCGTATTTGTTTCTACAAAGAATATGTTGACGCTTTTCCTCTTGGTGAATTTACATATTACGACAATATTCTTGATACAGCGCTTATCTTCGGCGTCTATAATTTTAAGAATTTTGAAACATATTTCAATTACGCGCGCGGGAAAAATACCTTAGAACTTAAAAAATACTTCAATACAAATTATCACTATCTTGTTCCTTCAATAGAAAATAATTTCGAATTTAAACTTTCCTGGAACAAGCCGCTTTTCTATTTTAAAACATTTTTTTCATTCAAAGATGACCCAGTTTTTTTAATTGGCCCTTACACATTTTTGAGGCTAAGCAGGTTAAACGAAGATTTTGATAAAGCTTTTGAAAGGCTATGCGCCGCATATAAAAAACTTTTAGGTGAGTTAAAAAATAACCACGTTCATAGCATACATTTGGAAGAACCAGCTTTTTGCCTTGATGTCACAAAGAAAGACATAAAATCAATAGTAAGCAATTATAAAAAAATGATTCCCAGCGGGCTTAACATAAATCTTATAACCTATTATGAAAGCGTAGATTTTCTGCCGCACTTGTATGAATTGCCTGTATCCGGTATAGGTTTGGATTTTATCGCAGGCGAGGATAATATTGATATTTTGAAAAAAAATGGTTTTCCAAAAGATAAAAAACTAATCTGCGGTTTAGTTGACGGCAGGAATCCGTTACGTTCAAATATAGAAGAAAAAGTTAAATTTCTGGAACTGATAAAGCGCGTTTCAAAATTAAGCGAAGAAAACATTATTGTATCTAATAGCGCGCCGCTTTTCCATTTACCCGTTACGCTAGACAACGAAGAAAATCTCGATGATAATATAAAGTCGAAAATAAGCTTTGCGAAGGAAAGATTGTATGAAATCAAACTTATCACGCAATTCTGTGAAGGAAAAACAAAAGCAGCGCGGAAGTGGAGCAGTAAAGTCACAAGTGGGCTTAGAAATAATATAGTTAAAAAAGATTTTGACACCTTGTCGCTTTTGCCAAAAAATTATACAAATAGAAAAAAACTTCAACAGAAAATTTTGAACTTGCCACTTTTTCCTACAACAACAATAGGAAGTTTTCCTCAGGATAAGGAGCTGCGTAAAGTTCGTTTCGGTTTTACGAGAGGGAATGTTTCTTTGCATGACTATGATAACTTTATAAGAGCCAAAATTTTTAATTTTATAGAAAAACAAGAAGAAATCGGCCTTGATATACTTACGCACGGTGAATTTGAGAGAACGGATATGGTTGAATTCTTTGCGCAGAGGCTTAAAGGGTTTATAACAACCCAGAATGGCTGGGTTATTTCATATGGAACAAGAGTGTACCGGCCGCCTATAATTTACGATGAAATAAAAAGGGAACGGCCTTTAACCTTGAAGGAAACTTTTTATGCCCAAAGCATAGCCCCAAAGCCTGTAAAAGGCATTATCACCGGGCCAATTACTATTCTTGCCTGGAGTTATAATTTACGAAGCAGCCCGCTATGTATGATTTCTTTTGAGCTTGCCCATGCCCTCAATGAAGAGGTAAAAAATTTAGCGCAGAACGAAATAAAGATAATTCAAATAGATGAGCCCGCGATAAGGGAATTTGCACCATTAAAGAAAAGAAAAAAAGGTTTCTATTTTAGCTGGGCGGTGCGCAGTTTTAATATCGCTTCCCGGCTTTCGCCTGAGGTGCAAATTCATACTCACCTATGTTATTCAGAATTTTCTGAAATTATAAATTGGATAAAAAAAATGAATTTTGACGTAATCACCATTGAAGCCGCAAGGGAGGGCGCAAAGATAACAAATTCTTTCAAGGGTGTAAAATTTAACCGTGCCATAGGCCCTGGAGTTTGGGATATACATTCAAAATATCCGGCAGACGATAAAGTTATCCGTGGTGTTTTGGATAAAAGCATTAAAATATTTGGCCCAAAGAATGTCTGGATTAATCCTGATTGTGGCCTAAAAACAAGAAAATGGGAAGAGGTGGAAACTTCTCTAAGGTTAATGGTCAAAATTGCCAAAATCTATAGAAATAAATTCAAGAATCGCACAATTTGAATCATTTAAATCGTTTATACAAGAACTAATTTCCCGCAAAAGCCGCCAAAATAGCTTTATCCGGCAAAGCCCTTTACAGCCCTAAAAAGGCTAGTATAATAAACAAAAGACCAAAGACTAAAATCAGTAGTTTATAGTTGGTAGATTGTAGTTTATTCAAATAAAAACCGATTTTTTAACTAACTACAAACTACAAATTACTAACTACTTTTTTGATCTATGGTCTTTTATCTGCTCCTTGCAGATGTCTGCTCGGAGCCGAAAAAAATTAAAGAATAACCCTGTATATTTACATTTTTTTCGGGGCGTGGCTCAGTCCGGCTAGAGCACTTGGTTTGGGACCAAGGAGTCGGTGGTTCAAATCCACTCGCCCCGACCAGAATTTCATAACAAATACAGGGAAAGCCGTGGGTTCCCCGCCACAATAATTAGTTATTTAGGCGGGTCCCGCCAAAGGCGGGAAAATCCCACTCTCCCGACCAGTTCAGCTGTCAAAAAGTTTTGTTCGTTTAAAAGCGGATGGTGGTAGTTGTAGCTTGTTTGAAGAAAAATTTAAAATTAGTCTTTTGACTAACTTCAAACTACTAATTACTATTATAGGAGGTGGTTATGGTTTTAAGAAAAGTTTCAGTTGCGTTGCTGATTATGGTATTGTTTGCCGGTTTTGTTTATGCAGAAGGCATAGCTTCAAAGGAAGAGGCATATAAGTATTTTAATGAGGGCGTAAAAGCGCAGAAGGCCGGAGATTTTGAAAAAGCCAGCAAGGAATACTCAATGGCTATGATGCTTACTTCAAAATACAATAAATTTGTTCTGCATAACAAAGGAGTAATGTATGCTATGCGCGGAGATTATGCCCAGGCAGCAGAGAATTTTAAAGAAGTGTTAAGCTTGGACCCTAACTATATGCCGGCGAGGTTAAATTTGGGCCGCATTTACGATATGCAAGCTGACAAATGTACGTCTTTGCAATATTGGGCGGATTTACTGAACTTGGAAAGAGCCAAGCCAAAGACGTTTATAATTGAGGAAGAGAAAAAATCTAAAGATTAATTTCGTTCTTTCGAAAATTTGCGTAGACGAATTAATCCCGCTGAGCTTGTGGTAAATTTTCAAGAAAAATTTACCACATATATAGGCGAAGCGGGACAATTGGAAAACATGCTCTTTTGAAAATTTGCGCCCGTAGCTCAATTGGACAGAGCAACTGCCTTCTAAGCAGTAGGTTGCGTGTTCGATTCACGCCGGGCGCGTTTAATAAAACTATCTAGTCTAGTAACTTTAGTTAGCGTAACTTGGTTTGATGCAGTTTATGGCTAATGCGTGGAATTACGGCCTAAGAAATCGCCTTCGGTAACCGGAATGACGCGTTGGGTATTTTGCGCACTGCGTGGTATTTAATAACATATCGCGTATAGTTCATAATAAAATTGGAAGTAAACATATGAATATAAACATTAGAAGAAAGAAAATAACCATTATTTTGGCAGCACTTATATTGCTTATTGCTGTAGTGCATTTAATTGTATTTATTTTTCTTAATGTAAGCGGAAAAGGCTTATTAAAGAATTATATAAAAACTAACTTCAATGCTGAGGCGGAAATTTCTTCGGTTTCGTTCAGATTTCCATTCACTGTCGTGATTAAAGGTTTTAAGTGCAGCGATGTTGAATTCACTAAGGCAGATATTTCTTTGGGGTTATTCAACCCTTTTAGCCATAGCATAAGTTTACGTAGGGTCTATATAAATGATTTAAATTTCAAGGTAAAAATTGAAAAAGATAAAGTTACGCTTGCGCCATTTTTTGTGAAGAAAACAACGCAACCGGAACAGGCAACAATACCGGCAGAAGAGGCTAAGACAACAGAATTATCTCAAGGTTTTAAGCAAAAAGCCATTTATATAAATATAGGAAAGCTTCTGATTAGCAACGCTTCGGCGCAAATTTTAGATTTAACCAAAGATAAACCGGTAACTTTTAATCTTAAGAATATTAATATAATGCTAAAGCGTTTTGCTTACCCCAAGTTTCCTAAATTTTATGTAGAAATAAATGCATCTTTGGAAAAAGAAGGCATAAAAACCGATAATATAATTACAATCAAGGGGTGGGCTGATTATAGCCACAGAAATATGGATATGAAATTTAATATAAATAATGCCGATTATATTATGTTTAGCGACTACTACCCTCCTTTTTGGAAGCCGGATAATCTTGGGCTAAAAGAAGCGAAGCTCTCTTTGGATAGTAAAATAAATTCTCTGAATAACGACTTAGTAATTGAAGCTATTTTAGCGTTAGATAAAATAGAGTTTAAAGAAGAAATGCAGAACGATTCTCGCGTAAATTCATTAAAGACGATGCTTGCTTTTTTTAAGGGTGAAGATGGAAAAGCTACACTTCCCATTAAACTTAGGACAAAAATGGATTCTTTTCAAATAGATTTTGCATCGCTTCAATCGGAATTTAAGGGAAAAATGAAGCTTGATATAGGAACTATTGTGATTAATATTTTAGATAAAGCAAAGGGAAAAATTACTGAAACAAGCAAGGATGTTAAAGAGGCAACCATTGATAAAGCGGTCGATAAAACAAAAGAGGCAGCAGGTACAGTTAAGGGTACAACTGTAGATACAATAAAGGGAGTAATAGGTATAGTGAGCGGCGTAATTAACGGGAAGAAAGAGGAAAAAGCTTTGGAGCAGCCGGCTCAAACAACAGAACAGTTAACGCAGCAAGGGCAATCGTCTGAACCGGAAGCGCAAGTAAAAACAGAAGAAAATATTCCAGTTCCAGCGCCGGTGGCGCAATTGCAGCCATCGACTACTGTTCAGGAGCAAAACCCTGATTCTGGGGCACAAGTAAATATGCAAACTCAAGCACCAGCGCAAGATGTGCAGGCGAATACCGAAAATCAAAATCAGGTTCAACCTGTGCAAGCTCAGCCGGCGCAGTGAGGTTGTTTTGTTAGATAAAGCACTTCGGCGAAGTCGTCTCAGTGCCACCAAAAATAAGGAATAACTCTACACAATGTCTTTTCCGGTGGGCGTAGCTCAGCTCGGATAGAGCACTTGGCTGTGGCCCAGGTTGTCGCGGGTTCAATTCCCGTCGCCCACCCTTTTTTATCCTAACTCCTTGTGCCGCAATGAGATACAACAATTAACCGATGGGGAAACCCATCGGTGTTTTTCTATCTGGCGATGTCCCTAGGAGTTATGGCGTTATTTTCTTTGGTAGATTTTTAAATACCAGATAACCAATTCTCCGTTGATAAATATAGAGAAAATACGCCTAAATCCTTCAAAAAAGGCGCAATTTATCTCTAATTGGCGCTATGTGTAGTAAATGCTTATTGGCAGTTTATTCGCTGGTTTGTATCCGCAGAAAAGCCATTTACTAAGGATTTACGGTTATTCTTCGGATTTATCTCTAATGAATGGCTTGATGTGGCGGGTTTAATTTCCCCAGGGTTTTAAGGAGATCCTTCCAGATT
>JALOCC010000012.1 GCA_023227945.1 Candidatus Omnitrophota bacterium
AAGATTGAAGAAAAATTAACCGAAACAGTCATCGGCCAGACAGAAGCCCTCCAGGCTATAGCGCGTTCTATCAGGCGTGCAAGGGCAGGGATAAAAGAGCCGCGCCGGCCAATTGGCTCATTTATGTTTCTCGGGCCAACCGGAGTAGGCAAGACTTTGCTTGCGCGGGCTCTTGCTGAACTTATGTTCGGTGATGAAGAGGCATTGCTTCAAATTGATATGAGCGAGTATATGGAGAAATTCAATGTTTCAAGGCTTATAGGAGCCCCCCCCGGCTATGTAGGTTACGAGGAGGGAGGCCAGCTTACCGAACGTGTTAGAAGAAGGCCGTATTCCGTAATTTTGCTTGATGAAATAGAAAAAGCCCATCCAGATGTGTTTAATTTACTTTTACAGATATTGGAAGAAGGCAGGCTTACCGACAGCTTCGCAAGAAAGATTGATTTTAGAAATACCATTTTGATAATGACTTCTAATGTTGGCGCTGAAATAATCAGGCAGCGTGGTTCCTTGGGTTTTAAGCCTCTGACAGAAGATATAGGCTACGAAGATATGAAGAACATGCTTCTTGATGAAGTAAAAAAAGCGTTTAAACCGGAATTTTTGAATAGGCTAGATGAGGTTATAGTTTTTAGGCCTCTTGGTAAAGAAGACCTTGGCAAGATAGTTGACATTGAGCTTTCCTACGTGAACAGCCGCCTGAAAGACCAGGGTGTTGAGGTCCAACTTTCCAATGATGCCAAGGATTTTTTTGTAGAGAAAGGTTTTGATCCGGTGTTTGGTGCGCGCCCTTTAAAGAGAGTTATACAAAGGTTTTTAGAGGATCCGTTGGCGGAAGATATAATAAAAGGAGAATTTACAGAGAGATTGAAAAAAGAAAAACCAGTGAAAATAAAAGTAACTAGAAAAGGCGAAGAATTGAAGTTTGAATGAAATTTTTTTTCCTTCTTGTATTATTATTGATAACTATACAGCCAGTAAGTTTAGCTTATAATTTTATAGAAATTGATTTAGTCAGGCGTAAGATTGTCTTAGACGATTTTTGTTTCGGTAATTACAATATAAACGCCGACGTCGGTTTTGATTTTAAGCAGGAAGACGGTTCTTTGATAGTTAATCTGGAAGGAAAAGATATCGAGTTATTGCCCAATGGCCTTGATGATGCGTTATTTGGCAAAAGGCAGATGCAATATCTTTCGGCAAAATTGGTGAAGAAAGATAACTTACTTTTTGTAAATTATTTACGTTCGCCTCAGTTTCTGGCAAGAGGAAAAATTGATCTTGACAAAAACGAGCTACTTTTGGATGTAGATTGTAATTGGCGGGAAAATTCTTCTTTTATCGAAGGCGACATCGAAGGCAAGATAAAAATCTGGGGCAAGATAAATGATTTTCTTATAAACGGTTCATTGGATATAAAAAATGGCACATACCAGGATGTAGATTTCTCGCGCCTGGTTTTTCATTTTTTGGGCAAACCCCCTTTGTTTACTTTAAGTGATTCTGAAATTGTGCTTCTCGATGGAAATATCTATAAAATAGAAGGCGTTATGAATTTAAGGGATTTTTCCAATATTTTGCCTAAAGCCGAATATATTTCTAAAAAGGTAAACCTCGGAGGATGGGAAATCCTATCTGAAGAAAAAACCAGCGTAGGGCTTAAGAAAAACGTTGATGATAATTTTGATATTCTTTTGGATACCTACGACAGAGAAGATAGCTCAATGAAAACAGGCGCAGAGGTTCGTTACAAATTGCTGAATGATCAATTTTTACGTTTGCGCATGGAGGACGACAGGACTATCGTTGGCTTTGAGCGGCGAAAGGAATTCTAATTAAATTAAAACATAGGGGGTTTGGTGAGTGCCCGTTCAAAATTAAACGTTTTCGTAGTTGTTCCGTTCCTGAGTAATCTACAAATTTTATTCCAATACATAGGAAGTATAGCTTTTTTTATAGGAGATATTTTCTGGTGGCTTTTTGCCAAGAAGCGCGACCTTAAGGCAGTAAGGAGAGAAATTATCCTTATAGGCTTAAACAGCCTTCCGCTAGTTTCGCTTATTTCCTTTTTCGTTGGTATAATCATTGCCTTCCAAACCGCTTATCAGCTAAAGCAATTTTCTTCAGAAATTTATATAGCGTCTTTAGTTGCACTTTCTCTGGTAAGAGAGTTAGGGCCTGTACTCGGTTCGTTGATTGTAGCGGCAAGAAGCGGGGCTTCTATAACCGCCGGCATAGGCTCTATGAAAATAAGCGAGCAGGTGGACGCATTAGAAGCTTTTGCGGTTGAACCAATAGACTATCTGGTTGTTCCAAAGTTCCTGGCTTTAATTATCGCTATGCCGATTTTGATTATTTACGCAGATTTTTTAGGTATTTTAGGCGGGTACCTAGTGGGCAGTTCAAAGTTTGGCATACCTTTTCAGTTTTATTTTAAGCTTACTTTTGATGCGTTGAAAATAAAAGATATCGCCAGCGGGCTTATAAAGAGTGTTTGTTTTGGGGCCATAATTGCTTTTGTTTCTTCTTATGAAGGTTTCAAACCATTTTCTTCCACTGATGTTTCAGCGTCCGTAACGCATTCGGTAGTGCGCTCGTTTATTTTAATAATTATATGTGACTGTATTCTTACGGCTTTATTTTATTTTATGTTCGTATAGAATAGTATTGCTTATTAAGAATGAATGACATGGTAAAAGAAATGATAAAATTGGAAAATGTTTCCAAATATTTTGGAGATAAACAGGTATTAAAAGGAGTAAACCTTTCGGTAGGTAGAGGAGAAACATTTCTTATTATCGGAAGAAGCGGGGCTGGCAAGACAGTTCTTCTTAAAAACATAATAGGTTTACTTAGGCCTGACTCTGGTAAAGTTTTTATTGACGGTGTCGACTCAACCGGGCTTAACAATAAAGAGCTTGAAAAGGTGCGATATCAGTTTGGCCTGGTTTTCCAAAGCGCGGCTTTATTTGATTTTCTGACTATTGATGAAAACGTAGGTTTTTTCCTTTATCAGCATACAAATCTTAAAAAAATTGAGATACGAAAAAAAGTAAAAGAAACTCTTGCTTTGGTAGGCTTAGAGGGGATAGAAGACCATTACCCTTATCAACTAAGCGGCGGTATGAAAAAAAGAGTGGCTATCGCAAGGGCAGTTATTTATAATCCGAAAATTATAATCTATGATGAGCCGACAACAGGCATTGACCCTATAGCGATTGACAAGGTGGTCTCGTTGATTGAAGATTTACACAAGCGGCTTTCAATTACCTCGCTGGTAGTCACGCATGACCTTGAGGTCGGTTTAAAAATTTCCGAGCGCATAGCATTTTTATTGGGTGGAAGGATAATTTTTCAGGGCAAAAAAGATGACCTGGAAAACATTAAGGATCCACGCGTGGTGCAGTTTTTGCATGGCTCTTCAGCCGGGCCGATAAAAGAGATGGAGGTATAAAATTAGAGTATAATTATGTATTATTTTAATCTTTATTATCCCGCCTCGCCTGTATATGTGGTAAATTTTTCAAGAAAAATTTACCACAAGCTCGGCGGGATCAATTCGCACTATCATTTTTTCTGCGCCCTGCCACCGAAGGTGGCGAGGCTTGAAAAAAATGATGTGCTCATTGAGGAGGTGTAATGGCTAACAATCTTTCCAACATAAAAAAGTATTTCTTGGAAATGAGAGTAGGTGCTTTTTTTATCGGCGCGCTAATTTTGCTTTTGATTACGCTCCTCTCGATAAGAGAAACCACTTTCTGGAAGGGGACCCGTCTTCTAAAAGTAAGATTTAATTTTGCAGAAGGGCTTCGCCCGGCTTCTCCCGTACGGTTTTGCGGTGTAGATGTTGGTGAGGTTAAGTATGTTGAAGTCAAACAAGATGATGATTTACAGCCGTATGTATTTGTCTATGTAAAGGTAAGTACAGATTCACGCATACCGAAGAATTCTTATTTTTTTATAAACTCTTTAAGTTTATTCGGAGAAAAATACCTTGAAATAGTGCCTCCCGTGAAGCCGGAAGGATTTTTAACCGGAGGAGAAGTGGTTGAAGGAATCTCTCCAACGCCACTTTTTAACGTAGTTACCAATTTTAACAAGACCATGGAAGAGGTGAATGCTTTCGTGAAAGATGGAAAGCTTAAGGAATCATTTGCAAACACAATTACTAATGTAGAAAAGATAAGTGCCGATGTGCGGCAATTAATAGAAGACGTGAGAAACAAAAAAGGCACTCTCGGCAAATTTTTTTACGATGATTCTCTCTATACTAAGACGGAAGAATTCATTGACGAGTTAAAAGAGAATCCCTGGAAATTACTTTATAAGCCAAAAGATGCCAAATAGCATAGCGCATAGCGCAAAGCGCGAAGCGTGAGAAACAGGAAGCAGAAGTCTTTATTTTCTATGTTCGAAATCTGCTATTTGTTTTCTTCATTTTTTCCGCTATGCGCCATGCTCTATGCGCCATGCGATTATTATGTTTTATTGCTCCAATTGCGGATATAAATCGGTTAAGTGGTTAGGCAAATGCCCTCTTTGCGAAGGATGGGAAACTTTTTTCGAAGAAAAGGAAGAGCTGCGTGATGGGGAAATTATTAAAGAAAAGCAAGCGCCTCGCCTTGTAAAAGATATAGAAGGAAAAGATTATAACAGGATTGTAACAGGAATAGATGAGTTTGACCGCATAATCGGCGGAGGGCTCGTAAATGGAGAGATAATCCTTATAGGCGGAGAGCCGGGAGTCGGCAAATCTACCCTTCTTTTAGAAATTTCATCAGCCTTGGCGGCTAAAGCAAAAACTCTCTATGTGAGCGCCGAAGAATCTCCCCATCAAGTATCCTTACGCGCAAACAGGCTTAATACCCAGGATAGCAATCTTTACATTCTGGGAGAAGATAATCTTGAAACTGTCTTCGGCTACATAAAAGAGCATGGTTTTAAATTCATAGTTATAGATTCGATACAAGTTGTCTGGAACGCGCGCTCCGAAGGGCCAAAAGGAAGCGTTTCGCAGCTTAAAGGCTCTGCCGATTATCTTACTCAGATTGCCAAGTCTTTGAATGTAGTTATTTTTGTCGTCGGCCATGTTACTAAAGAAGGAGTAATCGCAGGGCCTAAACTACTTGAGCATATTGTTGACTGCGTTCTTTATTTTGAAGGGGAAATCCTTTCCAATTACAGGATTCTGCGCGCAGTTAAAAATCGATTCGGCCCTACCGGAGATATCGCGGTATTTGAAATGTTATCCAGCGGCCTTAAAGAAGTCAAAAAGACTACGGATCTTTTTCTTCCCCATAAAGATGAAGCTATTTCCGGAAGCTCCGTCGTCTGCGTTATAGAGGGGTTACGGCCTTTACTTATTGAGTTACAGTCCCTTGTGAGCAAGGCCAGTTTCGGGGTTGTTAGAAGGCGAAGCCTTGGGTTTGATTTTAACAGATTTTCTTTACTTATTGCCATAATCGAAAAGAGGCTTAAAATGTCTCTTTCGAGCGAAGATGTGTTTTTAAATGTCGCAGGAGGCCTTAAGATAAATGATCCCGCTGCTGACCTGGGAGCAGTAATTGCAATAATTTCAAGTTACAAAGAAAAAGAGCCGCCTCTAAGCAGCGCATTTATTGCCGAGGTAGGCCTGGCGGGAGAGCTTCGACGTGTCAGCAATATAAATCTAAGGCTTAAAGAAATAGGAAGAGCGGGGTTTGCGCGCTGTTTTATCCCGGAAAGTAATTTAAAAGATGTCGACGCCAAGTTTAAATTTAAAATAGAAGGGTTTTCTTCTTTAAAAGAAGTTATAGAAAAAATCTGGAGGTAGGTATGAAAGGTTTATTTATCATCAGGGCTTTCTTTGTTTTTATCTGTACGGCCGCAGCATTTAGGCTGGGTGACTTTAATCCGTTATTGGCAACCAGTATAGGTTTTGCAGTCGGTCTAGTAGTTGTATTCTTCGAAGTTTTCGCGAGAAAAATTTCCTTAAAAGGGCTTTCTTCGGCAGTTTTTGGGATATTTCTCGGACTGCTTGTTGCCTGGATTTTTAACAGGACACTTGAATTATTTCTCTTGCCTAAAGAAATTACTTACAATATGAAAGTGTTCGTTACGTTCATATTTATTTATTTGGGAGTTACATTAGGGCTTAAAGGAAGAGGCGAATTTAACCTTATCATTCCTTATGTTAAATTCCAGCGTAAGGAACTAAAGGAAGAAACTATTGTTGTAGATACAAGCATAATTATTGATGCAAGGATTCTAGATATAGTTAAAACCGGATTTTTAGAAGCGCGGTTTATTGTGCCGCGGTTTGTTTTAAACGAACTTCAGGCGCTGGCCGATTCAACCGATCACATGAAGCGCCAGAAGGGAAAACGCGGCATTGAAGTGTTGCACTCTCTTAAAAATGAACCCAATATAGAAATTGACATTTACAATGAAGACGTAGAGGGGGTTAAAAGCGTTGACGAAAAGGTGGTTGTGCTTGCGCAAACTCTCGATGCAAAGATTATTACAACCGACTACAATTTAAACCGCATAGCCCAGTTACAGGGTATAAAAGTTTTAAATATTAATGACCTGGCAAATGCGCTAAAACCTACATTCGTAGCTGGCGAAAAGTTTTCCATAAAACTTATAAAAGAAGGGAAAGAACATAACCAGGCAGTTGGATACCTTGAAGACGGCACCATGGTGGTAGTAGAAAACGCTAAATGGCTAATTGGTAAAAATGTAGATATAGAAGTAACATCAGTTTTGCAAAGCCCAAGCGGTCGAATAGTATTTACGAGATTGGCAAGTTAAAGAGATAATAGAGCCCATAAATCTTAGGTTACTCGCCTGTCACGGCAGGCAGGTTACGTAGGCCACAGGCTTTCAGCCTGCTGGGTAGGTTACGAAGGTTACATAAATAAAGTGATTTTAATGTAACTTCCGTAACTTTCGTAACTTAATTCTTCCGCCGAAGGCGAAAGAATTAACGTAACCTCCGTAACATTTATTGTAACGAATATGCCATCTAATGTCGGTGCTGTAATAGTTTGCGCAGGCAAGGGTAAGCGTTTAGGTGCTGATAAAGCTGCAATTAAATTAGAAGGTAAACCCCTCTTTTATCATACCTACAAGCTTTTTAAGGACATAAAGGCGATAAAACAAATCGTTATTGTCCTAAGAAAAAAGAATTTTACCCTTGCGCAAAAACTTATCAAAGACAAAAGAGTTTCTTTAGCTGAAGGAGGCGTGCGCCGTCAGGATTCTGTTTTTGCAGGGCTATCCCGATTGGATAAAAATATAGGCTATGTGCTTATTCACGACGGCGCGAGGCCTTTTACGCCAAGAGCGGTAATAGTTGAAATGCTAAAGAATGTTAAAAAATACCCCGCAGTTATTTGCGCAGTTAAATCCAGAGACACATTAAAAGGCATTCGTGGTAATTTTGTAAAAAATACTCTTAATAGAAATGATATAGCGATGGTCCAGACTCCCCAGGCTTTTAAGAAGAGCCTGTTGTTGGATGCATATCAAAAATTTAACCACAGGAATACTTTTGACGATGCCGAGCTTTTTGAGTTTATGAAGAAAAAAGTAAGAATAGTAAATGGAAGCCACCGTAATATAAAAATTACCTATCCGCAGGATATGGTTTTGGCAAAAGCACTATTGAAGACGAAAGGTACCACGTAACAGGTATCACGTAGCACGTCCTGACGTATGTAATTTTTTAAAGACGTGATACTTGATACGTGTTACCTGATACACTAAAGAATTATGAAAGGATACAGGGTTGGCTTAGGTTTCGATGTTCACCGGTTTTCCAAAAAAAAGAGGCCGCTCGTTTTAGGTGGTGTCGAGATTGCCTCTAATTTTGGCCTTGAGGCTGTGTCTGACGGAGACGTCCTTTTGCATGCGGCGTCTGACGCTATTTGCGGAGCATGCGCCCTTGGTGATATAGGCGATTATTTCCCGCCACAAAATATAAAATCAAAAGGTATAGATAGCAGAAAAATTGTGCAGTTTATATTGAAAAAAATCAAAAATAAATTTAATATCATTAATATCGATGCAACAATAATTACCGAGAAACCAAAGCTATCCGTGCACAAAAAAAGGATTTTAACGTCCCTTCGTGAAATTTTTCAGACAAAAGCAATAAATGTTAAAATAAAATCTAAGGAAGGATTGGATATTTTGGGTTCAAAGAAAGCTATTTCCTGTTTAGCTCTTGCAGTAGTTAAAAAATGCTAAAAATAAACAATACTTTAAGCCGAAAGAAAGAGCATTTCACCCCGCAAAACCCGCCGCATGTTTCAATGTATACCTGCGGAGTAACCGTATATGATGACTGCCACATCGGCCATGCCAGAAGCCTCTATATTTTTGATGTAATGCGCAGGTACTTAAAATACAGAGGATATGACGTTAAATTTGTGCGTAATATCACTGATATAGATGACAAAATCATAAACCGGGCTAATGAATTAAAAGTAAACTGGCAGGAATTGGTTAAAAAATATATTGAGAGATACTACGAAGATTTAAACGCACTTGGTATTGACAAGGCCGATTTTGAACCGAGAGCCACGGAAAATATCCCGGATATGATTAAGTATATACAAAAGCTTATTGATAAAGATTTTGCTTATGTCGCCGCAGGCGATGTATATTTTAATGTCAGAAAATTCAATGAATACGGAAAGCTTTCCGGGCAAAAGATTGAGGAAATGGAGGCAGGTGTAAGAATATCTCCCACTGAACTTAAAAAAGACCATTTAGATTTTGCTCTCTGGAAGGCATCAAAGGAAAATGAACCTTTCTGGGTAAGTCCATGGGGTAATGGCAGGCCTGGCTGGCACATAGAGTGTTCGGTGATGAGCCAGAAGTTTTTAAAAACCGAGACGCTTGATATACATGCGGGAGGGCGCGACCTTGTTTTTCCGCACCACGAGAATGAGCTTGCGCAGGCTGAGGCGTGCACCGGCAAGCCTTTTGCAAAATACTGGATACATCACGGGCTTTTAACAATTAACTCACAAAAGATGTCAAAATCATTAGGTAATTTTGTAACGATAAAGGATTTTATAAATAAATATAAGAATATTAATTTACTAAAACTATTTTTCTTATCAGCACACTATTCACACCCCATAGATTACAACCAAGAAAAGATAGAGGAAACAAAAAAACAAAAAGAAAGCCTAGATAGTTTTTTTAATACAGTGTATATATTACATAGAGGAGAAGCAGAACCAACTATTTCCGACAAAGACAAGAATAAGATTGATAGTATTTTTAGTAAGTTTGAAGAAGCTATGGACAATGATTTCAATACAGCTCAAGCATTAAGTTGTTTGTTTGAATTACGAGATACAGCTCTCAGTTTTTCAAATCTGAAGTCTTTTGAATACGCACGTACAAAAATGAAAGATTTATTCAACATTTTCAATTTAAGTGTGCAGCCGCAGCTTGAGTTATTGGAAGAACAATATGAGGACCAATATCAACGAGAAAAATTACGCCAACTAAGAGATTTTGATTCAGCAGATAAAATAAGAAAGAGATGGGAAGAGCTAGGTTATATTTTAGAGGATCATAAAGGAGCGACTGCCTGGAGGAAAAAAGAATGAGGACAAAATTCATAACCTTTGAAGGATTGGAAGGCAGCGGAAAGAGTAGTGTGATTAACTTTTTAGAAAAACTCTTGAAAGCCAAAGGGTTTTCGGTAGTCGTATTTCGCGAGCCCGGCTCAACTGCGGTAGGTGAGAAAATACGCCAGATTCTTTTAGATAAAGCAAATAAAAAATTAAGCCGCCACACAGAACTGCTTTTATATTTGGCGGCCCGGACACAGTTAATTGAAGAAAAACTTATGGGCGCTTTTAAAAAATATGATTTTATAATTTGCGACCGTTTTTTTGACTCAACTTTAGTGTATCAGGGTTATGCCTTAGGCTTGGGCGCTATAGTTGAGAAATCAGTTCAAATGTTTTCTCTTGGCATTACGCCGGATTTAACTCTTGTGTTAGATGTTTCTGCCCGCGAAGGCTTAAAAAGAATAAAAAATAAAGACCGTATAGAATCGCGGCCAATTGATTTTCATAATAAATTAAGGAAGGGTTATCTTGCGCTTGCTAAAAAGTATCCTGACAGAATAAAAGTTATTAATGCACAGGCTAATCTGGAAGAAATTTACAAGCGGACGGAAAAGGCCCTTGTGAATAAATTCAAGTTTATCCGCCTTCGCCCTTTATTAAGGCACTAATGACTATGGTGGGCTTCCTCCTACGCTAAAGCTTCGGAGGACAAGTCGGCGGATGTCACTATATCGGTGATTTATTAAGGTGTTCCATAAATGCAAACTCAGAATAAAATATTAAATTATTTTTCTTTACTTAAAAAGCGGGGCATAATAGGAAAATCTTATCTTTTTATAGGAGATGATTTTTCTATTGTGAAAGATATCGCAAAGCTCATAAACTGTACAAATGACGCGGAACATTTTTGTAATACTTGCTGGGATTGCAGTAATATAGAGCGTTATGCTCATCCTGATCTTTTTATGCTTAAACCCGAGACTCTGACAATTACGATTGAAAATATAAAACAAGCCCAGCAATTCCTGCGGCTCAAAAGTTTTCGCGCGCAAAAAAAGGTTCTTGTAATTGAGGATGCCCAAAATATGGGAGAAGCGTCTGCCAACGCTTTTTTAAAAACACTGGAAGAGCCGCCAAAAAATTCTTTGATCGCTATCTGCGCTTCAAGAATAGACAGCCTTATACCGACCATAGTTTCGCGTTGCAATAAGATTTTTCTTCCTCCTCAAGAAAATAAAACTGAAGATTCCAGGTTCACTCAAATTTTAGGTTTTCTAAAAGGAGAGCGCCCGGTTTTTAAAGATAGGAAGGATTTTTTATCATTTATTTGGAGCCTTAATCTTGTGCTCAGAGACGCTTTCCTGTTTTCATTAGGCAGAAACAATCGTTTGCTTAGGTTTAGTGATTGTGAGATAATCCTTGAAAACATAAGGATAAAAAATGTAAACACTTATTGCGCGGCCATAAAAGATATCCTTGAAATTTATGCTAACGGCGCAACAATTAATGAAAATTTAGCTTTAAATTTAATAAGGGAGAGGATTTTATGAGAGTAGCTTCAGTGCGCCTACGGGAATCAGGGCAAATCGTAACCTATAGGATAGAAGAAGGCGTAAACGTTAACGATTATGTGATAATTGAAGCCGATAGGGGTACTGATTATGGAGAGGTGGTAGAAGTAAGTGATATCTCTGAACCCCAAAAAGAAGAAGCACAATCTTCAGTTAAAAGCATAGTAAGAAAGGTTTCTAGCCAGGATATGGAACGTATAAAACAGAATGAAGCTGATGCTAAAGAGGCAATGCGCCAGTGTTCAAGAAAGATAGGTGAGTATAAACTATCGATGAAATTGGTTGATGCTGAATATTCTTTTGACAGGAAAAAGATAGTTTTTTATTTTACTGCCGAAGGCCGGGTAGATTTCAGGGAGCTTGTTAAAGACCTGGCAAAGGTTTTTAAGATAAGGATTGAGATGCGCCAGATAGGGGTCAGGGACGAGGCTCGTCTTTTCGGAGGAATTGGGCCTTGCGGGCAATCTCTTTGCTGTGTAAAATTTTTAAGAAATTTTGAAGCGGTAAGTATGAAAATGGCAAAAACACAGAAGTTGCCGCTTAGTTCCGGAAAAATATCAGGCATATGCGGAAGGCTTATGTGTTGCCTTTTCTACGAATATAAAACCTACAAGGATTTAGCGAAGGGGCTTCCCAAGGAAGGAGATACCATAGATACACCGCAAGGAAAAGGTAAGGTTACTTCAGTAAATATTCTAAAAAGGCTTGTATGCGCGGAACTTGAAGACGGCAGAATAGAAAAAATTTCCTTTGGTTGCCCTTGCGAAGCCGGAGCTTCTGCGACGTGCAAAGCATCACAGAAAGGGGGCTTTGAGGTTCCCCAGAAAGGCGGTTCTGAAGCGCCTGAGAGAGAGGACGCCGAAGATAAAAAAGAGAAATAGCCCAGGCGTTTATAAAAAGCAGATTTCCAATTGATGTTTATAGATGCTCACTGCCATATTAATGGTCTTGACCCGGAAGAAAGAAATAATATTGCTTCTACCCGCCGCAGCGGTTATATATTCATAGATTCAAGTATTAATTTTCAAAGTACTTTAAATTCTTTACAATTAAGCGATAAATATCCTTATATTTATTCGGCTATAGGGTTTCATCCATTTTCTGTAAAAGAATTCAATGAAAGTACGATTTCAGATTACGAAAAAGTTTTGCACCAGAACAAAAAAATTGTTGCAATAGGAGAAATAGGCCTTGATGAAACAGCCAAAACATCGCACGAAGCCCAAGAAAAAATTCTTAAAGTATTTTTCCAGCTGGCGAAAAATGTTAATTTGCCTGTACTTATTCACAATAGGTTAAAGGAACCGGAAATTTTTGATATCCTCGATGATTTTTTTACATCTTACGAAAAGGTTGTTTTCCATTGCTTTTCTTATGATTATGGAATGTTGCAGAGAATAACCGAAAGAGGCGGCTATGTTTCTTTTTCCCTCAACATACTCAGAAAAAAGAAAGACATAATCGATTCGCTGATAAAGTGCCCTCTGGAAAATATTTTACTTGAGACTGATTCGCCGTATATGAAGATTGACGGACACGCATCGAGCCCTCTTGACATAGAAGCGGTTTATTCTTTTGCCGCAGCAATAAAAAACTTAAAACTGCAAGAATTAAAAGAAGCCGTATGCTCAAACGCGAATAAAGTATTTTCATTCAAATGAAAAAAGTAGTTATTCTAAAAATCGAAGATTATAATCGTGGCATATTGAAAGAAAAAATAAAAGTAACCCTCGAGAAGCACTTTCAGATATCAAAGAATTTTAAGCCCCTAGACAAAATAGTATTGAAACCAAATCTTTTGATGGAGGCTAGGCCGGAAGAGGCCATCACTACGCATCCGTTGTTTGTTGAGGTTGTGGGAAAAATTTTTAAAGAAATGGGAAATGCTGTTTTTGTCGCAGACAGCCCGGGAGGTTTTGTAAGCAACAAGGATATGGATTCAATTTATGAAAAAACCGGCATCAAAGAGGTCGCGCAAACTAACAATTTTGACCTTTTGTATCCTACGCAAAGCCTTGTAGTTGGCGATATCCCTATGTGCTGGTGGGCGGCTGATAACGGAAAGAGCGAAGGCAACTTTAAAATGATAAACCTTGCTAAGTTAAAAACACACGATGTTATGGTCTTAACTCTGGCAACAAAAAATCTTTATGGCTGTATAAGCGGATTGCATAAAAGCCACCTGCATAAGATGCACCCGAAAACACGCGATTTAACCGGTGTGGTGTTAAAGCTTTATGAGATGTTAAAGCCTAAGCTTAATATCGTAGACGGCATTCTTTCACTTTCCGGTAACGGCCCTGCGAAACAAGGCCGGCCAAGAAAATTAGGATTAGTTATCTTGGGTGATGATGCTCTATACACAGATTATGCTATAAGTAAGGCACTTGGAATAAAAGATAATGATAATCCTTTGATAAAGGAAGCAAAAATAAGAGGGCTTTTGAAGGAAGATGAACTTGAGATAGTATCGGATCTTCACGGAGAAACCATCAAAAATTTTGAGTTGCCCGACCATTTTATCGTAAACAGTATACCTTCCCCTTTACTCAATTTGCTTATGCCTTTAATTAGCTTTAAGCCTGTAATCGATGTGAAACAATGCAGGCTTTGCGGAAAGTGTGTGCAGGTTTGCCCCAAGGGTGCAATACATTTGAACAAAACTCTTCGCATAGATTATAAACATTGTATAATGTGTATGTGTTGTTCTGAGATGTGCCCCCATGCGGCTATAGATGTAAAACATAGTCTTTTAATCAAAATAATAAAGGGTATACACAAATGTTTTCAATAAAATTTAAAAATTCAAAATTGTTTTTCTTGGACCAGACCAAATTACCGCAAAAGGAAGTTTGGAAAGAATGTAAAAATGTTCGCGAGGGGTTTCTAGCCATAAAAGAGCTTAAGGTTCGGGGCGCGCCATTAATCGGTGTTTTTGCGGCGTATTGCATTGCTGTTTATGCAAAAAACCTTAAATTAGGAAAAGAAAGATTTTTAGGCGAGCTTAAACGAGCCATAATGGGACTAAAATTGTGCCGGCCTACCGCAGTCAACCTACGCTGGGCGCTAAGCGAACTTGAAAAGGTAATTCTTCAAAATAGCGGAAAAAGCATAGATGCAATCAGGAAAGCTCTTCTGGATGAAGCACAAAAAATATACAAGCAGGATATAGAATTATGCGAAAAAATGGCTGATTTCGGCGTAAAGCTTATTAAAAGCGGTGACAACATACTTACCCACTGTAATGCCGGCTTTCTGGCAACCGCAGGCGAGGGTACTGCTTTAAGCCTTATTTATAAGGCGCAAAAGATTTACAAAAATATTAAGGTTTATGCCGATGAGACAAGGCCTCTCTTACAGGGCGCGCGTTTAACTGCCTGGGAATTAACCAAAAGAAGAATAAACTGCACGCTTATATGTGATAACATGGCAGCTTATCTTATGCAAAAAGGAAAAATCGATAAAATATTTGTAGGTGCTGACAGAATTGCCGCCAACGGAGATGTCGCTAACAAAATAGGAACTTATAGCGTTGCCGTAGCTGCAAAGTATCATAAAGTGCCATTTTACGTAGTTGCTCCTTTTAGCACGTTTGATTTGTCTCTTTCAAATGGAGGACAAATTCCTATCGAAGAAAGAGATAGCTGCGAAGTAAAAACAGTATTAGGTAAAATTGATATCGCGCCAAAGAATGTGAAAGTGTTTAATCCCGCTTTTGACGTAACGCCTTCCCGGCTTATTACGGCTATCGTAAGCGACAGAGGCATAATTTATCCTCCTTACGATAAAAATATAAAAAAGTTACTTAGCAAGAATATTTAATTATGGCATTTAATGAGCTTAATTGGGTTGATTTTTTAAAGAATAAAGTAAAAAAAAGCAATAATGTTTTGGTCGGTATAGGAGATGATTGTGCCCTGGTTAAGTTAGAAAACAGAAATGTTCTTTTAAAGAGCGATTTGTTTATAGAAGATATTCATTTTAAGCTGCAGGATACTTCTTATAAAACGATAGGTATGCGCGCGGTTGCGAGGGTACTTTCTGATATTGCCGCGTGTGGCGGCATGCCAAAATTTTTAGGCATATCAATAGGGATTTCGCGTTTTGTAAGTGAAAAAAACCTCAAAGAAATATTAAAGGGAGCAATTTACTTAAGTAAAAAATATAATTTTCGCCTGATAGGCGGGGATACAGCTTGTACCGATAAGATTTTTTTGGATGTTTGGGCCATCGGAAGTTGTGATAAGTTTATAAAAAGAAGCACTGCTAATGATGGCGATTATATTTTTGTAACCGGAAAATTAGGCGAACGTAAATTTAATGAAAGTTTTACCCCCCGCCTTAATGAAGCAAAATACCTCGCCTCAAATTTTAAGATCAGCTCAATGATTGATATTTCAGACGGGTTTGCGCTTGACCTCGCCCGGTTGCTTAAAGAAAGCAGGAAAGGCGCGCTTATACATAAGAACAAGATACCGGCCGTACACGGCGAGAGCGATTTTTATAGAGGCGAGGATTATGAACTTATTTTCACGGTAGATAAAAATGAGCGAAAAATGGATTTATTAAAGTCAAAATTTTATTTTCTGGGGACTGTTGAAAGCCGTAAGTTTGGATATAAAATAGAGGATAATAATAAATTGAGTAAAGTAAATATAACAGGATACACACATTTCTAAGAATTGGAGCATTGGTTTTGTGGGGTTAGAAAAAAATACCGTTTATACGAGGTCCTTTGAAGAAACAATTTCGCTTGGTAAGAAATTTTCCGCTACCTTAACTAAAAAAGACGTTGTTGTTTTAGAGGGGGCCTTAGGCGGCGGTAAAACGACTTTTATAAAAGGGGTAGTTAAGGGGCTTGATATAAAAGCAAAAGTTTTAAGCCCCTCATTTACTCTTGTGCGGCAATATGGCACAGGCAGGTTAAGCTTTTACCATATTGATCTTTACCGGCTAAAAGAAAATGAAATTTTTAATATTGGTATTGAAGATTTCCTTTACGCAAAGGATACAATCACTGTGATTGAATGGGGAGAGAAAATCGAAGATTTTATTCCTGCGTATATAAAGATAGAATTTTCTTTATTGGATCAAAATGTCCGTAAAATAGATTTTTCTTTGAAAGGTTATAAAGGTAGGGAAATGAAAATATGAACCTAATATTTACACCGCTAAAACGCAAAATGCCGCGAAATCACAAAGTTTTGCGGTTTTGTTTTTGCGTCTTTGCGGATTTTAGCGGTTTTGCGGTGTTCACACAATGAATATCTTAGCGATTGATTCATCATCGGAAAACCTTTCAATCAGCCTGCTCTGGCGGGGAAAAATTTTGTTTGATTTTAACAGGCATCTTAAATTTGGCGCCTCACAGCTTGTCTATTTTATTGATAAAAATCTTCGTAAACACCATATAAGCCTAAAGGATATAGATATTTTTGCAATTGGCCAGGGGCCAGGGTCTTTTACCGGGCTTAGAGTATCTTTCAGTGTAATTAAAGCTTTTATGATATCTTTAAATGTGCCGGCAGTTTGCGTTGGAAGTTTCTACTCTATGGTTTACCCGTTCAGTAAAGGCCATAAGAAGATCGCAGTTGTTTCAGATGCCAGAAGAGGCCTTGTGTATGCTGCTACATTTATAGTAAGGAATAACTTGCTGCAAAGAGAAACAAAAGAGCATTTGGCTGCGCTACGGGATTTTGTGCGCGGTAAATCAGAATATTTTTTTATAACCTGCGATGAGCATTTATATAAGGAGTTGTCTGGAATAAATCAGGAAATAAATTTTAGTCAAACAGTAGTCTATCCTAAGGCAAAGTATTATTTGAAAATTGCACAGGATCTGGCTAAGAAAAAAAGATTTGTTGCGATTGGTGATTTAGAGCCGTTATATTTGCATCCGAAAACCTGTCAAATAAGGAAAAAATATGTTTAGGCCATTGTGGATAGAGATAGATTTAAAAGCTTTACGGGAAAACTTTAACTTTATAAGAAAATCAGTTGGCAGCCACGTAAAAATAATTGCAACTATCAAACAGCAGGCTTACGGCCACGGTTTAATTCCCGTTGCGAGAGAGTTATCCTATCTTAACGTAGATTGTTTTGGTGTTGGGTCAATTGAGGAGGCAGTTTCGCTTCGAGAAAATGGATTTAAAGAGCCAATACTTACCATAAGCGCTATACTTCCAGACTATGTAGAAGAAATTTTAAGATACAAAATAACACCTACTATTGCCGATTTAAATTTTGCAAAAAGGCTGAATAAGGCAGCGGCAAGGTCAAATGCCCAGGTTCCCGTGCATGTTAAAATTGATACCGGCATGGGTAGGCTTGGTTTATACTATAAAGAAGCTTATGGCCTTATACGTGAATTAAAACGCCTTAAAGCCATTAATATGGAGGGTGTGTATACGCACTTTCCTGTTGCAGATACAGACCCTGATTTTACTAATTCTCAGATAAATGTGTTTAACAAATTCATTTCACGCCTTGCGAAAGAAGGAATTACGTTTAAATATCAACACTGCGCAAACAGTTTAGGTGTTGCGCATTACCCGCATTCGCATTTTAATATAGTCAGGCCCGGTCTTATACTTTATGGGGTTAAGCCTTCTGCGAAGGCTATCCTGAATCTAAAGCCGGTACTTTCTCTTAAATCAAAAACCATATTTATAAAAAAGATAAAAAAGGGCATGAGCGTAAGCTATGGCAGGACGTTTGTCGCAACTAAATCTACAAATATCGCAACCATTTCTATAGGTTATGCGGATGGATATCCTTGGTCGCTGTCAAACAGCGCAAAGACAATAATAGGGGATAGTTTTTTCAATCTGGCAGGAAGAGTTTGCATGGACCATATAATGGTAAATTTGGGCAGCAATTCCGGTATAAAGGTGGGAGATGAGGTGGTTTTAATCGGGAAGAAGAATAATCTGAAGATAACAACAGAGGAAGTAGCAACCTGGGCCAAAACTATTCCCTATGAAATAGTCAGCCGGCTTTCCTTAAAAATACCCAGGCTATATAAAAACGCCAACGAGAAACAGCTATGTTTCCTTAGGAATCAATTTTGATTTAAGCGATAATAATTAGAGGGCAGATAAACGTATCTGCTCAACACGCTGAAGGCCTGTTAGACTTCCATCTGCCATCCAAATTAAATTTTCAGTTTGATTAGTTATTTCAAGAAAATAAGCCCGGTTATGCCGGCACTTACAAAAAACAGAGGGGCAAGCCAGGGTGAGAAATTAGCAAGTATTATTCCACCTTTGCCAAGAGCTATTCCAAAATACATAAAGGTATAATAAACAAAGCTGCATATTATACCCACTCCAAGAGAAGAAAATCCGGCCCGTCTCTTTTTTATTTCCAGGGCCAACGGTAAAATTCCTATTACCAGAAACAAAGTAGAAAGCGGTTCAACGATTTTTCTGTTGTAGTCTATCGTGAGGTTGGCAAGCTTATCAAAAGCTTTTATCTGCTTTAATTGCCGTATTTCTTTTTTTAGATTTTTCAATGAAGCAAACTGGAAAAGTATACTTTTCTTAAAAACCAGGGTTTCGGGTTTTTCTTCGAGTTTTATTTCTTTTTTGGCCCAATAAACCGGCATTCCGGTTATATTACCCGCACTGTCAAGCTTATATTCCATTACCCCGTTTGCTTCCCATTTATTCTCCGCATAAACCATGCTTTTAGCTATAGTTTTTTTAGTAATATTCTTTCTTTCGTTTTCTTCAAACATTATTACATCAGATAATGTTTTTTTCTGAGGGGAGAACTTTCCCACAAAAAAAATCGTATTCATCGAAGAAAATGCAAGATTTGTTTCGTCTGATTGTG
The DNA here is from genome assembly GCA_023227945.1 of Candidatus Omnitrophota bacterium. Classification (GTDB taxonomy): domain Bacteria; phylum Omnitrophota; class Gorgyraeia; order Duberdicusellales; family 4484-171; genus JAJYOP01. The sequence goes on from JALOCC010000012.1 coordinate 18,986, forward strand.
AGGAATAAGTTTTCTTTATCGAATGAATTTTTATATCTTCTATTTTTTTCTGCGCGCCGATAAGTATTTTTTCCTGTATAAAAAGAGAGCCGGATGAAACTATAATTGAAAAGAATATTATGGGAAAAGCTATTCTTAAAACACTTATTCCGGAAGCGCGCATGCTTAAAACTTCATTGTGGCGGCCGAGTTCACCAAAAGTGTAAAAAACGCTTATCGGCAGAGAAAAAGGGCTTACGGTTAAAAATATCAAAGGAATCATGTTGAGGTAGTAAGAAATAAGAACGGAGGCCGGGGGTTTAGATTTCAAAATATCTGAAAGGGTGTAAGAGATGTCTATAATAAAATAAAGCGTAATAAAAACAAAGAGTATGAATAGATAACAGTAAACAATATTTTTTAAAATATATTTATCTAAAATGCGCATTTTTGTATAAAAAGAAGCTTCCTATCGCGGCAATTATGATATTGGGCAGCCACATACCTAAAGCCGGGCTTAGCATGCGGTACTCGATAAGAGTTTCTGCAGGTATAAAAAGCAGAAAATATACAAGTGCCGTAAAGGCTGCGATTCCGAAATTTATGGACTTTTCCCTGTGCCTTACAAGCAGGGATACGCCAAAACCAAGCAGCGTAAAAGTAAGCATAGAGAAAGAAAAACTTATTCGTTTATGAAATTCTGCCAATAGTTCTCGTGTGTCAATTCCCATTTGTTTATAGTTTTTTATTTTTTCCAGCAATTCTTTTATCGTCATGTCCGCTGCTTTTTTATCTACTTTAACCGCTTTTTTATCGGAGATAGGTATATCCATAAAAAATATTTCGAAATTAAGACGGAATAATTCCTTTTTATCGTCGGAAGAATTTTCATCTCTGAATCCGTTTTCAAGCTTCATTTTAAGGATATTTTTTTCAACAACGAATTCTCCTTTCTTTGCGTAAGTTACGCGGCTAACGCCTTCTTTGTCGCTTATTTCGTAAATAAATACATTTTTCAATTTATTCCCGTCTTTATCCGATACGTAAAGAATGTAATTCGGGAAAGTTTCCATAAACACGCCAGGTTCTATCAAAGAAGAGATGTTTTTAGGCTGTACATTTTTCATCTGCACACGGTAACTGTAATGAAAGTAAGGGTCGATTCTATCATTGATGATATAAAGGCAAAGAGAAAGGGCAAAACCGATAATTAGAAAAATATTAAGGAGCTTTAAAGACGAAACGCCCGCTACATTCATCGCAACTATTTCGTTATCGGAGATAATCCTGCCCATCGATAAAAGAATGCCGAACAGAAAAGAAAACGGCAAAGTGTAACGTAAGAGGTTTACCAAATACGGCGCGCATATCTTTAAAGCCATACCCAAATCCATGCCTTTTCGTATTACAAGTTGGGAAGCCATCATCAAATTTACAAGCAGCATCAATAAGGTTGCAAAAAGCAGAGAGAAGAAGAAGGTAGTAAAAAAATCCTTTAAAATGTAATTACGTAATATTTTCATATATTTAAAGTGTTAAAAACTTTTTCTACACCGCAAACCCGCTAAAGACCGCAAAAAATGCAAAAGGAGAAATATCGATATACTGTAAAAATACAATGGAAATGCAATTTATTTTTTGCGATTTTGGTCTCCTTTGCGCCTTCGCGGTGTTTTCTCTATGTTTTTGAAAAAGCTATCACTGTAATCGCAGCCCCTTTTTCTTTAAGCGCATAAGCGCATTCTTTTACGGTTGAACCGGTAGTAAAAATATCATCTACTAGTATAACTTTTTTGTTTTCCAGGCCTGCCTGCGCCGAGAAAGCGCCTTTTAGGTTCTTAAGCCGGCTGATTTTATCCAGTTTTGCCTGGGATGAGCTTTCTCTAGTAGCATAGATTATATCATCTTTAAAGCAAATTTTGAAATAATTTGCTAAATATTGTGCAAGCAGGCCTGCCTGATTATAGCCTCTGTCGCGTAACTTGGTTTTATATAAAGGGACTGCTGTTATAATATCATAACCGCAGGGCTCAAAACCAATTCGTGTTAAATGTTTAATCATCAAAGAAGCAAACAACTCAACAAGGAAATCGTAATTTTTATATTTAAAAGAATGTATTAAATCTACGACAGGATTTTTATATTTTGTTATGCAAATCAATTTTTCGTAAGGGAATTTTTTCTTTAAACACTTGGCGCAGATTTTTTCTTTTTTATTTGTTAGCCGGTTTGAACAAAAAGGACACAGTGGAGGATAAATAAATTCTATTTGGTTAAGGCATTTTGGGCAAAGATACCCTTCAATTATTTTTTCTTCGCAGGCGAAGCAAATTTTTGGTAAAAGAATATCTTTTATTGCCATCAAATAATTTTTCAGCATAACCCACATTCTAAGGTTTTTTATGCAATTTGCAAACCTTATTGATGCACAGATGAGATATTCGTCTAACGGTTGCCTGCCCGCCGCAGGCGGGCGAGTTCGTTACGGTTGCGTTAAGCGCAGGGCGTCATTAAGACGCAACCGATAAACGATAGATGAAACGAGTCGCACAACCGATGGACGATTTACGATATACTAAATCTGTGCCATAAACCTCACATTGCAAAATTACGCTTGTGGTAGTAAAATATGCCTTCAAAAAGGGGGGTATTTTATGAACAAAAAGATAGTTTTTTTCATTATGGCTATTACATTTTTATGGTCAGCCAGCTTATTTGCTGAAGCAGTAAAATTAATTAAATTGCCTCAACCTGATATGCAGGGAGGAAAACCCTTAATGCAGGCTCTAAAAGAAAGAAAATCCAGCCGTGAATTTTCTAATAAGTTGCTTTCTCCCCAAATGCTTTCAGATTTATTATGGGCTGCTTATGGCGTAAATAGAGTTGAATCAAAGGGAAGAACCGCCCCTTCGGCTATGAATGTCCAGGAAATAGATATATATGTTGCACTTTCTTCAGGCTTATACTTATACGATTCTTTCAAAAACACACTTGAGCTTATTGTGGCGCAGGATATAAGAGGTGTAACCGGCACTCAGCTTTTCGTTAAAGAAGCGCCGATAAACTTAATTTTTGTTGCAGATTTTTCCCGCGCAGAAAAATTGGAAGGGGATAAGGAAGCCATCGCAGCCTGCGATACGGGCTTCATTAGCCAGAACGTTTATCTTTATTGTGCATCCAGCGGGTTATCAACTGTTGTGCGAGGTTGGTTTGATAAAAAAGAGCTTTCTCAAGCTATGAAGCTTAAACCCAATCAAAAAATAATTCTTACGCAGACAGTCGGATATCCGAAATGAAATAATCTACGATAAGCTTATATGGATAAAATATATTTTGACTACAATTCAAGCACTCCTTTGGATAAAAGAGTTTTCAAGAAAATGCTTCCATACCTTGGGGCTAATTTTGCAAATCCGTCGGCAATTTACAGTATTGCCCAAAAGGCAAAGAATGCCATTGAGGATGCAAGAATTTCTGTTGCGAATCTACTTGGGGCAAAGCCAAAAGAGATAATTTTTACAAGTGGCGGCACAGAAGCAAATAACTTAGCGATAAAAGGATTTTGTTTTGCAAATCGCGCAAAGGGCAACCATATTATTACTTCAAAAATAGAGCATTCTTCGGTTTTGAATGTTTTTAATTTCTTAGAAACAAAAAATTTTAAGGTAACATATCTTGATGTTGATGAATATGGCATAATCAATATGGAGCAGCTTGAAAGCTGTATGGACAAAGAAACCATTTTGCTTTCCATAATGCACGTAAATAACGAAATTGGAACTATTCAGCCTATTGAAAAGCTCAAGGCTATCTGCAATAAACGTAAAGTCTGTTTCCATACAGATGCTGTACAGAGTTTCGGTAAAGTGGAGGTTGACGTAGCCTTCGCCGATTTAATTACTGTTTCTTCCCATAAAATTTATGGCCCCAAAGGTGCGGGTGCATTGTATGTTGGTAGTGGCATAAGCATTGAACCGTTATTGCACGGTGGCCATCAAGAAGAGGAATTGCGTCCGGGTACAGAGGCGGTTGCATCAATCGTAGGTTTCGGAGAAGCGTGCCGATTAAGGTTGCAGGAAATGAAAGCAGAACAAATTAAAGTGAAAAAGATGAGAGATGCTCTAGAGGCGGGCATTCTTAAGACAGTAAAGGGAATAAAAGTAAATGGACATCCTCAAAATCGGTTATATAATACTCTGAATATTTGTATTGAGGGCGTTGAAGCCCAGAATCTTGTAATAAACCTGGATATGAGAGGATTTTGTGCCTCAAGTGGCTCCGCCTGCCAGGCAAGGGTGCCGGAAGTTTCCTATGTTCTTATTGCAACAGGTATGAGCCAAAAAGATTGTGCTGGCGCTTTACGCTTAAGTTTGGGTAAGTTTAATAAGGAAAGTGATATTCACGCTTTACTTAAAGTATTACCGGAAATTATAAAAAATTTACGGGCATCAGCAAGCCATGGATAAATTAATAAAAAAAATTTTAGAGTTAAAGGAAGAAAAGAAAGCGCTGATTTTAGCGCACAATTATCAGATTTCCCAGATACAGGATATTGCTGATTTTGTGGGGGATTCTCTTGAGTTGTCAAAGACTTCCAAAGGAGTATCTGTTCCTTTAATTGTTTTCTGCGGAGTCAGGTTTATGGCTGAAACCGCAAAGATACTGTCAAAAGATAAAAAAGTACTTTTGCCTGCCCAAACTGCAGGCTGCCCACTTGCCGAAACCATAAACGCCAAGGATGTTTTGAATTTGCGCAAATTACACCCTAGCGCCTGGGTTGTAAGTTATGTAAACACATCTGCCGAGGTAAAAGCTGTAAGTGATGTTTGCTGCACTTCCAGTAACGCGATAAATGTGGTCAAGAATGTTCCGACAAAAGATGTAATATTCGTGCCTGATAAAAATCTTGGCTGGTGGGTGAGAAAGAATGTGCCGGAAAAAAATGTGATATTGTGGAATGGCAGTTGCTATGTGCACGAACAATTTACCTTAAATGATTTGCTTGAAGCAAGAAAGAAATTTCCCGAAGCGGAAATTATAGTTCACCCCGAATGTAAGAAGGAAATTCTTGAAAGGTGCGATTTTGTTGCCTCCACCGCAGGAATGTTAAAAAGGGCAAAGCAGTCAAACGCAAAAACAATCATTATCGGGACAGAAGAAGGTTTATTACATAAACTGAAAAAGGAAAATCCCAACAAGCAATTTTTCTCTCTCGGGATTTCGCGGACCTGCCTAAATATGAAAAAAACAACACTGAATGAGCTCCTTACTTCGTTAGAAAAAGAAATATACGAAATCAATCTAGAGGAAGATATTATCGAAAAAGCTGGAATTGCTTTGGAGCGAATGGTTCAATATATTTAGCGCTTTACCTTCCTTATGCCCCATCTAATTTCTAATATTCAACAATGAAGAAGAAAGCTAAAGTAGCAGTTGGTTTAAGCGGAGGAATCGACTCAAGTTTCGCCGCCTATCTCTTGAAAAAACAAGGCTATGATGTCTGTGGTTTTACTCTAAAATTTTATCCGCAGGATAACCGTTGCTGCGATTTGGATGGTTTATATCAGGCGCAGCGTCTCTGTAGTAAGCTTAATATACCCCACTATACGATAGATACTACGGATTTTTTTAAAAAAGAAATAGTTGATTATTTTATTACAAGCTATCTATCAGGGCTTACTCCTAATCCCTGTTCTTTTTGTAACCGGCTGGTTAAGTTTGGATATCTTTTTGAAAAAATAAGAGCAATGGGCTTTGACTATCTTTCAACCGGCCACTACGCCAATATAGTAAAAAGAAAAGAACATTTGTTGTTAGGGTGTGCAAAGGATACTATCAAGTCACAGGAATATTTCTTGTCATTGATAAAGCCAGAGATTCTTCCCTGTCTTATTTTTCCTTTAGGCAGGTTTACTAAAGACAAAGTAAAAAAAATAGCCAAAAAAGAAAAACTTATGTTCCAGGAGAGGAAAGAAAGCCAGGATATATGTTTTGTGAAAGAAAAACAATATTATGGTTTCATAGAAAAGATGCTCCAAGCCCCGCAGAAATATTACGGCGATATTCGCCATATAAACGGTAAAGTCTTAGGCAGGCATAAAGGCATATATTATTTTACTTACGGCCAGCGTGCGGGCCTTGGGATAAGCTGGCATGAACCATTATATGTTTTAAAGGTTGACGAGAAAGACAATTCTGTTATTGTGGGAGAAAGAAAATACCTGAGCAAAGAAAGTTTTAGCGTAAGAAACATAAATTCTTTCATCGATTGGAAGAATTATTTTCCGGACAATAATTTAACCGATATTAAGGTAAAAATACGCTATAATTCAAAATTTTATGATTGTATTCCGGAATTAAAAGGAGAAAGAATTTTAGTTAGCCTTAAAACTGCAGCAGAAGCAGTAACTCCCGGACAAATTGCGGTTTTTTACCACAAAGATGCGGTTTTGGCCGCCGGCGTTATCGAGAAAGATGTTTAGGATGCCAGATGCTCGATTCTCGATGCTGGATGGTAAAACGAGTATCCAGTATCGAGGGTCAGTTACGTATTATAATGAAACTATTACAAAAAAAATATCTTAAGCTTAAACGCCGGATAAATAATTTAGGTTCCGCGGTTATTGCGTTTTCCGGAGGCCTTGACAGTACTATTTTGGCAAAAATTTGTTTTGATTGTTTAGGAAGAAACGCTATTGCCGTAACCGCCAAATCTGCCACTTACACATCTAGCGAGTTAAAAGAAGCAACCAAGGCTGCAAAATTAATAGGGATAAAGCATATAGTTATAGAAACTGATGAATTTAAAAATGAAAAATTTATAAATAATCCTCTAAACAGGTGTTATTGGTGTAAACGCGAATTGTTCATTAAATTGAAAAAGTTTGCCCGCGCGTATAAAATAAAAAATATTTTAGACGGTACGAATCTTGATGATTGTTCTGATGTGCGGCCGGGATTCGCGGCAAATAAGGAATTTAACGTAATAAGCCTTTTCCTTGAATGCGGTTTGGCTAAAAAAGATATAAGACAATTGGCTGAAAGGTTAAATATTTCCGTGAAAACATCTAACGCCTGCCTTGCCTCGCGCATACCTTTTTACGAGAAAATCACTCCCTTGAAATTGGCAAAAATAGAAAAAGCAGAAAATATCTTAAGGAAATATTTCGGAAACAAAAACATATTACGTGCGCGTGACCATGGCGGAATTTTACGCATAGAAATGGAAAATAAAGAATGGACTAAGCTTGGTAATTCTGGTATAAATAACCTTGTAAAAAAATTGAAAAAAATTGACTACAAATATATAACCGTTGATTTGGAAGGGTATATTCCGGCAGGACTTAGATGAAATACACAGACGATCACAGATTGGAAAGCAGATTATCACAGATAGACTTGCGTTAATCGGTTGCGGTTACGCCGCTTGTATCGGTTGCGTTAATCGTCAATCGTCTTTTTGGACGCAACCGAATAACGAACGATGAGATAAGCTCGCCCGCCAAAGGCGGGCAGGCAACCGATGGACGGAAGACGATATACCAAGTGTATTAAGGAGGATAAAGATGAAAAGATTTGATTTTGCTGCGATTATATTTTCGTTAAGTATTGTCCTAGTTGGTTGTTCGAATGCACCTACTGAAGTTATGATTGATAGTTTCGAGGGGCCGCTGACAAAGGAAACAGTTGATTACGGAGCCGCAGAAGGCTCTTTTCTAAAAGTAGAAGCTGATACCAATATCAAGATATGCGATATGCAGTCGCTCAAAATAGAGTATGAATTAAAACCTTCCGGCTATATGTGGATAGCGCGTGGGTATAATCTTGATGTAAAAGGCGCAGCTAAATGGAATGTTTTGCCTGAAAATATAAAATGGCGTAGCTTTAACGCTATAAGTTTACAGATGTACGGCACAAATAGCGGCGGGGTGGTTGCCTTTGACATTAAAGATAAAGGCGGAGAAATCTGGCGATACATAATTGACGATGATTTTACCGGATGGAAAGAAATAACCTGCAAGTTTAAGGATTTTTTTGTCCGCAAAGATTGGCAGCCGGATAGCGCAACTAAAAATGAGACAATAGATTTTCCGATTATGAGTTTCCAGTTTGAACCGCGCCTTCCGGGAAAGGGTATTTACTATTTTGATTGCATAAAGGTTGTCAGGGCAAAGAAATAAGCCATGAGCATTAAAAACAGATTGAAGAGATGGTTTAAGCTCAGATTTTTCGTAACTTATCCTTTCGGTTTATTTGTTTTATTTTTCTGCAGCCCCACTACGGAATCTTTTAACTCCGGCATTTGGTTTGTGATTGCGGGTTTAATTATGCGGCTTTGGGCAAATGGTTATGCTATCAAGACGCATAAACTTACAACTTCAGGGCCTTATTCTATTGTGCGTAACCCTTTATATCTTGGCACGATGCTGATTGCGATAGGTTTTATGATACTGTTAGATACTTCTTATGTGGGATTAGTTTTTATAATAATTATGGCAGCAGTATATTACCGTACTATCAGATACGAAGAGCGGGCATTGACGGAAAAGCACGGAAAAATTTATCTTGATTATAAAGATAAAGTGCCGATGATATTGCCTACTTTTTTCAGGTATAAAAAAGGTGAAAAGTGGCCGTTTAGCTTTAAACGCATAATTGAAAATAAAGAATATAAACTTTTTATATGGGTAATTAATATTACGATAATCTTTAGATTAAAAGGGTACTTCTTAATAGACCATGAAAGCATAGATGCAAAGAAATGGTTTCTCATTGCTTTATTTATAATTTTAGCCGCTATAGACATCGGCGGAGAAATCTTTAAGTGGAATAAGAAAAGAGCGAAGAGAATGGGGAACACACAATAGATGCCCGATACTAGATTCTAGATACTCGTCGTTTTTATCACGGGCATCTAGCATCAAGTATCTAGAATCTATTTAGTAATATGACATACGATATCGCAATAATCGGAGCCGGCCCCGCAGGTTTAACTGCCGCAATAAATGCTGCTTCTTTAAGAAAAAGCATAATTCTGCTTGAGAAACAAAATTCAGTTGGGAGAAAACTTTCTGTCTGTGGTGCAGGTAGGTGTAATTTTCTTAATGAGAAACTTGATGAAAGCTTCTACAATAACGCAGCCCAAAAACTTGTGAAGTCGGTTTTTGGCCAATTTGGAAAGAACGAGATACTTGAGTTTTTCGATAAGCTCGGGCTTAAATATTATTCAGACCAAGGGCGTTTTTTTCCTGTTACTAACCAATCAGCTTCGGTTTTAAAAGTATTGGAAATTTGGCTTAAGAAACTTATGGTTCCTGTTGAACTAGGGTTTGAAGTGGTTGAGGTAACTAAAAATAAAGATGGTTTTCTTATAAAATCAAAGGCTTCGCAAAAAATAAGTTGTAAAAAAATCATATTTGCAACAGGAGGCAAGGCTTATCCTGCTTTAGGTTCAAGCTTAAGCCTTTATGATGTAGCAGCTAAATTTGGCCACTCAATAATTACTCCTGTGCCGGCTGCTGTACCTTTAGTTGTCAAAGGCCCCTTTTGCCATTTTTTGCAGGGGCAAAAAATATATGCAAAAGTAAAGTGTGTAATTGATAATAAAATGACTGCGCAAGCCAACGGAGAAATGCTTTTTACCAAATACGGCTTATCCGGCACAGCAATACTCGATATAAGCGAGGAAGCATCTATTGCCATAAACCGGTATAGCAAAAATGTAAAGATAGAAGTAGATATGGTGCCTTTTATCGACAAGGAAAAGCTGGAATCGGAATTAACTAAAAGAATAAATAATGGATTTAACGGCGAAGATTTAATTGCAGGAATATTGCCGAATAAATTCGTGAAAGTATTAAAAGATTTGCTTGAGGAAAAAAATATCAAGGCATTACCATCTGTTCTTAAGGGAAAAATTTTTGATGTGCTTGGTACGAGAGGTTGGAATGAAGCAGAATTTACATCCGGCGGGATAAATACTGACGAAGTAGATGAAAAAACTCTTGAGTCAAAACTGATAAAAGGCTTATATCTGGCAGGTGAGATTTTAGATGTAACCGGCAGCCGCGGAGGATATAATTTAGCCTGGGCCTGGGCTTCCGGATATTTAGGTGCAAAATATGCAGCAAATGCGTAAAATAATTTTGGCTTCAAAATCAAAAGCAAGAAAAGATTTGCTTAAAGGAATAGGGCTTAAGTTTTCTGTTTATGTTTCCGGGGCCAAAGAAACCCATAGCTTAAGCAAAGGCTGCCATCATCTTGTTGTAAAAAACGCACTCATAAAAGCGAGAGATGCGGCAAAAAGGTTTAACGCAGGCGTAGTTATAGCCGCAGATACGGTTGTTTTAGCAAATAATAAAATAATTGGAAAACCCAAGAATTTGAATGAGGCATTTAAAACGCTTAAAACTATTTCAAAGAAACCGCAATGGGTTTATACGGGACTTGCCGTAATTGACATAGATAAAAATAAAATATTTACGGATTACGAAAAAACAAAGATTTATATGCTAGCTTTAAGCGATAGGCAGATAAGAAATTATTTTAAAAAAGTTTCTCCTTTGGATAAGGCCGGAAGTTTTGATATCCAGGGGCTGGGGGGCATATTTATTGACCGTATTGAAGGTTGTTTTTATAATGTAGTAGGGCTACCGCTTGCTAAATTAGCAAAGCTGCTTAAAAAGGCAGGAATTGAGATATTCTGATAGAGAACAGATAGCAGAGTACAGAGAACAGAGAAAAAATAAGAGAGTTTGTTCTGTAATCTGTACTCTGTTTTCTGTACTCTTTCCGAGCGTAGCGAGGAAAACATGAAACATTTTCACAGGCCAAAACAAACACTATCTGCTGCGGATGAGCTTTTTGAGTATAAGTCTCTTGAGAAAAAAAAGCTAAAAATAGCCGCTGCAATAACCTGCATTACTATGCTTGTTGAAATAATCGGCGGCATATTTACCAATAGTTTGGCTTTAATAAGCGATGCCGGGCATATGTTTACGCATTTTTTTGCACTGGCAATAAGCGGTGCTGCGCTTGTCTGTGCCGACAGGCCGGTGTGCCACCACAGAACCTTTGGTTTTTATAGAATAGAAATTTTGGCTGCGTTTTTTAACAGTATATTTATCTTTGCGGTAACGGCTTGGATTTTTATTGAAGGCGTGCATAGAATCATCCAGCCTAAGACAATAATAGGCTTTGAAATGTTTATTATTGCCGTGATAGGCTTGGTAGTAAATTTGATAACGGCATGGATTCTTCATGGAGCAGCTAAAGAAAGTTTGAATATAAAAAGCGCATTTGTGCATATGCTTGCGGATACATTTTCATCGGTTGCAATAGTTATAGGCGCAATAGTAATTTATTTTACAAAATGGAATATAATTGACCCCATTTTAAGTATTGCTATAGCTTGTGTAATTTTAATTTGGGGCTGGGGGCTTTTTAGGGATTCTGCCAATATACTTCTTGAGGCAGCTCCTAAAGGTATAGACAGCGATAAGGTACGTACAGTGCTTATGGAACAAGTAAAGGAAATAGAGGAAATAACCGATATGCACATTTGGGAAATAACTTCAAAAATGTATTCAATGACTGCACACATTAAAATAAAAGGCGATGAAAAATGCGTGGATGTTAAGAAAATACTTGGCCGCATAAAGCAGATTGTAAACGATGAATTTGACATTGAGCACACAACTATTGAGCTTGATTAATTTGAACAAAATAAGATAATGTAATAAGGTATAATTTATTAATTATTAAAAAGGACAACAAACATGTGGGATTATTCGGAAAAAGTAAAAGAATTCTTTAAGAACCCTCTTAATGTCGGCGAAATAGAAAATCCTGATGCAATAGGGGAAGTTGGTAGTATCATTTGCGGTGATGCCCTCAAGTTAACTCTACGTATAGATAAAAAAACAGAAAAGATAATTGATGCAAAATTTAAAACCTTTGGTTGCGCCAGCGCAATTGCATCGTCATCAGCCTTAACCGAAATTATTAAAGGAATGACCATCGATGAAGCCTCTAAAGTTACTAACCAGGATATCGCTGATTATCTTGGCGGGCTTCCTGAAGAGAAAATGCATTGTTCGGTTATGGGAATGGAGGCGCTTGAGGCTGCTATTGCAAATTACAGGGGAGCCCCGGCAAAAAAAGAAATGATTGGCGAAGAGAAAATAGTATGCAAATGTTTTAGCGTAACCGACCAGAAAATAATACGTGCTATAAAGGAAAATAACCTAAAAACAGTTGAAGAAGTTACCCATTATACCAAAGCCGGAGGCGGATGCGGAAAGTGTAAGCCGCAGATACAAAGCCTTCTTAATGAATTTTGGGAGAAGGAAGAAACAAAAGTTATCCAGCATAAAGAGGCGCCTAGAAAGAAAACGCTTACCAATCTCGAAAGAATATCTCTTATTAAAGAAACAATGGAAAGAGAAATCAGGCCTCAGCTTAAAGCTGACGGCGGTGATGTTGAGCTGGTTGATGTGGATAGAAATAAAGTTTATGTAAAATTCTTAGGCGTATGTTTAGGGTGCCCTTCCGCCGGGATTACGCTAAAAGAATTAGTCGAAGCCCGGCTGCGGGAATTTATTGATAGCGACATAGTAGTTGAGGAAATTAAAGAATGAAAACCGTATATTTAGATAATAATGCAACAACTTGCGTAGCACCCGAAGTATTTGGAGCAATGCAGCCATTTTTAACCGAAAACTATGGAAATCCTTCCAGTATGCATACTTTTGGCGGAAAGATAAAAAAGAACATAGATAGCGCAAGGGAAAGTGTTGCTGACCTAATAGGCGCAAACGATGTAAATGAAATAATATTTACAAGCTGCGGTACAGAAAGCGATAACACCGCTATAATTGGGACATTAAGGTCTTACCCCGACAAAAAACATATCATAACCACAAAAGTAGAGCACTCGGCAGTACTTAGCCTTTGTAAATATCTTGAAACGCAGGGTTATAGAATTACGTATCTTGATGTTGGCAGCGACGGGCTGCTTGATTTAAACGAGCTCAAAAGCGCAATCGATTATGATACTGCAATGATTTCTATAATGCATGCAAATAATGAGACAGGTGTGCTTTTTCCGATAGACGAGATTGCTGAGATTGCAAGGTTGAGAGGAGTAGTTTTTCATACAGACGCAGTACAATCTGTAGGAAAAATAAATTTGGACATGAAAAAAATTCCGGTAGATTTTTTATCTTTATCAGGGCATAAGCTCCATGCGCCAAAAGGCGTGGCAGCTTTATATGTCCGTAAAGGTACAAGGTTTTCCCCGTTTTTAATCGGAGGCCATCAAGAGCAGGGTAGGCGCGGTGGCACAGAGAATGTTGCCTCAATAGTTGGTTTAGGTGTTGCCTGTGCACTTGCCCAAAAAAATATGGATGAAGAAATTACCCGCGTTAAAAACTTGCGTGATAAACTGGAAAACGGAATTGTAGAAAAAATTTCCAACGTCCGTGTGAATGGGCATAAAGAATTACGCCTGCCAAATACAACCAATATAGGTTTTGAATTTATAGAAGGTGAATCTATCCTGCTTAAGCTTGATGAAAAAGGCATCGCCGCGTCATCCGGCTCAGCCTGCACTTCAGGTTCGCTTATGCCTTCCCATGTTCTACGCGCAATGGGTATACCATTTACCTTTATACAGGGTTCGATAAGGTTTAGCCTTTCCCGCTATAACGGGGAAGAGGATATCGACTATACTATCGAGCATCTACCTTCAATTATAAAACTTCTGCGAGAAATTTCTCCCTACGGAAAGTAAAAAAGCATACCAGTATTAAGTTTTATCATCTAATCAGCTTCCTTTAAAAATTTTCTAAAATAGCCTTGACATCTATTAAAATATATTGTATACTCTACTAAGTTTATAGAGATAGTATAAATAAGAAGGAGAAAAGATGAAAATAACTTATAAAGGTGATTATGCGCTAAAGGCAGTTTTGGTTTTATCTGTAAGGTATGGCAGTGGTGTTGTGACTATCCATGACTTGGCAAAAGAGGCAGATATCCCGATAAAATTTCTCGAGCAGGTGCTTTTAGAGCTTAAAAGGGGCGGGTTTGTCGAGAGCAAAAGGGGTAAAATCGGAGGATATCTTTTAGCCAAGCATCCAGCTGAGATAAAAATAGGGGATGTGGTTAGGTTTGTTGATGGTCCGATTGAGCCGATAACTTGCGTAGAGAAAGATTATTCCGGTTGTCGAGACGTTTATAAGTGCGCATTTCGCGGTATATGGCAGGATGTCTCAAGAGCAATCAGCGGTATAATTGATAACATTACATTTGATGACTTAGCCAGCCAGACAAAGAAACGGCAGGAAGTGTGTTCATATTCAATATAAAATAAAATGGTAATTAGTCAGTTGGAATAAAAGATGGATAAGAATAAGACCGATAAAAATATTGTTAATGATGCAATAATAAAAGATATAAGTGATTCGGTCCATAATTTGAAATATGGTACTGTAACTATAACTGTTCATAACTCAAAAATAGTTCAGGTGGAAGTTGCCCAAAAAAATCGTTTTGATGATGTTTGGTTAATTGAAGGAGGTGGGATATAAAATAAAAAAGTTTTTCTTAACCGGACAATCCGGACAGTATTTATAATAAATATGCATATGTAGCAGGTATTACCGGTCAACTGGATAGTCTTGCTGAAAAGATTTAGGAGGCTATCCAATGAAAAAGCTTTTAATCGCATTACTTATAACTGGCGCTATCGTAAATATTCCTGTTCTTTCTTATGCAGGTCCCCCGTTTAATAGTCTTGAAGGCGAGGGTGGTGTGGCATTTAATCCATTGGCATATGTCGCTGATTCTACAGAAGAAGGCAGCCATTTAACAGTCAAGGGTGTGGATATTATAGGTAAGCCGCGGTTCGGCGCCTGGTATGTAAATCTTCCCGATTCAAAAATTGACTGGACCGCTTTCGGCGTTGCTGATACTTTATTTAAGAGGATTGAGATTTCCTATGGTTATGAAACAATTAATTGGGAAAATCATCCGACATTTCACAAGAATAATATCGGAGCCAAGGTGCTGCTTTTGGATGAAAATTCCTTTGGTTCGCAGTTTGTTCCTGCATTTTCAATCGGAACTATCTATAAGACGACCAGCGCCAACAGCTTGCACCAATTGGGATTACCACTGCGCACAACCGGTGTTGACTGGTATGCGGTAGCAACGAAAACAATTACGCAAACCCCGCTGCCTGTGATTCTTTCCGGAGGCATACTTTCTTCTCAGGAGTATGTTACCGGTGTGCTTGGATTTGATACGGATAGAGAAATAACTGGGTTTGCTAATATTGATGTGGTTTTGCCACACGGTTTTGTGGTGGGCTATGAGTTTAAGCAGGGAGAGCAATTTGATGACGGATATAAAAACGCTAACTATTGGGACGCGCATTTGGCGTGGCTCGCGAACAAAAATCTTACCATTATTGCAGCTTATACTTATACGGGAAATGTTAAGACCGAAACAACAAGGACTGGGTTGGGCGGAGGGTTTGTGATAAGCGCTCAATATGCTTTTTAGTAATGATTATTCCGGGTAAGTACGCTTACCCGGAATAATTTAAAAGAGGAGGTTAAATGAGTAAAATTGACAATAAATTGAAAATTGAAACATTAGCATTACATGGGGGGCAAGAGGTTGATCCTACAACCGGCTCCCGAGCTGTTCCGATTTATCAGACAACTTCGTACCAATTTAAAGATACAGAACACGCAGCTAATCTTTTTGGTTTAAAAGAATTCGGCAATATCTATACCCGCTTAATGAATCCGACTACCGACGTATTTGAAAAAAGAGTTGCACTTTTAGATGGCGGTGTTGGCGCCCTGGCCACTTCAAGCGGGTCAGCGGCGATTACGCTTGCTCTTTTAAATATTGCACAGGCAGGCGATGAAATTGTTTCCGCGGATAATCTATATGGCGGAACGTATAATTTGTTTCATTACACCTTTGCTAAGTTGGGGGTTAAGGTAAATTTTGTTAAATCTAACGACCTCGAAGCCTTTCAAAGAGCAATCACACCAAAAACAAAAGCAATCTATGCCGAATCCATAGGTAATCCAAAATTAGATGTTGCGGACTTAGAAGGGCTTTCTAAACTTGCCCACAAAAATGGAATCCCTCTTGTGTTGGATAATACTGTTTCGCCATACCTTCTTAGGCCAATTGATTTTGGTGTCGATATTGTAGTTTATTCGGCAACAAAGTTCATCGGCGGACATGGTACCAGTTTGGGCGGAGTAATTGTTGATTCTGGAAAATTTGACTGGACCAACGGAAAGTTCCCGTTAATTGCAGAGCCTGATCCAAGTTATCACGGCATAAATTTTGTAGAAGCGCTTAAACCTTTGGGTAATATCGCTTATATTATTAAGGCAAGAGTTACTCTTTTAAGAGATTTAGGCGCTACGGTTTCTCCATTTAATTCTTTTCTGTTTTTGCAGGGACTAGAGACTTTGCATCTTAGAATGCCAAGGCATTGCGAGAACGCTTTAGCTGTTGCAAAGTATCTTTCAAAACACAAGAAAGTAAGTTGGGTTAATTACCCCGGGCTGGATAACAGTCCGGAGAAAGAAAAAGCAAAGAAATATTTTTCCAAAGGAGCCGGTGCAATTATCGGGTTTGGTGTTAAGGGCGGTTTGGTTGCAGGAAAAAAATTCATTGAGTCATTGGAGTTGATCTCTCATTTAGCTAACATTGGCGATGCGAAAAGCTTGGCGATTCATCCGGCAACTACAACGCATCAGCAATTATCCAGCAAAGAGCAGTTGGCAACAGGAGTGACTCCGGATTTTATCAGGTTATCTATCGGCATAGAACATATTGACGATATTATCGCCGATATCGAACAGGCGTTACAGAAAAGTTAGTTAAGGAGGAAAACATGGCTAGAATTTTTAATAATATAGTTGATACAATTGGTAATACCCCGCTGGTAAGATTAAATCGTCTTACCGAGGGATTAAACGCGACAGTGGTTGTTAAATTAGAGTCTTTTAACCCATTATCAAGTGTAAAAGACCGTATAGGCGCAGCAATGATTGAGGATGCTGAGAAAAGAGGGATTCTTAAAAAGAATTCCGTAATCATTGAGCCTACAAGCGGTAATACCGGCATTGCGCTTGCGTTTGTTGCTGCAGTAAAAGGGTATCGTTTAATTCTTACTATGCCCGAAACTATGAGCGTTGAGCGCAGGCAGCTCTTAAAGATATTCGGCGCGGAGCTTGTGCTCACAGACGGAACTAAAGGTATGAAAGGCGCCATAGAGAAAGCGGAAGAATTGGCTAAATCTATTCCAAACAGCTTTATGCCTCAACAGTTTAATAATCCTGCAAATCCTGAAATTCATAGAAAAACAACTGCGCAGGAAATATGGAACGATACAGACGGTAAGGTTGATATTCTTATTTCAGGTGTTGGTACCGGCGGAACGCTTACGGGTATTTCTGAAGTGATTAAGAAAAAGAAAAAAAGTTTTAAGGCAATTGCGGTTGAGCCTGCTGATTCTCCGGTTCTATCCGGTGGTAATCCCGGCCCACACAAAATCCAAGGTATAGGCGCAGGATTCCTGCCGCAGGTTTTAAACAAAGATATTATTGACGAGGTTATCCGTGTTACTAACGATGATGCCGGAGAAACATCCAGGCGGCTTGCCAAGCTTGAAGGAATTCTTGCGGGAATTTCCAGCGGTGCAGCTGTTTGGGCGGCTTTAGAAGTAGCGAAAAGAAAAGAAAATAAAGAAAAACTTATTGTAGTTATACTTCCTGATACAGGGGAGAGGTATCTTTCTACCTGGCTTTTTCAGGATGCTAAATCTTAATTTAAAAATTTGGACAAAAGCAAAATAACGTAATAAAATATGTGAAGTCTAATTTATGTGTTTTTGTCTTATTGGATAAATGTGTACTAAAATTGAATCTGGTTTTTGAAGGAGCAAACGATGACTAAAACGAGCGTTGGCGCGGTTGAGACAAAATATTTTACTTTTGCAACTCCGCCCGAGGAGTTTATTCTTGAGAGTAAAGAGAGATTAAGCCCGGTTGTGCTTGCCTATGAAACATATGGCACGCTTAACCCGGATAAATCAAACGCGATTTTGATTTTACATGCTCTTTCCGGGGATGCTCACGCGGCAGGATATTACAAAGATGAGGAAAAACCCGGTTGGTGGGATAATATGATTGGCCCGGGACGGGCTTTTGACACAGAAAAATATTTTGTTATCTGTTCGAATATACTTGGAGGTTGCCGCGGCTCAACCGGCCCTTCTAGCATAAATCCTAAAACCAATAAACCATACGCCTTGGATTTTCCAGTTATAAGCATAGGCGATATGGTAGCAGCGCAAAAAGCATTGATAGATTATCTTGGCATTGATAAGTTGCTTACGGTTGTGGGTGGCTCAATGGGTGGAATGCAGGCTTTGGCGTGGCTCGTTAAATATTCCGATAGAATACGTAGCGCGATACCGATAGCCTGTGCGCTTAAACATTCTCCGCAGCAAATCGCTTTTGATGAGGTTGGCAGGCAGGCGATAATGGCTGATCCGGACTGGAAATCAGGGAATTACTACGGAGGAAAACCTCCGGACAAAGGCCTGGCTGTTGCAAGGATGCTTGGGCATATTACCTACATGAGCGATATTTCTATGGCTGAAAAATTCGGGCGGCAGAAAAAAAATAACATTCAGCCTTTTAAGTTTACTGCCGATTTTGAGGTCGAGGGTTATTTGCATTACAGGGGGGATAATTTCGTAAAAAGGTTCGATGCGAATTCTTACCTTTACATTACTAAAGCCATGGATAATTTTGATGCATCGAAAGATAAACCATTGCACGAAGTGCTTTCCGGAAAACCCCTTAAGGTTTTGGTAATAGCATTTAAATCTGATTGGTTGTATCCGGTGTATCAGTCAAAAGAAATCGTAAAAGTATGCAAACATGCCGGCATTGGAGCAAGCTTTTGCGAGGTTGATTCTACGTATGGCCACGACGCCTTTCTTTTAGAAACTGAAGAGGAAACTCACCTTATTTCTCATTTTCTAAAAAGTGTTTCACAAAAACGAGGTAAAACATGAAAGAAAACGAAATTATTAAAAGCGACCACAAAGCGATACTTGATATGGTTGAGCAAAATTCATCAGTGCTTGATCTTGGTTGCGGCGGCGGAGAGCTACTTGAGCTTTTAACCCTGAGAAAAAATGTACGCGGCCAGGGCATAGAAATAGATGAGCAGGCGATATACAGGTGCGTGGCAAGGGGTTTAAGCGTGCTTCACGGCGATATAGATACCGGGCTTTCAGAATATAAAGATAAAGCTTTTGATTACATAATACTTAACCAGAGCCTCCAGCAGTTAAAGCACGTTGAAACTGTGCTTTTTGACGCGTTGAGAGTAGGTAAAAAAGTAATCGTTGGTTTTCCAAACTTTGCCTATTACCGGGCGCGCCTGCGCCTTTTCTTTAGAGGCAGAGTTCCTGTAACGGCGTCTCTTCCTTATACTTGGTATGAGACACCAAACCTGCACTTTTTGAGCACACTTGATTTTCTTGATTATTGCAGGGAAAAGAAAATCAAAGTTGAGCGCAAGGTGTATATTGCTGGAGAAAACCGTATATTCCTATTGCCTAATTTTTTTGCGAACATAGGGATATTTCTTATTTCAAAATAAAAGGTTACGAATGTTACGCAGGTTACGAATGTTACGCAGGTCACACTTAATCACGATGGTTCAATGTAACTTTCGTAACTTCCCGTAACCTGCCTCGCCTTGCTCGGCAAGGCGGGCATCCGTAACCCTCGTAACCCAAATAACAATGAATATAATTTTAGTTGGTAATGCCAATGTTGGTAAAAGCGTTATCTTTAACGCGCTTACCAGAAGCTATGTCACTGTTTCGAATTACCCGGGCACAACCGTAGACATATCAAAAGGCATAGCGAAACTCGGGCTACAGAATTTTACAGTCTACGATACGCCCGGGATAAACAGCCTCATCGTTCATTCCGAAGATGAAAAAGTAACCCGCGATATACTTTCAAAAAGCGATATCACCTGCGTTGTACAGGTTGCTGACAGTAAAAACCTCAAACGTTCGCTTGTGCTCACCCTTGAGCTTATTGAATTGGGCCTGCCACTGGTGCTTAACCTAAATATGAGCGATGAAGCAAAAGAACGCGGCATAAGCATAGACATAAAAAAACTTTCTCAAAAATTGGGTATAGATATTGTCGAAACAGTAGCGGTAACCGGAGAAGGTATTCCTAAATTAAAAGAAGCAATCTCCCGGGCGAAAACTACGCAACCGCCTAAAGGCTTTACTGTTTTTTCTTCTGATGAAATAGCCTCACTTAGGAAAAAAAATCAGAAAATTGAAGAATTATTGAGAGATATTTTGCGTATTTCAAAACCAAAAGCCAAAAGCGCGTCTGAATTTATAGGCGCTCTTACTGTAAGCCCCATAAGCGGAATACCAATACTTATTGTTGTGCTTTTTATAATGTATCTTTTTGTTGGTAGGTTAGCTGCTGTGTGGGGTGTAGATTTTTTTGAAAATAAGATATTCGGCCAATATATTAACCCGTTTTTAGGTGGTATTATAGATAAATTTATTCCAATACCAATCGTCAAAGAATTTTTGATGGGTCAATATGGTATTATCAGCATGGCTGTTACTTACGCATTTGCCATAATATTTCCGATAGTAACTGCATTTTTTTTATTTTTTGGAATACTCGAAGATTCAGGATACCTGCCGCGGCTTTCTGTGCTATCGGACAAGGTTTTTAGGATAATCGGGCTTAACGGCCGCGCAATACTTCCAATGGTGCTCGGCCTTGGCTGCGGCACAATGGCAACGCTGACCTCGCGGATATTGGAAACAAAAAAAGAGCGTATTCTGGTTAGTATTATACTTACGCTGGCGATTCCCTGTTCTGCACAGCTGGGCGTGATTATGGCAATGCTTAGCCAGTTTTCGCTAAGGGCATTTCTTCTTTGGTTTTCCACGATTCTTTTCGTCATAATCACTATTGGATTTTTATCTTCGAGATTAGTTCCGGGTAAGCGTAGCCCATTTATTCAGGAATTACCTCCGATGAGGTTTCCCCAGATTGCAAACATTATTGTAAAGACCGGCGCCCGCCTTAAATGGTACTTAAAAGAAGCAGTGCCTTTATTTATCCTTGGAACATTTATACTCTTTGTATCCGATAAAATAGGATTGTTAAATTTAATAGAAAGAGTTTTAAGCCCATTTATTGTAGTCTGGCTGCATTTACCCAAAGAGACAACGGCTGCATTTATTATCGGCTTTTTACGAAGGGATTACGGCGCCGCCGGATTGTATCAATTGGCAAGAGCAGGCGTACTTGATAAAATACAAATTTTCGTAAGCCTTATTGTAATAACCTTGTTTGTGCCCTGTATTGCGCAGTTTTTCGTAACAGTTAAAGAAAGAGGCCTTAAAGTTGCGCTTATGATTGCCGGTTTCGTATTTCTTTTTGCATTTTTGGCAGGAGGGCTCTTGAATCATTTGTTGCGTTATTTGATTTTGGTGAAGGGGATAGCAGTGTTATAATATTACGCAGATGATCACAGTTAAAATCATCTGTGATCATCTGTTTTGCTATCTGCGATCATCTGCGTATAAAAAAGGAAAATAAAATGGATTATAACCAAAGAATCGAAGAGGCTTTAACTATAATCTGGGAAGAAAGAGAAAAGAAAATCTCCAATAAAGATGCGATAGCAAAAAGATTCTTGGAGGCTGTTAACGAAGACGTTTCCGAGAGTCTATTAAGCGAAGGATTTGTTTTAATAGAAAAAGATATTATAAAATTTAGCAATAAAGGCGAATCTAAGGCGAGAGATATCATTAGGCGCCAGCGTTTGGCAGAACGCCTTTTGATGGATGTGCTTGAACTTGGTAGGAGGGAAGTTGATTCTTCAGCCTGTGCTTTTGAGCATATATTGTCGAAAGAGGTTGAAGAAAGCATCTGTACGCTTTTGGGCCACCCTAAAGAATGCCCTCACGGTTTAAGTATTCCAGCGGGTGCATGCTGCGAAAAAGCAAAAGGCTTAATTGAAAGTATTGTCATACCGCTAACCAAGCTTAAAGTCGCAGAGACGGGAAAAATTGTTTATGTCTTGACAAGAAATCACCCTCAACTCCACAGGCTTATGTCTTTTGGCATTGTGCCGGGTGCAAGAATAAAGCTTCACCAAACCCAGCCATCTGTTATAATACAGGTTGAAGAAACGCAAGTAGCGCTGGAAGAAGAAATAGCGAAAGAAATTTATATTAAGAAGATAAGCTAACATTTATAATAAATTGATACCTAAGCTATTTGTAATTTAAGATAGCAAATTAAACAGGGGAGGTCGTGAAACGACCTGAGAGTTCCCGTAAACGGGATTACCCTTTGAACCTGTTCCGCTTTAGGCGGAACCACCTAAATATCTGTATGGGGTGGTGGTCTGGATAATGCCAGCGTAGGGAGTAGGTGTAATCATAATTAATCCTTGTGTTGCTGGCACAAGGATTTTTCATTTT
>JALOCC010000036.1 GCA_023227945.1 Candidatus Omnitrophota bacterium
TCATTTTAACAGGAGGTTGCGATGTTTGAAAGGGTAAGTGAGGCGCAAGTAAGCAGGGCGATTGTCGGTGAATTTACTAAATGGTTTCAGGAATATATTGTTTGTGATGCAATTATCATAGGCGGCGGACCAAGCGGGCTTGTAGCGGCGAAAGAATTGGCAAGCTCAGGATTTAAAACTTTAGTAGTTGAGAGTAATAATTATATCGGTGGAGGTTTCTGGATTGGTGGATATTTGATGAATACCTTAACCTTTCGATCGCCTTCCCAGGAAATCCTTGATGAGCTTAAAATTCCATATAAAGAGGTAGAGAATAATTTGTTTGTTTCTGATGGGCCTTCGGCATGCTCCAAACTCATTTCTGCCGCATGTGACGCGGGGGTAAAAATTCTTAACATGACAAAATTTGACGATGTTGTGCTTCGAAACAACAGGGTGGAAGGGGTTGTTATTAATTGGACGCCAGTATCGGCATTACCAAGAGCTATAACTTGTGTAGATCCTATTTCGTTGGAGTCCAAGATTGTTATTGATGCTACAGGGCACGATGCATGGGTTTGTAAAAGTTTGGAAAAAAGGCATTTAATAAAGCTTGAAACTTTTGGCCCTATGGATATTAATACTTCGGAAGATGCTGTAGTTGAAAAGACAGGAGAGATTTATCCGGGCTTGTTTGTGTCAGGTATGGCCGTATCTACAGCGTATGGTATACCTCGTATGGGCCCGACTTTTGGTGCGATGTTGTATTCCGGTAAAAAAGTGGCAAGTCAGGTAAAGAAAATATTATCAGCTAATTCCCAAGATTTACTTCATGTCAAATAACCCCATTGACATGCTGTTAATGACGAAACAGATTTTTATAAAAAAGGAGTAAAAATGCAGCTAGATGAAATTAAAATTTCCAAAGCTATCATTGAGTCGTTTAACAAAAAATTGATAGATGCCTTGGATGTTGATGTGGCGATAGTTGGAGCAGGCCCTGCTGGAATGGTTTGCGGCTATTATCTGGCAAAAGCTAATAAGAAAGTTGTGCTTTTTGAGAGAAAACTTTCAGTTGGAGGAGGAATGTGGGGCGGTGGAATTATGTTTAATGAAATTGTAGTACAGGCTGCGGCCAAAAGAATCTTGGATGATTTTGGCGTTAAAAGCCGGCTTTATGAGAAAGGTTATTACCTTGCTGATTCGATTGAATCTGTTTCAGTTATCTGTTCGAAAGCGGTTCAGGCAGGATTGAGGATTTTCAATCTAATTAGCGTTGAAGATGTAATGGTGCGGAGCAAAAAAGTAACCGGGCTTGTGTTAAACTGGACAGCAGTTGAAATGGCGAATTTGCATGTTGACCCGATTACAATGCGGGCTAAATTTGTAGTGGATGCGACAGGCCATCCAGCAGAAGTGGCAAGGATTGTTGAAAGAAAATCAGGCATAAGGCTTGAAACTAAAACCGGTAAAACCATGGGCGAAGAATCAATGTGGGCAGAAGTCGGAGAAGATACCATTGTGAAAAATTCCAAAGAAATTTGCCCCGGCTTATATGCATGCGGTATGTGTGCAAATGCCGTATTCGGCGGGCCACGCATGGGCCCGGTATTTGGCGGAATGCTTTTGGCCGGAGAGCATGTTGCAAAAGACTTGCTCAAGGTGCTTTAAAGTTATAATATAATTTATTGTGTGGGGGTGCGTTAATATGATTAAAACAAAAATTGATGTGTGTAGTTTATTAAAGAAAATCAGAAAAGAGAAGCCAATTGTGCACCATTTAACCAATTGGGTTACGATTTATGATTGTGCAAACATAGTAAAAGCGGTGGGTGCTTCTCCGGTTATGGCGCACGCCAAAGAGGAAGTCGCTGAAATGGCGAATATTGCCTCAAGCCTTGTTTTAAATATCGGAACGCTAACGCCCGAATTTGTTGAGGCAATGAAAATTGCTGCCAGAAGTGCAAATAAAAAGGGAATTCCTGTTATCCTTGATGTTTGCGGCGCAGGCGCAACGCGGTTACGCGATGAAAAATCTTTTGAGTTGTTAAATGAAGTAAAGATAGATATTATTAAAGGAAATGCTTCCGAAATTGTGAGGCTTTCCGGAGAAAACATTCGGACAAAAGGCGTAGATTCTGCCGAGGTCGAGCAAGATATACTTGCTGTTAGTGGGTGGCTTGCAAACAGGTTTAAAGCCGTTATTGTAGCCACAGGCAAGCATGACATTGTAAGAGGTAAAGACAAGAGCTATATTATAAAAAATGGCCATCCGATGATGACGCATGTTGTAGGAACTGGCTGTATGGCAGCATCGGTTATCGGAGCATTTGCCGCCGTTAGCAAAGATTTAATTTATGCAGCCTCATCTGCGCTTGTATGTTTTGAGGTTGCTGCAGAGCTTGCTGCTAAAAAATCCAAAGGCCCGGCTTCGTTTAAGGAGGAACTATTTGATCGTATTTTCAATTTAGACGAAAGAACAATCAATAAAATGCAAAAGATATATTTATGAAAGGTTATTATTTTATTACAGGTAGCTTTTTAAGCCGGCTTGGAAACGTAAGTGACGTTAAAAATGCTTTGAAGGCAGGAGTAAAAATCGTGCAGTACCGTGAAAAAAATGCGGCTACTTACGAAATGTATATCGAAGCGCTTAAGTTAAGAAAAATCTGCAAAGACATAATTTTTTTGATAAACGATAGAGTCGATATAGCTTTGGCATCCGGCGCAGACGGCGTTCATCTTGGGCAAAGTGATTTACCGTATCGAATGGCAAGAAAATTATTGGGAAAAAAGAAAATCATTGGAGTTACCGTGCATAGTTTAAAAGAAGCTAAGGTGGCACAGGCTAAAGGCGCTGATTACGTGGGTATTGCGCCGATATTTCCTACCTCAACAAAACCGGATGCAAGAAATCCCGTAGGAATAGAATTAATACAGGAGATAAAAAAGCATATAAACTTACCTATAGTAGCTATAGGCGGTATAAATCTTTCAAATGCCAAGGAAGTGATTGCATCCGGAGCCAATTGTGTATGTGCTATATCTGCAGTGGTTGCCAGCAAAAACGTAAAGCGTCAAATAAATAAATTTCAAAAGATGTTTAATGCTTAGAAGAATCGTATAAGGTTATGTATAGCTTTACTGTGCTGCTTTCCGCCTTATAAATTTTCCTCTTTAAATAAAGCCTAATTACGGTAAAATAATAATCATGTCAAACGAGAAAAATTTTTACAATTTATCTATTCAGGGCATTGCTGAGGCGCTTAACGCCAACATCGATAAAGGGCTTAGTAGCGATGAAGCCAGCAAGCGGCTATCAGATTTTGGGCTTAATCAGCTTGAAGAAAAAAAGAAGATTTCTCCTTTTGAAATTTTCTTTGAGCAATTTAATGATTTCATAATATGGATTTTGATAGGCGCCGCGGTTGTGTCAGGATTCTTAGGTGAATGGATAGACGCGCTCGCGATAGTTGCGATTGTTATATTAAATGCAATTTTAGGTTTTATTCAGGAATACCGCGCAGAAAAATCACTCGCTGCCTTAAAAAAATTATCTTCACCTACCTCAAAAGTTATTAGAAACGCAGAGCGCCAGATTGTTTCGTCTTTACATCTTGTGCCGGGAGATTTAATTGAGCTTGAAGCAGGAGACAATGTTCCTGCTGATTCAAGAGTTATTTGGCATACCTCAAATTTTAGCGTGCTCGAGGCAAGCCTTACAGGCGAGTCAACTCCGGTTGCAAAAACGTTACACGCCTTAGAAGAGAAAAAAATTCCCTTGGCGGATAGAGCGAATATGGTTTATATGGGAACCTCCGTAGTTTCCGGTAAAGCAAAGGCATTGGTTACTGAAACCGGAATGCGCACTGAACTTGGAAAAATTGCAACCATGGTTCAGCAGATTGGACGTGAAACCACGCCTTTACAGAAAAAACTTGAAACATTCGGAAAGTGGATAGTTTACCTTTGTTTTGCGCTTGTT
Source organism: Candidatus Omnitrophota bacterium (assembly GCA_023227945.1). Taxonomy (GTDB): domain Bacteria; phylum Omnitrophota; class Gorgyraeia; order Duberdicusellales; family 4484-171; genus JAJYOP01. Next base: position 3,965 of record JALOCC010000036.1, read on the forward strand.
GCTATTGTATTTATATTAGGCATTGTGCGTGGAGGAAAAATACTGGATATGTTTTTAACCGCAGTAAGCCTTGCGGTTGCGGCAATTCCGGAAGGCCTTCCCGCGGTAGTAACTATTGCTCTAGCTTTAGGCGTGCAAAGAATGGTTAAGCGCCACGCGCTTATTAGGAAATTGCCGTCCGTTGAAACGCTTGGTTGTGCTACGGTTATTTGTTCTGATAAAACAGGTACGTTAACTAAGAATGAAATGACAGTGCAGGCAGTATTTGCCGCTAATTGTCTTTTTAAGGTAACCGGTATAGGATATGCGCCTGACGGGAACTTTCTGTCTTTCGAAAAAGAAATAAACCCTTCGCAATACCCTGATTTACTCAAGACGTTAACTTTAGGCGTATTATGTAATGCAGCTACATTAATAAAAAAAGATACAGGCTACAAAATAATCGGTGACCCTACGGAAGGCGCGCTTTTAACCTGTGCTGCCAAGGCTGGGATTTTAAAGGAAGATATGGAAAAAGAATTTAATTTTTTCGATGAAATACCTTTTGATTCCGAAAGAAAAAAAATGACTGTCATCCGTAATTCTGCTGACGGAAAGAGGTTTGCTTTTGTAAAGGGTGCACCCGACATATTACTTAATGATTGTAAGGTGATTTACGAAAATTCAAGCACAAGAACTCTCTCTGCCGAAGACAGAAAAATAATATTAAAAGTAAATAATGATTTAGCAGATTCCGCAATGCGCGTTTTAGCGGTTGCCTATAAAGAAGTTTCGCCAGCTGAGAAAATCGAAGCGGAAACAATAGAGAACAATCTTATTTTTTCAGGCTTAGTTGCTATGATTGACCCTCCGCGTGAAGAAGTAAAATTCGCAATGGAGGAATGTAAAACTGCCGGCATAAAAACAGTTATGATTACTGGCGACCATAAAAATACAGCTGTGGCGATAGCGAAAGACCTGGGTTTTTTTAAGGAAGGCTCCATAGCTTTGGCTGGTGAAGAACTCGATAGATTAAGCGAGGATGAATTTAGGAGTAAAATTGAAAAAATACCGGTATACGCAAGAGTTTCCCCGGAAAATAAATTAAGAATTGTGCGCGCATGGCGTGCGCGCCATGAGGTCGTTGCTATGACCGGCGACGGTGTAAATGACGCCCCGGCAGTAAAAGAAGCTGATATAGGCGTTGCCATGGGGATTACCGGCACCGACGTTACAAAAGAAGTTTCGGATATGGTAATTACCGATGATAACTTTGCTTCAATTGTCGCAGCAGTAGAAGAAGGCAGGGGTATTTACGAAAATATAAAGAAATTTATTCATTATTTACTCTCCTGTAATACTGGAGAAATTCTGGTTATGTTTATTTCTTCTTTGGTTGGTTTGCCGGCGCCACTTCTTCCTATACATATACTTTGGGTTAATCTTGTAACTGACGGATTTCCTGCGCTCGCTCTTGGCGTTGACCCGGTTGACCCTAACATTATGACAAAGCCGCCCCGTCCTACTAATGAACCGGTAGTTACAAAACAAAGAGCAATTCTTATGCTTATGCAGGGCGCTTTTATTGCTTTTTGCAGTTTATTTGCTTTTATATTTGTGTTATTTATTGAGAAAGAAGGAATTGTTCGTGCGAGAACCGCGGCATTTATAGTTCTTGCCTGTAGCCAGTTGTTTCATTCATTTAATTGCCGGAATATGACGGAATCACTTTTTAAAATAGGAATTTTTACGAATAAAAAACTTATCCTGGCAAATTTTATATCATTTTTTTTACTGATGGCAGTTGTATATGTCCCATTTTTACAAAAAATTTTTAAGACAGAGCCTTTAGGCAGCTTTGATTGGGTTTTGGTTGTGGCCATTTCTTCTTTCCCGTTGTGGGCAATGGAAATTGTAAAGATAATTAATAAGAAAAGAGGGTTTCTAAAATAAAAAAATGAGCATAACCACGAAAACAGGCGATAGCGGAAAAACTTCTTTATTTTTTGGAGAAAGGATTTCTAAAGATGATTTGAGAGTAGAGGCGTATGGAACGCTCGATGAGTTATGTTCATTCATGGGCATGGCAAAGAGCCTGGTTAAAGATAAGGCTACTAAAGGAATTGTAGAGGGCATCCAGCGCGATTTATTTATAATTGGTGCAGAAACAGCAACCCTGCCCAAATCCTTGAATAAACTTAAAAAAAGAATAAATACTAATTATGTATCAAAACTTGAAAAGCTCATAAGGCACTGGGAGAGCAAAAAGAAATTCGAAGCCCGTTGTTTTTATTTACCGGGAGAAAACCTAATTTCCAGCTCTTTTGATATATCAAGGACTATTGCGAGAAGGGCAGAACGCCTGCTGGTTGCTTTAAAAAGAAAGAAAATTATTAAAAATCCTGATATAATTATTTATCTAAACAGATTGTCCGATCTTTTATATCTTTTTGCGCGTAATTACGAAAAGAAGCCTAAAAGAAAGTAACTCGAAAATAAGGAGGTGTTTATGAGAACCGTATTTAACTTTTTGTTTATTTTGTCTGTTTTTTGCTCGTTTCCGGCAAACGCCGTTGACTATGATGATACTTATTCAAAGGATGAAATAGGTTATGATAAATTTCTTTCCGTTCAGGATGACTATAAACTTGTTATGAAAGATAATGATATATACGTATATGATATAGCAGGCTTAAGCCGGCGGCGCATAACCCATACGGCAAAGTTAAATAAGCCAATGGCAACTTTTTCAAAGGACAGAGGTTATATCTTGTATGCGGAATATTCGAAAGAGGGTGAAAATGAGGGAGAGTTAAAATATTACAGGGTTAAATTTGACCAGGACGATGATTCCCGGCAGCTTATTTCCAGTGACGAATATAACGCCTTAGCTTCCGGAGGCAAGTAAAATAAAAATACGGATTTTATATATTGATTGTTAACAGGTAAAAATACAAAAATTTACACCATTGGACACATCAAGCCACAAATAATTACGTACCGGCAGGCAGCCTTGTTTTTGGCTTGACAAACATATCGGCAGGAGTATATTAAAGGCACAATCAGGCAATCGTCCCGAGTTTGAAGGGCTAAATCCAGGACGTTCCGCCTTCGCCCTTTGTTAGGGTAGTAGAAACTCTGACGGGCTACGGCGGACCAGCCCAGATAGATAGATTAAGGTGGCTGGAAAAACAATTAAAACCTTTGCATAAAGAGCAAAGGTTTTTTTATTTTATAGGAATTGAAATATGTTGATTAAAGCAAATATTAGCCTGGAAGAAAAACTTTCTATATTATCAAATGACTCGAAATATGACCTTGCCTGTGCCTGCGCTCCTTCTAAAGAGGAACATCGTAAGCGCTCGAAGGAAGATAAATGGATATATCCGGTTGTATTTCCTAACGGAGGCAAAACTTTTCTTTTTAAAACCCTTCTTTCCAATGAATGCATCAATAATTGTAAGTATTGCCCTTTAAGGATAAATGCAGATACAAAACGCTTAAGGTTAGAACCAGAAGAGCTTGTTAGGCTATTTCTATCGTATTATAAAAGCGGAAAAGTATCCGGACTTTTCCTAAGCAGCGGCGTTATAAATAACCCCGACGTTACAATGGAACGTATCAACCATGCGGCAGTTTTACTGCGCCGTCAAAATTTCAGAGGTTACATTCATTTAAAAATTATTCCGGGAGCCTCAGACGCAGCTATCCGTAAGACGATTGCCTTGGCCAGTGCCGTATCGCTTAACATTGAAACAGCCGGAGAAGTAAATTTCAAAGAGCTTTCTACGACAAAGAACTATCTGCGTGACATAATAAACCCAACAAACCTTATCAGTAGATTAACTCAAAGGGGCTCTTTCTATCAAAACGTAAAACATACTACACAGTTTGTTGTCGGCGCATCCAAAGAGACAGATAAAGAGATTGTAGGCTATAGCTGGAAGCTTTATAGGGAGTTTAACCTTGACCGCGTATATTTTAGCAGTTATCAGCGCGGCGCAGGCGCGCAGGATTGTTTCGGCGAACGTTCCAGCTATACGAACAACCAATTGCTTACTCGGGAACACAGGCTTTATCAGGCAGACTGGTTGCTGCGTAAATACGGATTTCAAGCCTGCGAAATCCCTTTTTGTCCGGATGGTAACCTTTCTCTGGAGACTGACCCAAAAGAAATGTGGGCGCGAAGGCATCCGGAATCCTTCCCGATAAACATAAATAAAGCAGATAGATTGAGCCTTCTTCGTATACCAGGTATCGGTATAGTTCTGGCAGAACGCATCCTTGCCTTTAGGAAAAACCGCGTAAAGTTGAGCTCTCTATCTGATTTGGGAAAAGTAAATAAAAACTTGAGAAAAGCCTTATCTTATATAGCTTTTTAGCATAGGCAATACTAGTTGACAAATCCCCAGATAGGCGTATCATAAACATACAAACAAACAAAAGATTAGAGTTCTTAGCCGTAAGGATAGGATAACTAACTTTACGGCTTTTTTATTAATAGCGCACTTAGGTTGCGCAAAAAAGGAGGTTCAATGCATACAGGTAAAATCAAAAAACTAGTCAGGGAAAGAGGTTTTGGCTTTATTAGTGACACTGACGGAAGCGAAGTGTTTTTTCACAAAAGCAGCTTGCTTGAGGCTCAGTTTGATTCTTTGAACGAAAACCAGGAAGTCGAATTTGAAACCCGTAAAGGCCCAAAAGGCCCAAGTGCTGTCAGCGTCCGTGTAAAAGCCCAACAATAGTTTATCGATATGAAAATAGCGTTTATCGAGCCTAGCCCTGTTGAGAGCAATGTTTACAGTAAATTGCACATGCCATTGCTGGGCCCTCTTTATTTGGGAGCAATCCTTAAACAACGAGGGCACCAGGTTTCGATTTTTAACGAAAATATTTACCGCCCCGATTATTCAAAACTTGATGCGGATTTAATCGGAATTTCTATTCTTACCTCAACTTCTAAACGCGGCTATGAAATAGCCAAAAAATTTCCAAAAGAAAAAGTAATTATCGGAGGAGTCCATGCGAGTTTGCTCCCTGAAGAGTCTCTGCAATATGCGCGGCAAGTTGTTATTGGAGAAGCAGAAGAAGTTATCGCTGACATAGTTGAAGGCAGGATGAAAGATCCTATCGTGCGCGGTAGGGAAGTTAAAAATCTGGATAGTCTGCCGCAGCCGGATTTTTCTCTGGTAAAAGGCTATAAAATTCCGGCAATGATTATGCCGGTTTCTACATCCAGAGGTTGCCCTTTTGACTGTAGTTTTTGTTCGGTAACAAAACTTTTTGGACGAAATTACCGTTTTAGAAGCGCGCAAAGTGTTATGCAGGAATTATTAACGCGGAGAACCGGTACTTTATTTTTCTGCGATGATAATTTTACCGCTCATCCAAAGCGTACAGAAGAGTTATTGAAGCTTATGATGGAAAATAAGATAAATAATTGGACATGTCAAGCGCGTTGCGATGTTGCTAAGAATGATAAATTGCTTAATATGATGGTTCGTGCCGGCTGCACCACGGTTTGCGTGGGCTTTGAGTCGGTTAACAACAAAACACTTGAGGCATACCACAAAAAACAAACAATAGAAGATATAATAAAAGCCATAAAATCTTTTCATAGAAAAAAAATTAAAATTCACGGTATGTTCATTTTAGGAGCAGATCAGGATAGCGCAAAAACCGTATGGGAAACATTAAAGTTTGCGATAAAGCAAAAAATTGATACTATTCAGATGTCAATCCTAACGCCTTTCCCTGGGACTAAAATTTGCGAAGAGCTGGAACGGGAAAAAAGGATTTTTAGCCGCGACTGGAGCCTTTATGACGGCCAGCACATTGTTTTTAAGCCAAAGCTACTGTCTGCGAGAGAACTTCAGCTAAACGTTGTAAGAGCGTATGCCAAATTTTATTCGCTTTCTAATTCTTTAGCTTTACTTTTAGGGCTACGCTTAAGAAATGCTTTCTTTAGATTTATGGGCAACAGGATTGTTAAGAAATGGGTTGCTCATAACCGAAAGATGCAGTGGATACTGCAAGGATAGTTTTAAGATATGCAAAAAATAAAAACTTCAAGTAAAGGAAGAAGATGCAAATATCCTACCTGCAATATAGTTCTCAGTATCTATAACCACGAACGCTACTGTTATCTGCATAAGTGTAAAATGCTTCTTAAGCCAGCGAAAGTTAAATAACCATCTTTTCCTCCAGCTCAACATCTTCATTAAAGCATAAACTTTCTGCAGCATTACTAATATTCTAAAATCTTCAATTGATATATTTTTAATTCGGAAGTAAAATAATCTAGGATTTATAAACATGTAATTGCTAGAAGCAGATTGCCGTGGATATTCGTTTCTATATTTACCCCTCGCGCCTATATATCGTGTAAATTTTCTCGGCCTACGGCCAGGAAAATTTACACGAAGCGCTTCGGGGTTAATTTTCCGCCTCAGGCGGAAAATTAAGGAGGTCCATATGAAAATAGAGGATTTGACCGGTAAGTTGGTTCTGTTTAAATTTTCTGAAGAAATACGCTCAGATTTGTCGCTTTTTCAAATTTATAAAGACGAAATTTGGGCTTTGGTTACCGGCGTTGATGATATGGGCATATGGATAGAAAACCCGGCATATGAGCTTGGAATATGGTGGGATGAAAAAGGAAATTTAATACCACCGCACAAACAGGTGAAAGAAAAAGTAAAAACTGATATATTTATGCCCTGGCGTTATATAAAGGTTCTCATGAATGTGGTCGATGAAAGGTTTCAAAAGTCTAAAAACGAAAGGCTTCCGGGATTTCAGTCTTATAAATAATATAAACGGATTTTGTTATAAACTAACTAGAAATTGAGATAACCCTTTTTTTAAAAATTTAGTATGCTGCAGAAAAATAAGTGATACGTTAAAAATAATGAAATTTATCCCCCCTTTTATTAATAGTTTCAGGGTAAAAGTAACTCTTACTTTAATCTTCTCATTGTTGTTTATTGCGGGATTGGATAATTTTATTCTTTACGAATATAACTTACGTCTGCAATTCAAAAATTTACAGGATAAATTAAAAACTATCGCCAGTACGGCAGCCATAGATATCGATGCGGATTTAATTGGGAAAGTCCCATTGAATAGGGAAGGAATAAACAGCCAAGCCTATGAAACAATAGCCGAACAGCTTAACAAAATTAAAAAAGCAAACCCGCAATTAAAATATATTTATACTCTTGCCAAAACCGGCACGCCCGGCATTGCGCAATTTATCGTTGATCCTTCGCCTTATATAGGCACGCGTACATCTTTGCCGGGAGATAAATACGATGCCTACCGTTTTCCGGAAATGCTCGAGGCTTACGGGGGCCCTACCGTAGACAAAAATCTTGTAATTGATGAATGGGGAGCAACGCTCTCGGCTTATGCGCCGATTTATGGTAAAAATTTAAAAGCTGTTGCGATTTTGGGGGTGGATATAGATGCCAATGAAGTTTATACGCTGCAAAAGGCTGCCCGGTTAAAAACGCTTTTTATTCTAATACTTGTAATAGCTGTTTCAATATTGCTTGGAGCTTGGATTTCAATGGATGTTACGCGGCCGGTTCAGAATCTTGTTGAAGGCACGCGTAGGATTGCGGCCGGAAATTTGGATTATAAAGTTGAGATTAAAAGTAAAGACGAGATAGGAGAACTAGCCGAGGCATTTAACGCTATGGCTGGGAATTTAGCAGCTTCGCGGGAAAAACTGCACGATTATTTCTATCGTGTAGTCCAGGCTATGGTAAGGAGCCTTGAAGCAAAAGACCACTATACGCGAGGCCATTCCGACAGGGTAAGTGAATATTCCGCAGATATAGCAAAAGCTATTGGGTTTTCCGATGAAAAAGTAGAAATGCTTAAAAAGGCAGCGCAGCTGCATGATATAGGAAAATTAGGAATTCATGAGGATATTTTGAATAAAAAAAGCGCGCTTTCAGAGAATGAATGGGATTTAATTCATCAGCATCCTGCTGTAGGAGAAGAAATCTTAAAGCCCATTTTTCTGGACGAAGAAATGCTTGCCGTTGTAAGGAGCCACCACGAGCGGTATGATGGAAAAGGATATCCCGATGGCTTAAAGGCAGAGCAGATTAATATTTTTGCTCAAATTGTTTGTGTCGCTGATAGTTATGATGCAATGACATCATCCCGTTCCTATCGGGCTGCTTTAAGTAAAGAGGAAGCAATAGAGCGCCTTAAAAAAGATTGCGGCGCTCAATTTAACCCGGAAATTGTAGAGGCATTTATAAAAGTATTATAGTAGCGGATTACCGCGGAACTAAACGCGGATAAACGCATGCTAATTCGCTTGCGTAAATCCGCGTAGGTATCCGCGGCAATCTGCTTCTATAGCAAGGAAAAACAAATGGCGGTTTCGATACAATTTTGTGGAGGAGCCAAGACTGTTACAGGCTCAGTCCATCTTATTACTACAAAACATTCCAAGGTTATCCTTGACTGCGGGCTGTTTCAGGGAAAGCGTGACGAATATTTTGCCATAAACTCGCAATTTCCGTTTAACCCGCAGAATCTTGATGCTTGCGTGTTATCACACGCGCACATAGACCATTCCGGCAATATCCCTACACTGGTAAAAAAGGGTTTTAGGGCCTCAGTTTATTGTACGCCTGTGACAAGAGATTTATGCCGCTATATGCTTCCTGACAGCGGCCACATACAGGAAGAAGATATAAAATACGTTAATAAAATAAATAGACGCCGTGGCTTGCCGCCGCGCGCGCCTCTTTATACGAAAGAGGATGCCGAAAAGGCGCTTAAGTATTTTCGTGCTCTTGATTATGACCATACTATGCGAATCGCTGACGATGTAGATTTAAATTTTTATGACGGCGGCCATATTCTAGGTTCAACCATAACGGTATTGGATATTATGACAGGTTCAAGGCAGCCTATAAGAATCGCCTATGCTGTGGATTTAGGCAGGGAGGGTATGCCTCTTTTGGATGATCCGGAAGTCCCGCCAGGCATTAACTATTTAATTATGGAAAGTACCTATGGTGGAAGGCGCCACGAGACATTGGAAGAAGCGGAAATTAAACTTGCCAATACCATTAACAAAACAGTGCAGCGCGGCGGGAAGGTTATTATTCCTTCTTTTGCTCTTGAGCGCACGCAACTGATTGTTTACTTTATAAGTGAATTAATAAAAAGAAAAATGGTGCCGAAAATTCCCATATACGTTGATGGGCCTTTGGCGGTTAGTCTTACCCAGGTATTTAGAGAAAACTGGAAATATTTTGATGAAGCAACAAAAAAATCTTTTCGCGAGCACAAAGACCCTTTTAGCCATGATAATATTGAATATATAAGTAAAGTGGATGATTCCAAAAAACTTCACGATATAGATAAGCCGATAATAATTATATCTGCATCCGGCATGTGCGAAAACGGCCGCATCCAGCATCATTTGAAAAATAACATTGAAAACCCTAAAAATGCAATTATTGTTGTTGGGTTTATGGCGAAGGATACTTTGGGCAGGCGTATAGTTGAGAAACAGGCTACCGTGCGTATTTTTGGCCGCCCCTATGATTTAAGGGCAGAGGTGGTTGTGATAAACGCTTTTAGCTCTCACGCTGACTGTGACGGGTTGGTTGAATATGCCGGCAAATGCCGTGGTAATTTAAGGCAGATATTTTTAGTTCACGGAGAAGCTGACCAGGCAGAAATTTTGAAGAATAATATCAGGAAGAAGTTCCGTTTAAAGGTAAGCATCCCGGAGAAAGGTGAAGCAGTTTATTTAAGATAAATTATTTCTTGCGCACGGGAGCCCCGCAGGGGCGACGTCCCGAACCGCCACGGTGGTGCAAGGCACCACCAGCCCGCGGGCTACCGAAAGCGAGCCCGCGGTATCTGGCAACGGAATAAGGCAGCCGCTTTACTAATTTTGTTACAAAATCAAATCTTTCTGTTATAATATGCCAGTATGAAAAGGGTAAATCCGGTTTTAATATTCTTTATTGCCGCAAATTTAATGCTAAATGCAACTTATGCCCAGCCGAAAATACCTCAAGACAAAATTCCTTCTGACGTTGTACCTGGTTTAAAGAAGCAAATAGAAAAACTGTATTCGGAAAATCCCCTGGAGCGAAAACATGCTGTGATAACGATAGGGGAATACGGAAAAGAGGCAGAAGCGGCAATCCCTTTTCTTATAGAGCTTATGGCGGATTCAAATTGTTGCCCCGAGCCTGGAGTTATATATGAACATACTCCGCTTGTGAATGAAGCAGTTAACTGGGCTCTCATTCAGATAGGAACAACTTGCGTTAAACCGCTGATAAATGTTTTGGATAGCAGTTCGCCGCTTGTGCGGCGTAACGCGGCATATTGTTTAGGGCAGATTGCCGACAAAAGAGCGCTTTTGCCGCTTATAACATTATTAGACGATAAGGACCCAGCAGTTAAATGGCAGGCAATACAGGCGCTTGCCGGATTAAAAGACAAACGTGCAACCGAGCCTTTGCTTAATTTATTAAACGATGAACATTTACGCGCGGATATAATATATGTTTTAGGGCAAATTGGAGATGGCAGCGCAATAGATACTCTAAGTTTTTATCTAAAAGATAAAAACTTAGAGGTTCGCATTGCAGCCGCTTCAGCTTTAGGAAGCATCGGCCATAAAAGTGCGGTATTTTATTTAGTTGATGCGCTTTCTGACAGCGATAGCCGGGTTAAAATTGCGGCGATTCTTTCTTTGGGGCAAATAGGCGATCCAAGCGCGGTAGATGCATTGGCTTCGGTTGTGAATAGCGAAAATACGGAATTAGGGGTTCGTGCAATTGACGCTTTAATGCAGATAGGAGGCGTTCCCGCAGCTGAAGCTTTGATATTATTTCTTGATAATAAAAATCCGGATATTCGGAAAAATGCTTCCTGGGCTTTGTATAGCATATGTGGTGCAGGGGTTAGTTTTGGAGAAGATGCAACTAAATGGAAAAATTGGATTAACGCAAATAAAAGCAGGCTTAAAAATAAAAAATCTTAAATTTCTGTGCTAATTTATGTGTTGAGAAGGAGGGTTTATGATTAAAAGGTTGTTTGGTCTAATGTTTGTTACGGTTTTGTTGTTGAATTTTACCGGTTGTGTTGCAGTTGTCGCCGGAGCTGCTGGCGGGGCAGGAACAGCTTTTTGGTTGGAAGGTAAAATCAAAGAGGAAGTAAAAGCGCTTATCCCTAAAGTTGTAAAAGCCACCACTTCTGCGTTAAAATCAATGAGGCTTGAGATCACAAAAACTACAGTTAAGGATGAGGTGGCACAAATTAAGGCTGAATATACTGACAAGAGAGTTGTTTGGATAGACATAAAAAAGCTGACGCAAGATTCATCGCAAATTGAGATACGCGTAGGCATGAAGGGCGATAAGGAAGCGTCTACGAAAATTTTAGAGAGAATCAAAAGATACCTTTAATTTACCCCGACGTATCGTCGGGGTTACGGAGAAACTTCAAGCAAAATTCAAGGGTATTTATTCGATGCCCCAATACGTCACACAAAAACATGAGGTTTATTATTCTCCGAAGCCGCACTGAAGGTTAATTCCAAACGGCGAAGGATAATAAAATTCAACCCGCCAGAATTCACCAGTCCGGTAAACTTTTATATTATTTGTATCGTCTAATTGTTATTATTTCTCTGAACTCCTTTTTAAACTTTATTGACACTGTGGTAAGATTATGGTATCCTTTATCTATATAGTTATACTTTTCATACCAGTTATACTAAAGATTTTTTAATTCCCTACAGTGGGTTTATAAGGTTTTGATTTCTATGGCAAATCTAAAAAGGAGGAGAAATGAGTAATTCCCCAAAATTTTACGGAAAAGTTCCGGTAGGAACTAAAGGGCAAATCGTTATTCCCCTCGAGGCGAGGAAAGCGATGAATATCAATCCAGGCGATAGCCTAATTATTATTTCAGGCCCGCCGCATCATAATAAGGTTATCAGCATTATGCCTGAGGAAGAATTCAGTAAATTTTTAAAATTTTTCGAGGCACACATTACTAATCTTAAAAAAGCAGTTTCTGAATAATAAAAAAACATTATGCGCGTTGTATTTTTTCTCGGATGAGATAATATAATTATATAAGTTTAAAAAAATAGTATGCGGATAAGCTTTGTTATATTTTTATTGTTTTCTTGTTTTTTTTATCCATCAACGTTGGTGATGGCCGAGGAAGCACTATCTTGGCATACTTGCGTAAAAGAGGCTGCGAAAAACCATCCAGATTTAATTTCTGCCGAAGAAGGCATAAAACAATCAGAAGCTACTAAAAAAGTTACCGCCAGCGCACTTTTTCCTCAAGTAAACAGCAATCTGGATGTGTCTACTGGAAGAACTGATAACGGAACGGTCTCTGCGGCAGGAGATAACTATACCTACGGAGTAACCGGCAGCCAACTTATCTTTGACGGAGCCAAAACCATAAATAATGTGAATGCGGCTAAAGAAAATATAAAAGCAGCCAAAGAAAATTTTCGTTTTACTTCCGTAGATGTAAGGTTGCGCCTAAGAAAAGCTTTTGTTAATTTACTAAAAGCACAGGAAGGCGTGCATATCGCCAAAGATATTTACAAAATAAGGAGTAAGAATTTAGCGTTAATTATGCTACGGTATCGTTCCGGCCTTGAACATAAGGGTGCGCTTTTGACTGCGGAAGCTAATTTATCGAAAGCAAAACTCGAAATTGCTATCGCAAATAGAGACGTAATCGTTTCACAAAGGCAGCTGGCTAAAGAAATGGGAGAAATCGGGTCTACGTCACTTGCCGTTAATGGTGACTTTGAAGTGAAAGAATCTGTCGCCCAAAAGCCTGATTTTGAGATTTTAGCGAAGAATAATCCATCCTTTCAACAGTTGGCTGCGCAGGTCAATTCTGCCGACTTTGGAGTAAAAGCTGCCTACGCAAATTTTGCTCCGACACTTTCAGGCTCTGCGAGCGCAAACAAAAATGATTCGCGTTGGGCACCACATGATGACCAGTGGAACTTAGGGTTAAGCGTGTCTATGCCGGTATTTGAAGGCGGCCTTCGTATCGCCCAGGTTGAGCAGGCAAAAGCGGCATTAAACCAACTTAAAGCTAATGAGAAAAGCACAAGAGATGGGCTTATTTTTACCTTGGAGCAAACCTGGGCATTATTGCAGGATGCGATAGAGAATGTTAAGGTGCAAAAGGAGATTTTGTTTGCTACTGAAGAACGTTCAAAGATAGCCCAAGCACAATATTCTATCGGTTTTATGACGTTCGATAACTGGACCATTATCGAGGATAATTTAGTAAGTGCGAAAAACACTTATTTAAGCGCCCAGGCAGCTGCCTTGCTCGCGGAGGCTAACTGGATTCAGGCGAAAGGAGAAACGTTGGAATATGATTAAAAAAAAGTTTATTCTGATTATTTTGCTGGTTCTCGTTGGCGTGGCTATCGGTTTTTTTAAGTTTAGGGCCAAGTCCGTAGTTGAAGATACCAGCCAGGAGATAACACCGTCGACAGGCACTATCCAAAATATAATTTCAACAACCGGAACGGTTTTACCTAAAAACAGATTAGAGATAAAGCCTCCTGTTGCCGGGCGCATCGAGAGTATTTCGGTCAAAGAAGGTGAAGAGGTGAAAATCGGACAAATTTTAGCATCGATGAGTTCGACCGAAAGAGCCGCGTTGTTAGATGCGGCGCGCGGGCAAGGACAAGATGCTTTGAGGTATTGGGAAGAGGCTTACAAACCGATAACGCTGCTTGCTCCTATCGATGGAGAGGTGATTGTCGCTACAACCCAACCAGGCCAGACAGTTACTACGAGTGATGATGTGATTGTTCTTTCCGACCATTTAATAGTCCGCGCGCAGGTCGATGAAACAGATATAGGAAAAATTAAAGTCAGCCAGGATGCAAACATCATACTTGATGCCTACCCTGACATTAAAATAAAAGCAAAGGTTGAACATATTTATTATGAATCCGAGACAGTAAATAATGTGACCATATATAAAGTCGACCTGATTCCGGAAAGTGCGCCGGAATTTTTCCGTTCCGGTATGAACGCAACCGTAGATTTTACGATTTTAAATATTGAAAACGCCTTGCTTATACCGGTTGCCGCAGTCCATAAAGATAAGAACGAGAATTATGTTTTGTTGAAACAGGCAGGTAGCGTGAATCCTGTTAAGCGCGTAGTTGAGTTGGGTGTTACAGATGATAAAAATTATGAAGTCATTTCCGGTGTAACTGCTAATGACACGATAATCATTACGACAAAAAAATATGTTTTTCCGAGTAACAATAATACCGGAAGCAACCCTTTTTTACCTAAGATGCCAAGCCACAAAAAAGAGAAAAACAACCAGTAATAAAAATGATTGAAACGAGAAATTTGTATAAAACTTACCAGATGGGCGAGATAAAAGTGGAAGCTTTGTGTGGAGTTTCTTTGAGAATCTTGCAGGGAGAATTTGTCGCAATTATGGGCGCTTCCGGCTCGGGCAAGTCCACTTTGATGCATGTATTAGGGCTCCTAGACCGTCCTGATTCAGGCGAATATTATATTGGCGGCGAAGATGTAACAAAACTTACCGACAGAGAACTGGCGTTAGTCAGAAACCGGTTAGTTGGTTTTGTTTTTCAGCAGTTCCATTTGTTGCCGAGAATGTCAGCGTTAGAAAACGCCGAATTGCCATTAATTTATGCCGGTAAAAGGCATTTAAAAGACAGGGCCATGAAAGAAATAGAAGAAGTCGGTTTAAAAGATAGAATGTTGCACAAGCCCAACGAGATGTCCGGCGGACAGCAACAGAGAGTGGCTATAGCC
>JALOCC010000062.1 GCA_023227945.1 Candidatus Omnitrophota bacterium
CCTATCTCAACGCACCGGGCGCGTTCCGGCTGATTAACATTTATGTACCAGTTATTTGCTTCAAAATGTATAGTGATATCAAAAAAAGAATTTGCATTTTTGCCGTCAAAGTGGCTGACTCCCGTTAAATCATACACTCTTAATATCCATTTTAGATTTTCCCGCTCATAAACAGGGATTGAAGAAATTACTTCATTTATTCTCTGTTCGGAAATATCCCAGTATGTATGTATCCACCACGGGTCTCTTGCTAAAATTGTAATACGGTTGTCCAAATATCGAAGGGGCAGGCTGTAGCGGTTATTGTCATTAGTTGCTTCCTGGACTGCTGTAAATTTTACTTTCTCTATTGCTACTGATTCTTTCTGCGCAGGAAGAGAATAAATTGGCGCCTGAGGTATGGATTCTTCTTTAAGGATGATTTTCTTTTTCTTGGCGGCTTTGGGAATTATGCGTTTGATTGAGGATTTTTTGATTATTTTTTTTATATTTTTTGTTTTTTTAGGTGTCTTTGAGGAAACCTTTCTCATAAATACCTCTTATTGAGTGAAAGAATTCTACCACCTATATATTTACCTGTCAATGGGTTTCAGAAAACAGATAACAGATAACAGAGAATCTAATGCCTGCTTTATGAATTCTGCCTTCTGTTTTCTGTCCTCCGGCCTCTCGCTTCTAGCCTGTTTTTAATGGTGCCTATTTTTGACTGTAACGTACCCATGGGGCATATTGCGCACCAGGCCCTTTCTCTTAGGGGGATACCCAGGATAATGGCAATTATTGTAGTAATTATGCACATTCTTACAAAAACAAAACCTATGGCAACAGGGTTTTTAGGAGAAATTATAAGCTGAGAAACAAAAAAGGCCATAAAAACCACAAGGAAGAGCCACTTAAACCGGGCGCTTAGAAGAATTTTGGGTATTTTCTTCCGCAGGCTAAACTTACGTAATATCAAGTCCAAAAACGCCCCTCTTGGACAAAGATGTGAACACCAGAACCTTCCTTTGAAGTAAGAAAGGGTGAGAAAAAATAACATCATAAAAAAAACCAAAAACCCAAGTAGCGGGAAAAAAAGCCCTCCGATA
This sequence comes from Candidatus Omnitrophota bacterium, assembly GCA_023227945.1. GTDB lineage: Bacteria > Omnitrophota > Gorgyraeia > Duberdicusellales > 4484-171 > JAJYOP01. Next base: position 1,089 of record JALOCC010000062.1, read on the forward strand.
ACTATAACCGGCAGGAACCAAATCATTATCGATTGAAGTATTTTTCTATTCATTCCTAACGCTAATTGTCGCGAATCTTCGCCACCACAATTATAACTGTTTAGGCGAATCCGCCTGGGGGCGGAAATGCGAATGGCCGCGAATAATTTTGTTCCCAACTATTTTTCTATTCGCGAGTATTCGCGTTTATACCTTACAAACTATCAAGGTTTAAATTCGCGCGCATTCGTGCCTCTCATTTGACCTGTTCTACTTTTTTAACCTCGGGAATTTCTTCTTTCAGGCGCTGTTCAATCCCCATTTTTAAAGTATAAGTGCTCATGGGACAACACCCGCAAGCGCCCTTAAGGCGCAGCTTAACTACACCATCTTCAGTTACCTCAACAAGTTCAACATCTCCGCCGTCTGCCTGAAGAGCTGGCCTTATTCCTTTTAGCGCGTTTTCTACTTTTTCTTTTAGCATAATTGGACCTCCTTAAATTGTCCAGCCAAAGGCTGGACGATTTAACCCCGCCGAGCTTGTGGTAAATTTTTCTTGAAAAATTTACCACATATATAGGCGAGGCGGGGTAGATATAAAAACGGATTTACGCACGGTCATTGCGTTCATCCGCAGTCCCCCTTCTATTATTAGTAACCGATAAAATTCTCTATTTGCACGTTTTCTTTTTCGCAGCCCAAATCGAAGCATAACCCCTTCATAGCCGTAACCATTCCGGGCGGGCCATAGATAAAAACTATGCGTTTCGCCAAATCGGAAGTTTTCTCTTCTATTAAATTCTTGTCTATACGGCCAAATACGCACGCGTCATTTATCGGCGCACAATCGGTTATCGTATAGATTATTTTTATATTTTTGTTTGTGCGGCACAAAGAATCAAGATCCTCTCTAAACGCTATATCTTCCTCGCTCCTGTTTGAATAAAACACAAGTGCATTAGTATCTAAATTCTTCTCGCATATATATTCCAATATAGAGATAACCGGAGTTATGCCTATACCGCCTATAAGAAAGGTGATATTTCTCATTTCCTGCCGGAAGACAACATTTCCAAGTGGAGCTTGTGCTAATATTTCATCGCCTTTATCCAGATTAATAAGTTTACGTGAGAATTCACTTTCGCTTAGGCGTTTGGTAACTTCTATATACGGCTTTTGCGGCGAACAGGAAAATGAAAGATATTTATTCAAGCCTTTATTTTTCCTGTTATTCTCATCGAACAGGAGCTGCAGGAATTGTCCGGGAATAAAATCTATTTTTTCGCGCGGTAAAAACCGGAAACTTGTGATAGTGGAAGTTCTTTTTATTTTTTCGATGAATTTTATTCTTGCTTCTTTCACCCAGCCCTTCCTTTTTAAAATTATTATTTTTATCCCAGACCTTCCTTTGAGCCCCTGCGCCTTCTTAGGAAGGGCTGGGTTCACCCCGCCCTTCCCTCTCAACTTCTGCGTTTCCCAGGAAGGGCGGGGTTCATAATCCGCTTGACTTTATAACCTCTTTTATAAGCTTAGCTGATTCTTGAAAATTAGAGATTTCTTCTGGTTCAAGTTTAAGCTTAAGAAGTTCTCTCACTCCTTTTTTATCTACAACCGCCGGCACACTCATATAAACGCCACTCACATCATAATAATTATCCACCAAAGAAGAAACCGGCAAAATGGAATTTTCATCTTTCAGGATAGCGCTGGTTATTCTGGTAAGCGCAAGGCCTACTCCGTAAGAAGTCTCCCCTTTTCTTTCGATAATTTCATAGGCAAAATTCTTAACCTCATTAAATATCCCGGGAAGGGTAGTTTTTGCATTGCATTTATTGCACATCGGACAATAATCTTTGAATAAAACTCCCCCAATCATTGCGCGGCTCCATACAGGAAACTCACTGTCTCCATGCTCACCCAATATATAAGCATGAACATTACGGGCATCTACATTGCAATGCTTGGATAGCAATAGCCGAAACCTTGCGCTATCCAATACTGTTCCCGAACCAATAATTTCCTGCCATGGTTTTTGAGAGATTTTGTAAGCTGCGTAGCTAAGTACATCTACCGGGTTTGTCACTATGATAAATATTGCCCCTTCGGCATATTTCATTATTTTAGGAATTATCTCTTTATATATACCTACGTTTTGCTTTGCCAGGCCGAGCCGGTTCTCGCCTGGTTTCTGTTTTGCTCCGGCAGTGATAACTATAATATCCGAGCCTTTTAAGTCAGGGTAATCTCCGACGGCAATATCAACGGGCGAAACAAACGGCATACAGCTTGCAAGGTCCATGGCTTCGCCTTCCGTTCGTTTCTTATCGATATCAAAAATAACTATGGAACGTGCAAGATTAGCCATCATTAAGCTATAAGCATAACGCATGCCTACATTGCCGCTGCCTATAATTGAAACTTTTGGTATAAGCATTTTTGCTCCTCTTTTTATAATTATAGCCACGATTTATACCTTTTTAGGCGTATATTATAACGCAGGCGGCGTGCCGGTGTCAAAGGTTTAAGTCTACCCAGAATTGATGCTTTTCTGCCCTAAAATTCCGCTTAACAACAGAAGCATTTTGCCTGGTAAAAGGCAGCAAATGAGGCTATTCTGCTTTAATGATACTTATAGCTGGCTTAAAACCGTAAGTTTGGTAAAATATTGATATGGCTAAATTGAAAAATTTAATTTTTTATCTGCGTATCAAAAAATTAACAATATCTGCGGTTGAATCCGTAAGCGGTGGTTATTTATCTTATCTGCTGACAAAAACACCCGGAAGCTCTAAGGTATTTAAAGGCGGGCTCATAGTTTATTCTCCGGAAAGCAAAAATAAATTGCTGCACATACCACTGCCGCTGCTCAATAAAACGCTAGGGGTTTCTAAAAGCATTTCAATCCTTCTTGCGAAACGAACAAAACAATTTTTTAAAACAGATTTAGCGGTTTCTTTGGTAGGTTTCGCCTCGGCCCCTGCTCAAAAGGGTATAAAAGTAGGCACAATATTTATGGCTGTTGCGGATAGATATGGCGTAGCTTCGAAAAAAATCCTGCTTAAGGGCAGTAGGGATTATGTCCGCAAACAAGCAAGCCGAATGGCTGTAGATTTATTATGCCGAAGGTTAAACTCTAAACACTAAACTCTTCCGCCACCTTTAAAAAATAAGGCGGACCCGCCTAAGGCGGGAAATCCTAAACAAACTACAAACACGAAACCATAAACTTGAAACGTTTAGAGTTTGTGATTTGTAGTTTCGAGTTTGTTTAGAGTTTAGGGTTTCGGATTTAGAGTTTTTAAGAAAAAATATGCGTTTATTCATTGCCATAGACATTCCGGAAGATTTAAAAGAAAAATTATCGCGCGCAGTTACCAGGCTTAAAAAATGTGATTTAGATGCAAAATGGGTTAATACTTCAAACATTCATATGACTTTAAAGTTTTTGGGGGAAGTTTCTGAGGAACAGCTCGATAAAATTAAAAATATAATAAAAACAACTGCCGGTAATTTCAGTCAATTGGAACTTAACGTAGGCAGCTTTGGTTTTTTCCCTAACGAAACATCACCGAGAGTATTTTTTATATCAACAGACAATGAGGAAATATTAAAAAATATCTCCCTACAGCTTGAAGATAAGCTTGAAAGCTTGGGTTTTCCTAAGGAAGGCCGTTTTAAATCTCACCTTACTATTGCAAGGTTTCGAACTAAAAGAAATATTGATTGCCTTAAGAATGAAATGAAAGGTATGACTATTGAAGCTAAGTTTGCAGTTAGCGAAATAATTCTTTTTAAAAGCCTACTTAAGCCTACCGGCCCGGTTTATGAAAAATTATTCTGCGCGCCGTTACAAGGATAAAGAAGGACGTAAAACGTGGGACGTAGAACGTGGACAATAGAAGCTCGGAAAGGTGAAGGTGGCTTTGACTGGATGAATTTTGCTATCGGTTATATTCAGAAGAAACAGAAAAATCCATAGAAAGATAAATAATATAATCTAAACTATTTTTTATTCCTATTATCTAGTAATTTTAGATTAGCATTTATCAATACTATAACGCCTGTTTTATCGCCGTGTTTATGATATAGTTCGAGTGCCTTATTATAATATTCTCTTGCTTTATCGTTTTCGCCAAGAATCTGGTAACAAACAGCTAAACCACCGCTATATGCTGAGAGATTTTTGCCTTCCCCTTTAAACCTTGAATAAAAATATGCTTCTACGTAATCTGGCCTCATTAGTATCGCCTTATTGAAATAATATATTGCCCGCTCTGGTTGCTGTTGTTCATAGATGCTGCCCCTACACCACCAAAAGAAAGGTCTCAATAGAAAAAGTCCGTATATTATGGCAAGTAACAGAAGTATAACAATTGAAATTACGATAATTTTTTTATTCTTCATCGTTCTCCTTTCTTGTAACAACTTATACCATTTAAAACCCCTCTGTAATAGATTATCACAGGGGCCATAAAGTAAAAAATTTTATTCTTTCTATCTTCGCCCTTTCATTTTCTTTCGTCTCTCGTCCTAGCGAGCAAAGCGAGCGGACATCCCACGCTTTACGTCCTACGGCTCCACTTTGGTTTCTATCTCACAAACAATCTGACTATCTGCAGCGCAACCAGCGAATAAAATCCAGCCATTAGGTCATCACCAACAACCCCTGCTGCGCCGTTTAACCGTTCAATTTTATCTATGGGTGGGATTTTAAAAGCGTCAAATACGCGGAAAAGTATGAAGGCACAAACCACAAACCGAATATCATAAGGAACAAGCAAAAGAGCTAAAAGCATACCGGAGAAATCATCAATAACTATTTTTTTGCAGTCTTTTTCTTTAAAAATCTTTTCCGCACGGCTGGCAAGTAGAAAAGAAAGCAATATTGAGATAGCGGTGAAAATCAAAAAGTAGAGCCTTGTTTTTATTAGCAGAAAAACAATAACTGCCACAACTGAAGCCAATGTCCCGCTAAAAAGTGGTGCGTAGCCGATTCCAAAAAGCGTGGTTATTGCTATGCACAATTTATCTAATAGAGATGTCTTCTTCATGGTTCCAAAAGAAGGTTAAGGCTAAGGTTGAGGTTAAGGATCAGACTAAACTTTGCATTTCTCAACCTAAACCTTAACCTCAACCTTTTTGCTAAAACGTCTTTATCAACTTTCTATTTATCCAAAAATAAGATACGCCGGAAAAAAGAGTGATAAGAACAACGTACCACATTATTACATGTGTTACTTTTTCATATAGAAAAATAACGAGGCTATTTTGAGGAAATTTTCTGAAAAGCAGCAAAGATATAAAAATTACAACTATCCCAAATACTTGTGAAACCGTTTTATGCTTGCCCCACCTTTTTGCCTCAAGGACTTCGCCTGATTTTAAAACATAAAGCCGTAGCCCCGTAATAATAAATTCCCTAAGCATTATAACGCTTACCATCCAGGCATTTACTACTACTTTAAGCTGCAAAAACGCGAGGAATACACCGATGATTAAAATTTTATCGGCGATTGGATCAAGCAATTTTCCAAGGTCCGATATAAGATTCTGCCTTCTGGCAAATATACCATCAAGCAAGTCAGTTATCGAGGCAATAATAAAAATTATAAAGGCAATAAAGATTGAATTAAAATCATTATGCAGTATAAATCCGATGCAGATAAATGCCAGGATAATCCTTAAGAATGTGAGGTAATTTGCGATGTTCATATTAATACACAGCAGGTATCACGTTACACGTCACACGTATCACGTTTTAAAAACGTGTTACCTGTGACGTGTTACAGAATTCATATCATCTGTGATAATCTGGTTCAAATTTGTGATTATCTGTGTTAAATGCCAACCAAATCATAATCATAGTTATCGATTATTTTCGCTTTATAAAATTTCCCTAGTTTAAGGTTTTTTTTCTTCAAAAACACTACCCCGTCAACTTCATAAGCATCGAATTGCGTTCTTCCTATGAAAACTTCATTATCTTTCTCTTCAATCAAAACATCAAGGTGTTTATCAAGGAACCGCTTGTTAACTTCACAGGAAATACCTTGCTGCAGGCTCATAATCTCTTTAAAACGCGACAGCTTAACTTTATTATGCACCTGGGGCTCTAAACTGAATGCTGGGGTATTTTCTTCCCTGGAATACGTAAATGCGCCGAGACGTTCAAACCTGGTTTCTTTCAAAAAATTTAACAGCTCTTTAAATTCATCGGCGGTTTCCGTAGGAAACCCCGCCATAACTGACGTTCTTATAACACAGCTTTTAATATTTTTTCTTATCTTTTTAATTAGGCTGGTTATTTGTTTTTTTGTAACACCTCTATTCATCAATTGTAGAATTCTATCATTTATATGCTGGATGGGCAAATCAATATATTTACATATTCGTTCTTCGTTGGCAATCAGGTCTATCAACTTGTCGCTAACGTGGCGCGGATGAGTATAAAGAAGCCTTATCCAGCTTATGTTTTTTGTCGTTTTAAGTATTGCGCGAAGCAAAGAAGATAAATCATCTTTTGTCTTTAAATCTTTTGCCCAACTGGTTATATCCTGGCCGATAATATTTAATTCTTTTATGCCCTTTTTATCCAGGAATTTTACTTCATTTATGATTTGCTCTTTGGGTTTGCTTCTTAAATCTCCCTTTATTTGAGGTATTGTGCAATAAGTGCATTTATTAAGACAGCCTTCGCATATTTTTATAAAATCAAGGTGTGCCGGCATAATTTTCTTCTGCCGGATTTCGTTTTGGGGAAAATTTTCCGTCCCCCACCATTTATCAACTTCCGGGAAAGATGCCTTTAGTTTCTCCTGATACCGCTCAACAAGACAACCAAAAACAAACAAACTTTTTACTTTGCCTTCCTTCTTCAACCGGACTGCCTGCCTGATAAATTCTATGGATTCCTCTTTTGCGCGGTCGATAAAACCGCACGTATTTACAAGCAGAGTGTCGCAGGATTTAAAATTATCCTTTCCTGTAAGAAAAATATTTTCCCGGGAAGAAAAACTATACCCTTGCTCCAAAAACCTATTCAATACAGTTTCAGAGTCATAGGTATTTCTGAAACAACCAAGGGACACAATTGATAAATTTTTTCTCTTCATATACGCTAATTATCGCGAATCTAACGCAAATAGTCGCGAATAAATTACTATTTAATCATTCGCGTGAATTCGCGCTTATACCTTAATGAAACTATTAGGGTTAAAATTTGCGAATATTCGCGTTTACTTAACAATAGAGATTCCGGATGAGTTTACTTTCAGGCTTTTTATTGATTTTGACGAAGAGGTTAAGGATGGCAAAGATTTCCCGTTTACTTCGAGATACACGGCAGAGCCGTCACTTATCTTGAATTCTATTTCACGATTTCCCTTCCAGCTTTCAGACATTCCTTTTTTAATCACTCCCTCAAAAAGAACTTTACCGTCAACCTTGGTTCTTATAAAACAATCTCTCTTTGCCGTAAGCGCTGCATTAACCTCATTTTGCATTTTTTTGGAAATGGCTGGAATTTTTATAACTGCCGCTGCAGTTCTTTTCACAGGTTTTTTCGCTAATTTTGTAAAGTTTTTTGAAACGAAACGAATCGCTCCCGTTGCTATCCATAAAATAAATATTAGCGCTATCAAATAAAAAATAATTTTTTTAACTTTTGGCGGCAGGGGCTTAAGCTTTAATTTTGGTTTTTCCTCTACCTGTTTTTCCTCTTTTACCGGCGCAACCTTGGATAGGTTGGCTTGAGCAAGATTAATTTTATCTAACGCATCTTCAACATCTACGCTAAGAAAAGATGCATATATCTTTATGTAGCCTTTAAGATACGCATTACTTATATTGCTTAAACTGCCGGATTCTATATCTCTTATTACGGAAGGGTACAACTTGGTTTTTTCAACAACCTCTTCAAGAGTAAGCCCAAGAGTATTTCTTTTCTGCTGTAATTTTACACAAAGTTCTTCTATCGTCATACGGCCCCTTCTTTTTCTTTCAAATAATCTTGCGGATCAACCAGAATTTCCCTGGCTTTGCTTCCGCAAAATGGCCCAACTATTCCCTGTTGTTCCATCAAATCAAGCAGCCTTGCTGCGCGGGTATAACCAACTCTAAGCCGTCTTTGCAGAATAGAAGCTGAAGCTTGCCGTGCCTGTAATATCGTTTTAACTGCTTCATCTATCAATTCATCAGACTGAACATGCATCGCGGCTTTCTTTTCTCCCTCTAAAATGCCTGCTTCATAAACCGGGCCGCCCTGGTTCTTTATGAAGGTAATAAGATTATTAATATCTTCATCGTCAATAAGGGAACCTTGCGCGCGGATAAGCTTAGGTGCTCCCGGTTTTAAAAATAATAAGTCCCCCTTGCCAAGAAGTTTATCTGCACCCATAACATCGAGCACTGTGCGAGAGTCTACCTTGGAAGAAACTTTAAAAGAAATTCGTGCCGGAAAATTTGCCT
>JALOCC010000007.1 GCA_023227945.1 Candidatus Omnitrophota bacterium
TAAAAATCTTTGCATTAATTGTTCTTTCGACATTTCAACGCTGAAAAATGCGATAGGTATCTTTTCTTCAACCGCAGCGAACTCCGCTATTGAAGTAGCAAGGGCGCTTTTTCCCATCGAAGGCCTACCGGCAACAATTATCAAATCTCCTTTTTGAAGGCCCGCGGTTTTTACGTCAAAATCGCTAAATCCCGTGGGTATTCCGGTTATATGCGATTTTTTGTGATACAAAGATTCAATAAGTTCTATTCCATCTTTTATAATCTCTTTTATATGTATGTAACCGCCTTCTATACGCTTATCGCTTATTTCGAAAATAAGTTTTTCCGCTTTATCCAGGACAGTACTTATCTCTTCATCTTCTTTATATGCCAAAGAAACAATTTGCGTAGCGCTTGAAATAAGGAGCCTTAAAACTCCCTTTTCTTTAACGATGCGGGCATAGTAGCCAACGTTTGCTGAGGTAGGAACAAAATCTGCAAGCGAAGCCAAATAGCTTGCGCCGCCGATTCTTTCAAGCAGCTTTCTTTTGCTCAAATCTTCGGATACTGTTAATATATCAACTTTTTTTCTGGAATTAAAAAGCGAGATGATGGTCTCAAAGATTACCTTATGCTCGTCTTTGTAGAAAAAGTCCTCATTTACAATCTCCATAACCTCCGCAATCGCAGGCTCGTTTATAAGCATTGCGCCCAGAGTCGCCATTTCAGCTTCAATGTTTTGCGGCGGAAGTTTGTCGATTGTTTGAGAAGAATTTGCAGAAATCATTTCTTCATTACCCACAAACGCAGGTTAGCTTCTACAGCGGGATGAAGTTTAACCTTTAAATTATAAACGCCTAATTTTTTTATAGGTTCCGGGAGCGTAATTTTTCCTTTATCAAGGGTAAAACCCTCTTCCTTGAGCGCTTTTAGAATCTGCTGCTCTGTAATTGAGCCGTAAAGCTCTTCTGCGTCCTTGGCTTCGGTTGTTATGGTCAATGAAAGTGCTTCAATTTTTGTTTTTACTTCAAGCGCATCAGTTTTTATCTTTTCTTCTTGTTTATCCTTTCTCTTTTTTATTTCCTCAATTTCTTTAAAGCTATTTTTGGTTGCTTTTATCGCCGACCCTCTAGGCAATAGGAAGTTACGGGCAAAACCTTCTTTCACCTCGATGACTTCACCTTCTTTACCAAGCTTTTCCACATCTTTTGTAAGAATTATTTTCACTCTATACCTCCTGGCAATTAATCAACTCATTCTTTAACATACTATTTAACTACATAGGGGAATATGCTTAAAAAGCGGGCTATCTTTATTTCCTTAGCAAGCTTTCTTTGATGCTTTGCGCAATTTCCGCTTATGCGCCGGGATAAAACCTTTCCTTTTGATGAAACATAACGGGAAACTAAATCGATATTCTTGTAATTTATATCGAATTCTTTCTTACAGAAAACACAACTTTTTTTAAATCCGACTATTCGTGGTTTTGGTTTGATCATATCAGTTTACCTCTCCTGGTTCTTGATTATTGTTTTCTACGTCAGGCTCGGGTACTTCCTGAGCCTGGGCCTGTGGCTCTTCGCCCAAGTCAACACTTTTAGTTTCTTCTTTCGGACGGTTAGACATAAACTGCACGTTATCAGCTTTAACCTCAATGGTTGTACGGTTTTTCCCTTCGTTATCTTTCCAGCTTCGCGACTGCAACCTGCCTTCAACCAAGATTTGCCTGCCTTTAGCTAAGTATTGATTGCAAACTTCTGCCATCTGGCCCCAGACAATTACATTTATAAAACAAGTGTCTTTTTGATTTTGCCCGGTTTTATCTTTAAAATACCTGTTTACCGCAAGGCCCAGATTAACCACAGCTGCGCCTTGTGGCGTGTAGCGCAATTCCGGATCTCTCGTTAAATTACCCATCAAAAATATTTTATTTAAACTCGCCATATATCACCTACGCTTCGATTTTTTCTGCTTCCATATTTTTACCCTGTAATATCATGCTACGCAGTATATTTTCTTCAAGCCTGACAGTTTCTTTAAGCTCTGCCAATTTGTCAGTATCAAGAGAAAATTCAACCAGCCAGTAACACCCCTTTGTATGTTTTTTCTTGTCAGCACCTCTTGACTTTAAAAAAAACGCCAGGTTTCTTTCCTTGGCCCATACTTTTGCATCTAAAACTTTACCTTCAAGGCTTTCTATTTTTTTTGTTATCTTTTGAAAAATCTCTTCTTGTGCTTTTTCTCCTATATCTGTAGTTAAAATCATCATGCTCTCAAAATTTTTTTTCACTTTTTTCCTCCTGTTGCTTATTGTAATTCGTCATTACGTAATCTATTCCTGAACTTAACCAGTCTATGCATATGGAAGCTGCCGTTTGTATGGCCCGAAAAATTTCTTTTTTTTCTTCATGGGAAAAATCCGAAAGGACATAGTCAGCCAAATCCTGTTTTTCGGGCTTGCCTATGCCAATTTTTAAACGCGCAATATCATTAATTCCCAGATTGTCAATAATAGATGCCATGCCTTGATGCCCACCGCTTGAACCGCTTCTTTTAATTCTTATGTTGCCTAGAGGCAAATCAGCATCGTCATAAACCACAAGTAAATCATAAGGCCGCAGGCGGTATTTTGAGATAATCTTTTTAACGCAAAGGCCGGAATGATTCATGAAAGTGGATGGTTTCAGCAAAATAACATTTTCTTTTTCGGCTTTCGTTTTTGCTACATAGCCATTTAGCAGAAAACCCCTTTTAAAGGCACAATTTTGCCTCTTAGCTATCTCATCCATGACCATAAAACCGACGTTGTGGCGATTATTTTTATATTTTACGCCTGGATTACCTAATCCTACGATAATCTTCATTTTTCCCTCGCTGGTTTAGGCGTTATTTTCAAAGATCTTTCAACGTTAATTTATTTTTTCCCTTTTCCAGACTCTTTCCCCTTGGCCTCTTCTTTGGGCTTGGCTTCTTCCTTGGGTTTTGCTTCCTCTTTACCTTTTGCTTCTTTTTCTTCTTCGCCCTCTTCGCCCTCAGGAACTTCTTTCTTCTCTTTTATAACTTCAGGGCCGGTAGGTGCGGCTTCTTCTGCTGTAGGAGCTACTATTTCTTCTACCTTTTCAACTACTGTAGCGATTGTTTCTTCGGGAGAATTTACGATTTTAAGGTTACCGGCTACTTTTATATCTTTCACGTGGACTGAATTGCCAATGCCAAGGTGTGATACTTCCACTTCAATTTTTGCCGGAATATCCAAAGGCAGCGCTTCTATAACCAACTGCCATAATATTTGCTCTAATACGCCCTCATCTTTTAAACCTTTCGGCTCGCCCTTAAGGACAACCGGAACGTTTACTTTTATTTTCTCCTCAAGCGAAACCCTTATAAAATCAATATGTATAATTGCTTCAGTCAAAGGATTATATTGCACATCCTTTATCAGCACTGAAAAAGTTTCTTTTTTCTGCGCATTTGCAAGTTCCATATCGATTACCGCGCTCTGAGAAAAATGTATTGAATTAAGCGTTTTTAAACCTGTTTGCGGGACTTGCACGGCAACATTAGCTCCTCTTCCGTAAATAATCGCCGGGACATTTCCTTTAAACCTCACTTTTTTTGCGGTTTCTTTGCCGGTTTTTTCTCTTAAAATTGCTTCAATCTTTACCCTTTCCATCTTACCCCCTTAATAGTAGCTTAGCGCCTTATCGAATCAAAAAGCACGCTTATAGACTGTTCAAAATGTATACGTTTTATTGCTTCCGCAAAAAGCTTGCTTACAGAAACTATTTTTATTTTTTTGCTCTTCTTTTCCTCGTCCAAAGGAATAGAGTCTGTGATGACAAGATAATCGATATCAGAGCTTTCCAGCTTCTCTACGGCATTTGCCGATAAAATTCCGTGAGATATGGCAGCAAATATTTTCTTTGCTCCGGCACGCCTTATTGCCCCAGCTGCTTCAACTAAAGAACTTCCAGTTGCAATTATATCGTCAACAATTATTACGTTTTTACCTTCAACTTCACCTAATATATGCATAACTTCAGTTGCGTCCGGAGTGTTTCTTCTTTTATCCACTATGGCAAGCCCGGCGCGAAATTTTTTTGCATATGCCCTTGCCATTTTTATCCCGCCGACGTCCGGCGAAACAATCACAAGATTATTTACGCCTATTTCTTTAAAGTAATCTACGAAAACATCTATCGCGAAGATGTGGTCTACCGGAATATCAAAAAATCCCTGTATTTGGCCGGCATGTAAATCTAAAGCTAAAACGCGGTTTGCACCCGCAACAGTTAACAGATTAGCAATCAGCTTTGCCGTTATCGGGACTCTCGGCTGGTCTTTTCTATCCTGACGAGCATACCCGAAATAAGGCATTACCGCAGTAATGCGGTTTGCAGATGCACGCTTTAAAGCATCTATCATTATCAAAAGTTCCATTATATTTTCATTTACCGGTGCGCAAGTGGACTGAACAATAAAGACATCTTTGCCTCTGACATTTTCTTCGATTTTTATTCTCACTTCACCGTCGCTAAAACGAGAGATTAAGCCTCCCCCCATTTTAAGCTTGAGATTTTTGCAAATCTTAGAAGCTAAATTCTGGTTTGAATTTCCGCTAAAAACAATCATTTTATCCATAGTTAGCCCTTAGTTTTTTTATTTATTTTTTTTAAAAACCTTGCGGGAACACCTACTACTACTGTTTTCGATTTAACGTTCCTGCGTACAACACTTCCCGCTCCTGTTACGGCATGATTACCTATATTAAGCGGCGCAACCAAAACGCTATCTGAACCTATAAAAGAGTTGTTTCCGATTACGGTCTTACTCTTCGTTTTGCCGTCATAATTTGCAACAACAGTGCCGGCGCCTATGTTTACGTTTGTTCCGATTGTTGCGTCGCCAATATAACTAAAATGCTTAATTCGTGTTGTTTTTCCTATCTTGGAACGGCAAATCTCAACAAAGTTTCCCAGCCCAACACCGCTATCAACGCGCGTACCTTCCCTCAAATGGATGAACGGGCCAAGGCGACAATGACTGCCAATTATAACATTCTTTTCTATAAAGGTAAAGGGGTAAATTAAAGTATTTTTGCCTATTTTCACGTTATCTTTGATGAATGTGGTTTGGGGATCAATAATGCGCACCCCGCCCTCCATAAACTCCTCAACTACCCGAGTATTTAAAATCTTTTCCGCAAGGGCCAATTCCCCGCGGCTGTTTACACCCACAATCTCATCGTTATCGCTTAAAAGATAAGACTCTATAGGAATGCCTTTTCGATAAAGAATTTCGATTATATCGGTGAAAAAATATTCCCCCTTTTTTTCATTCTTTTTGATTTCCTTAAGATTAGCAAAAAGTACAAGTTTATCAAAAGCATATATTCCGCTATTAACCTCCCGTAAGCTCTGGCTGCCTGAAAGGTATACCGTTAAATCCTGCTTTTCGCAAATAGCTTCAATGTTATTGTTGCTATCTCTTATAATCCTGCCTAAGTCATTGTTTGTTTCAACACACGCTGAAATTACCGCACACTTAGCATTTTGTTTTTGGTAAGATAAAATAAATGAAGAAATTGTTTTTTCTGTTATTAATGGCGTATCTGCGCAAAGGATTAAAACATTATCGTGTTTTACTTTGCCCTGCGCGCTTTTAACGGCGTCAGCAGTTCCTTGTAATTTATGCTGGCGAACGAAATTAATGCCTTTAAAATTATTTTTTACATATGCCTCAACCAAAGATGCTTTATAACCTGTTACAACTATTACTTGTTTTACGGCTTTAACTTTTTTTAATTGCGAAAGCACATGGCCGATGAGAGGCTTCTCCCTAAGTTCGTGAAGAACTTTCGGAAGATTGGATTTCATCCTCACACCCTTGCCTGCTGCAAGTATTATTGCGGTAAAGTTTTTCATGATTAATTACCTTCTCTTAATTTGCGCCTTAAAAGTTTTTGCCGGATAGATAATACTCTATCTGCTAATTCATTCATCAACCTGATGCCTTCAAGTTTTTTCGCAGCAGACATTTTTGCACCTCGAGAAATTTTTTCTTTTTGAGTTTTCCAGCCAAACTTCATTTTGATTTTTTAACCAATTTTAGATATTTAATATCTTCCAAATCTTTATCGCGGCCAGATGCTTTATTTTTTTGAAACTCCCGCAATATTTCTTCGTAAAGTATCATACTTATAACATTAGCTATAGTTTATTCAAAAGCTCTAAATCTTTTTTGGCCAACGCTAATTTCTTTTTCCTCGTCCAACCTTTAATTTGAGCTTCGCGTCTTAACGCTGACGACTTATCGGGATGCTCTTCGGAAAATAAAATATCTTTCGCTATAAACGATTTCGTGAAATGACCACCTTTGCCCGATGCATGCTCTTCGAATCGACGCTTAAGATTATTTGTAATGCCAGTGTACAAATCTCCGTTCTCGCAACTGAGAATATACACATACCACATTATCCTTCGACTCACTCCTCGCTTTAATTAGGTTACGCTTATTATGGATCGCTCGTCGTTCGCTCAGGATACTTCTCCTCGTTCACCCCGAGGTTTAATATTAAAAACTTGTACTGAGCGAGTGAGCCCTTCGTAAACGAAGGGCGAACGAGTCGAAGTACTGCCCGGTGTGGACTCGAACCACAAAAAACAGACCCAACCCTATACCAGAGCTCGCTTTGCTCGCACAGTATAGGGTTGCCGTGAACCGTGCTTTGCTCTGGTTCACGGCAAATTCTGCTGTACTACTAAGTA
The DNA here is from genome assembly GCA_023227945.1 of Candidatus Omnitrophota bacterium. Classification (GTDB taxonomy): domain Bacteria; phylum Omnitrophota; class Gorgyraeia; order Duberdicusellales; family 4484-171; genus JAJYOP01. The sequence goes on from JALOCC010000007.1 coordinate 6,749, forward strand.
ATCTATCTGCCCGGTGTGGACTCGAACCACAAAAAACAGACCCAAATTCTGCTGTGTTACCAATTACACTACCGGGCAATCGTTGTCGTTGAGTGAATCTCTCAAAATTAGCTTCAATGATCTTTTTCCTTTTGTAGTCTTGAAATATTTTTCTCGCCTTACAGCATCTAGACGAGAAACAAAATATTCACAAAATATCAATTCGAATCCTGGCAACCTAGCCGTTGTCCAAGTGCTTCCTCGTTCATGTTCGGCTATCCTTCTTGGCAAATTTTCAGTATAGCCAATATAGAATCGCTTAATCTTTTTACTATATAAGATATAAACACAGTGCATGTTTTGACCCAACCCTATACCAGAGCTCGCTTTGCTCGCACGGTATAGGGTTGCCGTGAACCGTGCTTTGCTCTGATTCACGGCAAATTCTGCTGTGTTACCAATTTTTTAACCCTGAACCGTGTTGCCGAAGGCGACTCTGGTTCAGGGACACTACCGGGCAATCTATAAAAACAAAAAAGGCTGAGGTTAAGGTCGAGAATATAATAAATCCGTTTTTTAATTAGCCTTGACCTTAGCCTTAACCTTTCTCTAACTTTGCATTTCCGGACTTTCTTCTTTAATCTCCTCTCTTGGCCCTAATGTTTTTTCGCTTTGATAAGCGTCCAAAACCTTACTTTGAAGATAATCGCGAAACTCCTGATTTATAGGATGCGCGAGGTCCTGGTGCGTTGTTTGCCTATTTGTTCCCAAGTCTTTAGGGGGCGGAGGTAATTGCACGCCGCAATGATTGCAATAGTGGCTTCCCATGTCTACTTTTTTTCCGCAACGCGGGCAAAATTGCTTTGCTTTTCTGGCCGGCATAGCCACAAACAAGCCACTATTACCTTCTACAACCTTAATATTCTTTACAACAAAAGAGTTATCGAATGTAACTGTTGCGTATGCCTTAAGACGCTTGCCTTCATTTTCCCTGAGTGAAATCCTGACTTCTGTAATCTCCATGAGCTTACCTCCTTTAACCCAAGCTCTGCTCCGATAATAGCTCGGAACAAACAAAGCAAAATTTGCCCTTACACAGTTTTTGCCGCCCCGCGCCTCACGAGGCAATTATACATAATTAACAACTGCATAACTGATTAAAGAAATTTTACAAATCAAAACCTGAAAGATTTGTATCTTTCTTTAGTAAAACAAATTTGCCCTGCCTTACCCAACAGGCCGAAGCCCTGTTGGGTAAGCTGCTAGTAAAAACACGTTTAAAGAACAATTACTTATTTATAAGAAATTGTTCTGGAGCCCGCTTTAGGCGGGCGACGCCCCCTTCCGTCATTTTATACGGGCTGTCGAAGACGTGCCCGTGTAATTACAGCAAAGGGATTAAACATACCTGGGTTAAAATGTCTGCACATGGAAAATGAACCAATCTTTCGGCAAAATGCTTTTTACTTTTTTTTGCAAAGAATTTTCACAAAGCGTGTATATTGCACTGCCGCTGCCGGTTACTCTTGAAAAAATTCCATTCTTTAAAAGCTTAATCTTGGCTGCAGACAACTCCATACAAAGACAAAGAGCGACATTCTCCAATGCATTAAAAATATTGTTTTTTAACAACTGGCAATCGCCTTTTTTTAATGCGTAAGTCAGCATCTTAACATTATTAAGAAAATTTGTCAATTTAGCTCTATAGTTACCATAAACCTTGCTTGTAGCAAGACTTGACCCTGGCCAGATGATTGTATGTTTAAAGGTTTTTCCCTCTATGGGTAACACTTTTTCTCCTCTACCGCTAATTACTGCGAACCGGCTTTGCGCAAGAAAAAAATTGACATCGCTTCCTATGCAACTACCTAATTCGTATAAAGTATTTTTATCCAGGCTTAACCCGCAAAGCTCATCTATTGCAAGCATTGTTAAAGCCGCATTAGATGAGCCTCCCCCAAGGCCAGAACCGACAGGTATTCTTTTTAAAAGACGAATATCGAAGCCGTGTTGAATTTTATATTTTTTCTTCAGCAATCTTGCAGATTTGACACAAAGGTTTTCTTTGTTGGCGAGATTTCTTTTATTGCAGGAAATTTTTATATCGTTATGCTTTGCTATCGTAATAGTTAATTCATCGAAAAGAGAAATTCGTTCGGCGATACTTTCGATTTTATGGTAGCCAGAAGGATATTTGCCTAGAATATTAAGGTAAAGGTTTATTTTGGCGGGGCTTAAGACCTTTATTTTACTTCCGTAAAAATTCTTCGCATTTTTTCGCGATACAATTAGCCGAGAGTCCATAGCATTCCATAAGCTCTTTTGGTGAACCCGATTGGCCGAACCTGTCTTCAACACCTATATGTTCAACCAAAACAGGGCAGTCATGAGACAATGTTTCACATACTGCTGAATATAATCCGCCGGTTACCTGATGTTCCTCGCAAACAATAATTTTGCCGTATTTTTTAGCGATATCAACGATCAAGGATTTATCTAATGGTTTTATGGTGTGAATATTAAATACTGCAGCATCTATTTTTTTATCCGTAAGTGCAGCGGCGGCGGCCAAAGCTTCATTGACCATAACACCACACGCAATTAATGCTATGCCCTTTCCTTCCCGGCACATATAGCCCTTCCCCAGAACAAAATCTTTTTTACTTTCGATAGAAGCCACCTTTGACCTTCCTAATCTAACGTAAAACGGGCCGTTAGTTTCGAAGGCAGCAAGTATAGCTGCGCGAGTTTCAGGGCCGTCAGCAGGAACTATTATTTTCATATTAGGTATCGCGCGCATAAAATTTATATCTTCCAAGGCCTGATGAGATGCGCCGTCTTCGCCAACAGTTATTCCGCTATGAGTTGCTACGATTTTGACGTTTAAATTATTATAACATATGCTGTTTCTGACCTGATCTAGCGCTCTCGCGCTGGCAAACATCGCAAAAGTTGAGGCAAATACTATCTTGCCGCAACTGGCAATTCCTGCCGCAGTCGCCATCAGATTCTGCTCGGCTACACCAAAATTAAAAAATCTGTCGGGAAACTCTTTCGCAAACAAAATCGTTCTCGTTGAGCCGGATAAATCCGCATCACACACAATAACCCTTGCGTCTTTTTTGCCAAGCTCAACAAGAGTTTTACCGTAAACATCGCGTTGGTATAATTGTTCTATGGCCATTATTCCTCTTCCTCTATGCCTTCTTCAGCTTTTTCGATTTCACTAAGTTCACGAAGGGCGATTTCCCTTTCTTTTTCCGTAGGCGCTCTTCCGTGGAAATCAACCACGTGTTCCATAAAAGAAACACCCTTGCCTTTTACTGTGTGAGCAATTATAACTGTTGGTTTTAATTTAACCGTCTTTGCAATCCTAAAAGCCTCGAGCAGTTCTTTAAGATTATGTCCATCGCAGGACAGGGCATGCCAGCCGAAAGCTTCCCATTTATTCAAAAGAGGCTCCAGGTTCATGATATCATCAGTTCTACCGTCAATCTGAAAATGATTATAGTCAACTATACCGCACAAATTATCTGCTTTAAAATGTGCCGCAGCCATAGCTGCTTCCCAGATATTGCCTTCCTGTATTTCACCATCACCCATAAGACAATACACGCGGTAATCTTTTTTATCTACTTTGGCAGAAAGCGCCATTCCCAAAGCAATGGATAAACCCTGCCCCAACGAGCCGCTGGCAACTTCTACCCCGGGAACACGTTTGTCGGGATGGCCCTGAAGTATGGAATTAAGCTTACGTAAAGTCCATAAAGCCTCCCGTGGAAAATAACCGCTTAACGCGAGAGTTGCGTAAAGCGCGGGGGCGCAATGCCCTTTGGACAAATGAAACCTGTCTCTATCCGGCCATGCGGGATTTTTAGGGTCATGACGCATAACTTCAAAGTAAAGACAGGCGATTATATCTGACGACGAAAGAGAGCCGCCCGGATGGCCGCTTCCTGCTTTGGCAAGCATCTCGATGATAAGCTTTCTTATTTCGTTAGCCTTATTTTTTAGGTACTTTATTTTCTGCTCCATATCTATCTACTTTATTTTTTAGTTCTTTATTATCGGGGAAACGCTCCAGGCCTTTCTTGTAAAAATCAAGCGCATCTTCTTTTTTACTCAAAGCTATGTAGAGATCGCCCATATGTTCATAAATAACCGGGTCTTCCTGGTATTTTATAGCTTTCTTCAGGTAGTCCTGCGCTTTTTTGTAATCTTTCTTTTTAAAATAAATCCAGCCAATGCTATCAAGATATGCACCGTTATCAGGCTCTGCCTCTAAAGCCTTTTTAAGCATGCTTTCAGCTTCATCGAGGTTTTTACCTTCTTCGGCGTATAAATAACCGAGAGAATTCAAGGTCTGGGAATGGTTAGGCGAAATTTGCAAAGCCTTTTTCCAGGTTTTTATCGCATCATCACGCCGTTTAAGGTCTTCATATAAAAAACCAAGCCAAAAAAGCGCATCAACATACTCGGGCTGCTGTTTTACGATATTTTCGTAAATCGCTAATGCTTCCTGCGGCTGTTTTTTATAAAAATAAAACTGCGCAAGATATTCGGAGATTTTCACATCTCCCGGCTTCAATTTATGAGCTTTTTTTAAAAACTCCTCATATTCACCTTCAAGCTCTACATCTTTCTGGCCGTAAGAATAGAGAAAAATTAGGCCAAGAGAAGCATCAAAACTTTCCGGATTAAGCGCCTTTGCTTCTTTAAGTTCGGCTTCCGCTTTTTCAAGGGCGCCCATCCGTATTAAAACGCTTGCTATTTTTAATCTTACATATATGGAATTAGGGTCAACTTTTTTTACTTTATTAAGTTCCGTCAACGCTTGCTCAAAACTACCTTCCTCAGCATAGAACAAACCTTTGAGATAATCGCCATAAAGCTTTTTAATAGATTGTTCGCTCGCGGCAAAGAGATTTAGAGCGCCAAGGCAGGAGATAAAAAAGATTACAAGCGGCAAGAAAAAATTTTGCTTTACCCCGTTAGAGAATATTTTTCTAGCGGAGTCAGCGCGATAAATCCTCAGATAACGCAATTCTCTAACGGGGCTTACTGCCGCAGATTTTATAAAATTAACAGCGTTTTCGATATTTGCGCGTTTGACAGAAGTAGACATTCGAAAAAATATCATAGAAGTTTACCAAACATAATATAATTGGCTGCGCAAAACAAGAACTTAGGTTTGGCGCAGCCAATTATATTATCTAGATTTATGTCTCTGTTGTTTTCTTCTCTTCTTAAACCAGTGTCTTTTCACTTTTTTCAGCTTTCTTTTCCTTCCACAAGGCATTTTCCATCGCTCCTCTTAGTCGCTCTGGAGAAACCAGATTACAGAGTACAGATAACAGAATCCCTTTCTAATTATTATTCTCTAGTTTCTGGTTCCTTTGCTAATAAATTAACTTATTCAAGGGGTATTCAATTATACCCTCTGCCCCATTTTCTTTAAAAAGCGGCAGAAGCTTTCTTACTTCTTTTTCTTCAATTATAACTTCAAGTGCATACCATCCTTCGAGCGTCAGAGATGAGATTGTCGGTTTCTTAAGCGCCGGGAGTATTGATAAAATTTTCTGAAGATTTTCTTTCTTAACATTAAGCTTTAAACCAACCTTATCTCTTGCTTCAAGCGCACCCTTTAAAAGAAGCAGTATGTAGTTAATTTTTTTCTTTTTCCATTCATCCTTGTATGCTTCTTTATTTGCGATAAATTTGGTTGTCGAAGAACACACAGTGCCTATTTCCGTTAAGCCGTTTGCGCGTAAGCTTTCACCGGTTTCTGTAAGCTCAACTATTGCGTCAACCAATCCGGTTTTAACTTTTACTTCTGTTGCGCCCCAGCTAAATTCTACTTCGACATTTATTTTTTGCTCCTTAAAAAATTTCTTAGTGTAATTCGCCAACTCGGTGGCTATTCTTTTTCCTTCTAAGTCTTTTAGTTTTTTTATCTTAGAGTCATCACGTACAGCAATCACCCAACGCACAGAATTTAAGGTTCTTTTGGCATACAAAAGCTCATCAACGCGTATAACATCTGAATTATTCTCAAGAATCCAATCCTCGCCGGTTATGCCGCAATCCAGCACCCCATCCGCAACATAACGCGACATTTCCTGCGCGCGTAAAAGCGTTAGCTTTATTTCGATATCATCGATGGAAGGCGTGTAGGAACGTGAACCTACAGAAATATTAAACCCGCCATTTTTAAAAATCTCTAAAGTTTTTTCCTGTAAACTTCCTTTTGGTATGCCTAATTTTAGAACTTTCACATCAACCTCCGTATCCTTTTAAGAAAACCCGTTAATACTTTACAGATTTTAAATTATACAACCGGAAAGTATGATTGTAAAGAAAAATTAGCCCTAGATTCTAGGGTTTTAAAAGCGTTTTTGCTGCAAGGAATACTTCATCAACACTTATTCCCCTAAGGCATTGTTTATCTATATTACAACCGCTGAAACGAAAAGATTTGTAACACGGCCGGCAGGAAATGTGCTTAGCGAAAACTACACAATTATCTGTTACCGGGTATGCGCCGTAAACTTTTTCATCTACCGGGCCGAACAAAACTATTGCTTTTTTGCCCAGGGCCTGCGCAATATGAAAAGGCCCACCGTCATTAGTAACAATAAGGTTACATAAAGAAATAGCAGTGCAGAATTCCTCCAAATCTATTTTTCCACACAAATTTATAACATCGTTTTTTAGCTCACTTTCGATATAAGAACATACATCTATCTCAGCCTTAGAACCAAAAAGCAATATTTTCACTTTTAGACCTTCCTTAAGTTCTTCGCAAAGTTTCAAAAAATTTTCCTGCGGCCAGCGCTTAAAATAAGCAGTATCGCGCCAGCTATCTCCTGACCCAGGACAAATGGCAATTAGCGTATCTTTTTCGCAAATATTGTTTTTTTCAAAAATTTCTTTTACCCTTTGCAGTGATTCTCTGGAAAGAACCAAATCAAGCTTATAATCTTTTGGTGTAATATTCAGGAATTTGAGAAGCTCGAGATGATATCTTGCAACGTGTTTATCGCTATAGCCATAAGTTATATCTATTTTATCTGTGAGAAACCTTCCTCTGTTTTTAAAATTAAAACCTATACGTTTTTTAATACCGCTCATTTTTAGGAAAAAGCCGTATTGAGAATTTAAAGAAAGGTCGAAAACAACATCGTATTTTTCTTTTTTTATCTCCCTGAAAAAGGAAACCGTTTTTTTAAGAAACGCTAATTTTGATTTTTTTAGCGCATCCCTCCACTCATCTTTTTCAAAAATAAATACCTTATCAAGAAATGAATAGTTCTTAAGCAACGGGTAAACGCGCTTATTGCAAAGATAGTGCACAGAAACGCCGAGTAGGTTTTCTTTCAAATTCCGCACCAACGGCGTACTGAATAAAACATCTCCGATGCCAAAAGGATTAAAGACTAGTACTTTTTTTATTTCCATAAATTATTATTTGCTGTCAATTGCTGATAGCTGAAAGCTGACGATTGACAGCTCTCCATCAGTATATCGCATTTTGTTTTGGGAAAAAAGACTTTTATTTGCTCTTTTGAATTGAGGGCTTTAAACATTTGCTTATTCACAAAATTTAGTTGACTATTCAGCAAAAATAAGTTACACTGGTAATACTTAGATAGTATCACGTAGCAAGTAACACGTAACAAGTCTTTAAAAACACGCTGCGCGATACCTGTTACTTGATACTTTTTAACTTACAAAAATAACACAATGAATATAGGCGCAGTAATTAGAAACTTACGTAAAGATGCGGGGCTGACTTTGGCCGAGCTTTCGCAAAAAAGTAATGTTGCCCTCGCAACCTTAAGCCGCATTGAAACCGGGAAAATGACCGGAACTCTGGAATCGCATATGCAAATTGCCAAAGCCCTTGGCCTAACACTACCACAATTCTACAGCGAAGTAGACAAACTTAAAGCCAACCAAACCGAACCAGAACAAGAATATCGCGCCAATATGTTTGTCCACAACAAAGATGCTTCCTCCACTATTTTAACCAAAGATATTTTTAATAAAAAGATGCTGCCGGTGCTTATTGAGCTAAAACGCGGCGGAAAAACCCATAAAGAAGAATTAAAACTCGGCGCAGAAAAATTTATCTATGTCTTAAGTGGAAAAATCGAAATTATAATTGGCACAAATAAAGAGATTTTAGAAAAAGGCACAACTCTTTATTTTGATGCCTCTCAACCGCACTACATTAAAAATATAGGTAAAGGGGATGCAATGTGTCTTTGCGTAGTAACACCCGTTGCTCTATAAAGGTTGCGTCAATTGGTTGCGGTTGCGCGGCTAGTATCGGTTACGTTTATCGTAAAACGTAGTGAAAAAAATCTAAAACATTATGGAAGATAAAAAGCCTATACGAAGTTTTCAGGATTTGGAGGTTTACCAAAGTAGCTACCAAGCAATGTGTGAAGCGTTTAAGGATATTTTGCCCAAATTGCCGAGCGAAGAAAAATATGATTTGGTTGATCAGCTTAGACGCTCAGTTAAAGCGATTCCTCGTTTAATAGCCGAAGGTCATTCTAAAAGGCACCAAAGGAAAGGTTTTCAAAAGTATTTAGATGATGCAATGACCGAATCTAACGAAACGATAGTTTCTCTAACTCAAGCCAAAGATCTATATTTTTCTTTTGTTGACATCAAATTATGCGAAAAACTAATCGATGCTTATGACAAAATTAGCAGACAGTGTTACAATCTGGCACTTGCCTGGGATAAATTTGGGGAACGGAAAGCCGAACGTAACCGTTAAACGAATGACGAAACGAGCAGCGTAACCGCAACCGTTCAACGCAACCAGAAACATGGAGGTAACTATGAATGAAAGAAAAACAATCCTTATCTGCGATGACGAAGAAGGCGTCCGGGAATCATTAAACCTTATCCTGGGCGAAGATTATAATCTGGCCTTTACCGGCAATGGCAACGAAGCTTTACGTTATCTTGAGAAAGCAAACCCTGATTTAATCATTATGGATATAAAAATGCCCCAGAAGAACGGACTTGAAGCGCTAAAAGAACTGCGCCAGAAAAAGCCAAACATAAAAGTGATTATGGTTACCGGATACCAAAGCGTTGAAACGGCTGCTGAAGCAAGTAAATACGGCATCCTTGAATACATTACCAAACCGTTTGAATCTTCTTTAGTAAAAGAAACTGTCCAGAAAGTTTTAAAATCCCCAAATAGTATCACGTAACAAGTAACACGTAACACGTTTTAAAAGACGTGTTACCTCCACCCCAGGTGGACTCGCCTAAATGTTTTTATACGGTGGCGAGGCTACGTGAAACGTGCTACTTAACGCTTGCTGCTTAATTTATATGAATTACCTACTCCTCAATTATATCATCGCCTCATTGGTTGAGACTACAACCTCGTTTTCTATGAGCACTTTTATTTTAACTAAAGGCATATAAATGCAATGAACATTTATTCAATACCATATTTTATTGCAGCGTTTTTAGTCATCTCATTGAGTATATTTGTTTTTGCTAAAGATAGAGCTGCTTTTATAAATAAAATATTTGGCTTGTTCGGTTTTTTTAATTTTATCTGGTTACTATCTTACGCTATTTCATATCAGTTCAAAGAAATAGATATCGCCTCGGTATGGTTAAAGATTGGATACACAGGGGTGATATTCCTTGCGATTACAGGGCTTCATTTCAATGCGATTTTTCTGGGTTTTGCTAATAAACAAAAAAAGATAATTATAGCTGCTTATTTATTGGGTTGCTTTTTCGTTTTATTATTATGGGATACCAATTATTTTATCCAAGGATATTATAAATATTATTGGGGTTATTATCCAAAAGCATCTTCTTTACATCCAATCTATTTATTATTTTTTACATGTCTTGTTGTTTGGATTTTTTTAACATCATATATATTTATACAAAAAGAACGAAAAAATCTCTCTTCCAATCAATACACAAAAATGAAATATATCCCGTTAGCCTTGTTTGTTTATACCTTTGCAGCTGTTGATTTTATTCAAAACTATGGTGTTGAATTTTATCCTTTTGGATTCATTTTTGTAATTCTTTATATAGCTATTATGTCTTATGCCATCGTCCGCCACCATTTGCTCGATATAAATATCGCCATCAAGAAAACTGCAGTTTATTCTATTCTAGTTACCATGATTACCATTGCTTACTTTGTTATCGTATATATTATGGAATCGCTCTTCCGAGGTTTTGTAGGTTATAAATCTGTCCCCTGGACGTTGAGTGTTATTGCTCTTTTTATCTTAATATTCCAGCCACTTAAGAATTTAATCCAGTCTTTTGTGGATAAATATTTCTTTAAAACCTCCCAAGCTGTTCTCGCGGATGAACTCCAAAAAGCCCAGGAAGAGTTAAAACGCGCTGAGCGCCTTAAAGCAGTAGGTACTTTAGCTGCAGGAATGGCACATGAGATTAAAAACCCTTTAACCGGCATTAAGACTTTTACTGAATACCTGCCTGAGAAATACACTGACCCTAAGTTTGTTGAGAAGTTTCATAAGATAGTAAGTATGGAAGTAAACAAAATAAACGATATTGTCCAGCAGCTCTTAGATTTCTCCAAGCCAAAACCGTTAAAATTGCAGGAATCCAATATCCATAAAATCATTAACCAAACTCTTTCCCTGCTTAGCAATAGCTTTATCAAATATAAAATTAAACTGATTAGGAATTACGATAGTTCTCTATCCTCTGTTTCTATAGACCCTAATCAGATGCAGCAAGTATTCTGCAATCTCTTTCTCAATGCCATAGAGGCAATGAAAGGAGGCGGTAAGTTAAGTGTTGCTACCAAAGCAATGCCTGACTACGCAGAAATAACTGTCAACGACACCGGCAAAGGCATTTCTGAAAAAGACCTGGAACATATCTTCGATCCTTTCTACACCACCAAAGAAACCGGAACCGGCTTAGGTATGTCAATTATCTATGGGATAATCAAGGAACATAGGGGAACTATTGAAGTAGAATCTAAAGAAAACAAAGGAACAAGTTTTATAATTAAATTACCATTTAACACATGAACTCTTTACTAATTAATTTTGTTATTGCCTTATGGATTGAAGCTTTGGTATCGTTATTTTTTGGAATTTTTCTGTTTGTTAAAGGCACCGAGAAAAGCCATAAGCTTTACGGTTTGCACTCTTTTAGTGTATTCTTGTGGAGTTTTAGTCAAATTTGGTTGATATCCTGCGATAAATATCAAACGGCTTTTTTTTGGGCACACTTACTTTTAATCGGGGTATTCTTTATATCAACATTTTTCTTCCATTTCACTATTTCGTTTTTACAAATCAAGAATAAAGGCTGGGCAATACGCCTTGCTTATTTATTAAATATTATATTTATCGGCCTGTCTCCAACAAAATATATGGTAGCAGATGTGGTACCTAAATTTTATGTTAAATATTTTGCCATACCGGGTTTAGCTTATCACTTTCTGGCTATCTTTTATAGTATTTGCGTTGTATATTCTCTACGCAAATTATTCGAGGCATACATAAATTCATCAGGAGGAAGACGAAATCAATTGAAATATTTATTTTGGAGCACGTTTCTTGGATTTGCAGGAGGTAGCGGAAATTTTCTTCTAGGATACGACGTAAATGTTCCCCTTTTGCCATTTTTAACTTATCTCGGAAGTCTCTGGGCAGGAATTGCTACCTACGCCATCCTCCGCCATCATTTGCTCGATATAAACATTGTCATTAAAAGAACTGCTGTTTATTCGATTTTAGTTACATTAATTACTGTAAGTTATTTTATTCTAATCTACATCGTAGAATCTTCTTTCCGTGGATTCGTAGGTTATAAATCTATATCCTTGACTATAGGTTTTTTGATTATATTTACTTTACTATTCCAGCCCTTGAAGAATGCCATCCAATCCTTTATTGATAAATACTTTTTCAAGGGTTCCCAAGCAGCTCTAGCTGACGAGCTTCAAAAAGCACAAGAAGAATTAAAACGCGCGGAACGTCTTAAGGCAGTGGGTACTCTTGCTGCTGGTATGGCACATGAGATAAAAAATCCTTTAACCGGCATTAAGACTTTTACTGAATACCTGCCCGAGAAATACACTGACCCTAAGTTTGTTGAGAAATTTCATAAGATTGTAAGCATGGAAGTAAACAAAATAAACGACATCGTTCAGCAACTCCTGGATTTCTCCAAGCCAAAGCCACTACAGTTACGCGAAGTTAATATCCATCAAGTCATTGATCAGACGCTTTCCCTGCTTAGCAATAGCCTTATTAAGTATAAAATCGCACTGGTCAGGAATTATGACAACTCGCTCCCTCTTTTAAGTATAGATCCGAATCAAATGCAGCAGGTATTTTGTAATTTATTTTTAAATGCAATTGATGCAATGAAAGAAGGTGGGCAGTTAAGTGTAGCAACTAAAGCAAACCCTGATTATATCGAACTAACCATCAGTGACACTGGAAAAGGTATTGCTAAGAAAGATTTAGAACATATCTTTGACCCTTTCTACACTACCAAAGATACAGGAACCGGCTTAGGTATGTCAATTATCTATGGCATAATCAAGGAACATAAGGGAGAGATTGGGGTGGAAAGTGGTGAAATAAAGGGAACAAAGGTTACGATAAAGATACCAATCACACAAATTAAATAATACTTATTTTTTCGGCAATTCGATTATGAACTTTGTTCCCTGCATATGGGCGGATTCGAACCAGATTCGGCCTTTGTGGTTTTCTTCGACAATTCTTCTAACCACATACATACCAATGCCGGTTCCTGATTTGTAGGAGGATTTTGTGGTAAAAAATGGGGCGAATATCTTTTGTTTGGCTTCATCTTTAATGCCTGATCCATTATCGGAAATTTCAATACGGTAATTATTACTTCCTTCTGTAAGCTTAAGCTTAATCAAAGGCGTAAATTTTTCCTTTTCCTCTCTTGAGAGATGATGTTTCTTATCCAAACTAGCCTCATAGCCGTTGTCGAGAATGTTATACATTGATTCCATAATCTGCGCTTTTACACCATAAATCATATCACAATTATCTAAGTCAATCTGCAAAGGAAATTCCTGAAGCTCATGTTTTATCTTAAGCAACTCAAGTGCAGCATCGATGACTTCCTTCAGGGAAAAATGAGAAAAGAATGTTTCTTTTTCTTCAACACGAGCATAAGTTAATATGCCTCTTACAATACCATCTGTCATCTTTACATTCTTTATCAAAGAATTGGCTATTTCAATAGCGTACTCAAAAGTTTTAGCTAAATCAGGATTTTGTTCAACAAGTGGTTTGCGCTTAGAAATGAAATCTTCTATTTCGCACTTGAGTTCTCCTGATGCTATAGAAAAATGATTAAGCCGGTTTTTTATCTGATGCGCAACTCCGTCAGCCATACCGCCTATTGAAGCTAATTTTTCCGCAGTAAATATTTTTTCTTGCGCGTTTTTAAATTCATCGAAAAACAAACAGTTCTCGATAGTCATCGCTGCCTGATTGGTAAGTATCTTAAATACATTTATGTCATCTTCTGAATATGGTTCACGATTGCTTTTTTCTCCCAGAACCACGAAACCCAAAAGATTATCTTCAATCAAAGACGGTAAAATCAGACTTATACGTTTTGGAAAAGTTAGCGAACTCTGCACACCAAGAGGAAGCTCTTCATATAAATAGGGCTCTTTGTTATTTTTTAAAAATCTAATAAACTCAGTATCATAAGCAAACTCTAAAGTATAGCCCCCTACTCCAGAATCACGTATTGCCTTAAGTCTATATGTTTTATGTTCTTTATCCTCAAGAAAAATTGCAGCAAAATCAATCTTAACAATCCTTTTAACAATATACACAATGAGCTTCGATAATCTATTTAAATTATGTTCCCTTGCCATTCCGCTTGCTGCCTGAAGTAATAATTTTTGATAGCGTTTTTGTTCAGCTAAAAATCTATTCTCAACCCCTCTTCGTATTTGATCATAAGCTAAAGGAGCGAGTGTTGCAAAAAATGTCATAAGGCCAACCGGTGCAAGCCACCAATGCTTTCCCCATATAGGGTATAAAACTGGATACATTCTGTAAGCAAAGAAAAAAGGAACGCCTAATAAAAAGGTATAGCTTATTATAAACGTAACGGCGCGAGAAATAAAAACGCGGATGTCCATGAGACGGTATTTCAGGATGGCGTAGGCCCAAATAGCGGGATATATTACAATTAGGAAATTGGAGTATGGATATATTTCTATCCTAAAGACAGGAAGGAAATCTCCGTGAGCGCCTAGCCATCCCATCATTGAACCAAGAATGAAATATTTAATCTGCTCTTTTTTCAATCCAGATGAACATCTTAATTCTTTTAGGAGCAGCATAAATGAATATCCTAATATTATCCAATAAAAATAAATGTAAAATACCAGCCATATCGGATTTTTATATTTTACCCAATCAACCCAATAAATTTGTTCAAAGGAAAAACGCAAATTGCCTAAAAATAGTTTTTCTGATAGAAATGTAAACAATAAGAAAATTAGCGCTAAGCTGTAAAATGAAAAAATTAAAAATTTTTTGCGGTAATTTAGAAAGGTAAAAACAAAGTGAGAATATATAACCGGTGTAAAGATTATGCAGATATATCCTATCTGCCACCAATAAAACGCCTTTTCAATAGAGCCTGCAACAGCCAACTTAAAACCGGCCCAACCCCATATGACAGCAAAAAGGCAAAAGATTGCTAGAATCCTTCTAAGTTTTTGCCTAGCTTTATCCCATAATAAAAAAATTGCTAAACTCAAACTAGTAACAAATATTAATAAAGATGAGGCTGCAAATAAAGTCATATTTACTTTTTTTGTCTTATCTCATGAAGAATTAACATAGCTATTTTTCTTGCAGAAAATATCACTTTTGAAATACCACCTTGTCCTTCGCCCGTGGTGACCCAATGACCCACAAAAAAAAGATTGCTTATTTCACTTTTCCATGGAAATATTGTTGATTTTAGTTGATCAATGGTAGAAAGCCAACCAAAAGCAGCGCCATTTTTACTATAGGTATACTTATAAAAAGTAAAAGGAGTAGCAAGAACGCTTATTTTTATTTCATCTTTTAAACCAGGTAAAATTTTTTCCACTCGCTCAATAGTTTTTTGATACATCAAGTCTTTACTGCCTTCCCAAAATCTTTTAGATTCAAATGGTGCAAATTGAAAAATTTGCATAGTACTTTTATTAGATATTTTGTCTTCTTCTCTATATTCGTGAGCAGATGGAAAACTCACCATGACAAATGGTATATTTTTAAGATTTTTCTTTAAGTTAGAAAAATAGCTGTCCTGGATTGGATTATCAAAACTCCATATATTACAAGTTTCATTTGTAAGGTTAGTTAGATTTTCTTTAAGCCCTAGATAGACAACGAACAAAGAAGGAGATATATATAGCTTTTTTAAAAGATTATATCCTTTACTGTTTACTTTATTTAAAAGTTTTTTAAATGTATGATTAGCATCAACGTTAGAAATTAAAATTTTAGAGTTTATTAATTCTCCAGTAGTTAACTTCACTCCTTTCACTTTTTTATTTTGGATAAATATATTTTCAACTTCCTTATTTAAAACTATTTTACCGCCATTCTGTTCAAATTTATTGGCTAACGCATCTGGAAAATTCTGCATTCCCCCAATGGGATAATACCCAGGGTCCAATAAGTATTCTTTATATAAAATCACTGCAGTTATTGCTGCTACAAATTTGGCTGAAATACCAATGTTATATGTTAATCCTTCAATCATCGTTTTTAGTTCATAATCGTCAAAAAAACTATCCAATAAATTCCTAAATGTTAAACCGCTAACTTTCTTATATATTTGAGCAAAATTATTTTCCATTATAAAGCTGAAAAATTTCTCAATATTGTCTTTCTGTTTTGGAAAATTAATTATAAATTCTTTGATTGTCTCTTTTGGATCTGCTCTAATATAAATTTTTTTTCCATCGATAATAATCTTGTCGGCCGGATCAAATTGATTAAACTGTATTCTATCTTTTAAGTCAAGTTCTTCCAGAATCTTACCTAAAAGTCCTTTTTTGATACCACCCAGATAGTGAACACCTATATCGAATTTATAGTTATTTCTTGTAAAGGAAGCACAATAACCTCCCACATTAGCATTTTTTTCTATGATGCATACTTTTAAACCAGCATTAGCTAAATAAATGCCACAGATTAGCCCTCCAATACCTGCTCCGATTACAACCACATCGTATCTATCCATAATAAAAAAAATTAAACAATTTGTCTTTCTTTTTTTAAAATCCTCTTTATTAATATGAATTTTTTGTCGTCAATCGCTTCGTCAAAACATTGCAGAGGAGCTGAAGAAAAACCGATTTTTTTTGCGCGGTTTACTATATCTTTAGCTAATACTGGATCAGCGTATCCTAAAGCATAATTTTTTTTATAACCATACAAAGCCAAAACTAAAACTTCCGCAAGGCAACCATAAGTTTCCTTACAACTAGCTGCACGTGTTAATGGCAGATCCATTAGGTCAGGCATATTACGTGCCGAAGTAATATCTATGGAAATTGGTAGCCGCATCATTCCTCCTTCTAATAAAATTATGTCATTCCTTATCTTTAGAATTTCCTTGGAAACGTTTTTCGGAAAAGAATCGTCAATAATTATTGCTCCCTTTTTGAGATATTCTGGCTTTATAATAGACGTGGGAGAATTTGTAGCGACAATCACCAAGTCAGCCTGTCTAACATCAAAGAAATTATTAGATAATACTATTTTTGTTTTCGGAGAAATGTTTTGCAAATTGTTTTTAAGTTCCTCCAATTTCTGAGTTGCGCTAAACGTACTAAGATCAAGAAGAATAAAATGTTTAGGCTTGTCTTCCGCAATAAGTTTAGCGCAACCAGAACCAATAGAACCTGCCGCTCCTACTATCGCTATCGTTGCTTTTTTAATATTTAGATTAATTTTTTTTGAACAATTTCTCGCCATTTCTATAATATTTCCGATAGTATATACATGCCCCGTAGTGAAACCAACATTTGGCATTTGTTCAGAAAGCCAATACCCACCCTGTGCAAATGAGGCAATAAGCCCGCCCATACCGATAATTTTAGCTCCTAATTTTTCCGCTAATCGCGCAGCCTGTAGAATCTTATGTTTTCGTAGCTTTCCGCTTTCAAGTAATTCTCGTGTGTGGTTAGTAACAAAAATTACCCAACCATTGATATCGGATTTAACGCCTGGAACGCGGGTATTAACACCTTTTATTAATATTTCGTTGACTATCGGATAAGAATATTGACGCCATTCATTAGCAAGCGAGTTTGGAATTTTTTGTAAAAAATCATATTCCCTATATAAATCTTCTAAATAACCGTAATGAACGATATACCCAAAATCACCTTTCTTATTATTGAAACGCGCGATAAATGGTTGCAGTATAGAAAATTTTTCCTTAAATAATCTCTTAAAATTATTTTTACTATCGATTGACGCAAACCTTAATTCATTTTTATATTTAATATTGAACAAAAGCTCTATATAATTGTCCTCTTCACCTAATAAAACTGGTGCTATCATTTCATATATTTCATCAATAATTTTCCGTTTTTCAATAAGTGGGATATTGAATAATTCTTGCAATATTTGTTTTTCCTTCTCAATCTGAAAAATAATTGAGGTAATTGAATAAGGGTAATCTCCACTACCCGCTATAGGAGTGTTAAGTCCTAACATTTGCGAAATGATTGGAATTGTAGAATATGGCGAGAAAAAAACTTTTGAATCAACGTTATTCAGTATATGTAAACTTTTATTTATTACACTTTTAAAATTCTTTACCTGTGAAGGACAATTATTATATTTTTCTGGCATTTTTTATCTTTTAATTAGATAATGTTTATTTAACTTTAACTTTTTACACGAAAATTTCATTGCATAAGATTCTTTTTCAATTTTTTCGGCTTCTATAGCTTCTTCTCGTTTTATTTTTCCTTCACGGACGAGCTGGCTTAATTCACCTATATAAGGATGATAGCCGTTTTTGTTTACAGTGATATAACTACTTAAGGTATTTATAAGGCAATTTGTCGAACAAGAGTCAGTATCTGAAGGCTTAATCCACCCTAAGTTTGTGATTTCTTTAAGTATCGTTTTCTCATCGTAATCAATGAGCACATGGAAAGGAAGTAATATTTTTGGAACGAATAAGTCGTTTGGAATATACTGACTTCTGAAATAATATTTACGAACTTTCTCGCCAAATTTTTCAATTATTGGATCGGTAAGGATTTTTATTACATCCATAGGGTCATCTTTATATACTTTTTTCGAAAGAAATAAACATGATTCAACCTTCAAAAAATTCTCTAAACTTATGGAGGGATATTGGCCAGGAGTAAATCCTATGCACATAAGAGGTATTTTTAGCTGAGTAGCTAAATGTATTGTTGTACCAAATACCATTCCCCAACAGACAGCGCAAACTTGGCTCATCATTGCCAATATTTCTTTTGGGTAAGGTATATTTTCTGTTAAAGCAAATCGAAACAATTCTTTCATAACTCGTATGTCAGGTTTCGTAATTTTTGAATCGATCTTAAGAGCTTTTGTAATTTTTTTTATATTTACAAACGCCTGCGCTGAAGTAAAACTATGATCTAAGGTATGTGCTAAAATTTTTAGTTTAAATTTCTTTTTGAGAAACGATAGGAGAAATGAACTATCTTTTCCTCCGCTATAGGCTACAATGCAATCGTATTTATTGTTTTTTCTTTTAACATTATTTATAATTCTAGTAAAATCTTCTTTTAATTGCCTCTTGATAATTATTTCTCTATCCTTATACAAATCAAAATATGAACAGTAATTGCAAGTTTTGTTTGCATTCAATAGAATCCCCGGATAAGCGCTTGGCAATCCACAGCGTTTACATCTTTTAATTATAAAATTGTTTTCCATTTTTATTTTGTAATTTATAAGCTATATATATATTAGCGCTTATTCTAATAAACAAGTAAATATAGTGGGTATCTTTGACAAATCGTTCATAAGATAAGGCCTGGACAAGCTAACTATTTCTATTTTGTACGTTATTTTCGGCATAACTATTTTTACTACACCACATAAATAGCTAATTTTGACTATGCTTTCCCCAGAACCACACAACAGTTATTACCGCCAAAGGCAAAACCATTATTTAGAACTTTGTTGATTTTGATTTTTCTTGCTTGGTTAGGAACACAATCAATGTTACATTGCGGGTCAGGGGTTTTAAAGTTGATAGTAGGAGGAGCTATATCTTCTTTTAAGGCAAGACAACAGGTAAGTGCCTCTAAGGCGCTTGCGGCACCCATAGTGTGTCCCAACATTGATTTTATGGAACTGACAGCTACTTTTTCATCTCTAAAAATTTCCTTTATTGCATTCGATTCTTCTTTATCGTTCTGCACTGTACCGGTTCCGTGAGCGTTGATATAATCTATCTCATTGGGCGAGATATTTGCATTTTTTATAGCTTTTGCCATAGCTTTTTTTATTCCAATTCTATTTGGAATTGTCATATTGTAAGCATCACAGGATAAACCATATTCCAAAACTTTTGCATATATGGGCGCGTTTCTTTTTACTGCTCTTTCCAAAGATTCTAATATCAAAATGCCGGCGCCTTCTCCAAGAAGCATACCTTGCCGGTTCTTGTCAAATGGCGAGCAAACTTCAGGTGACATTGCATATAATCTTTGAAAACCTTGAAATGCTACTCTCGATAATGCCTCAGCACCGCCAACTATAGCAAATTCAATTTCACCCTTTCGTATCAAATCAAAACCATATCCGATTGCGTAATTTCCGGCTGCGCAGGCATTGGGTATTAGGAGATTTTCGCCTTTCGCTTTTAGAAAATAACCTATGCTTCTTGTAATGGAAGGAGAAAATGTGTTTACCAGAAGCTGTTTTGTAATTCTACCCCACTCTTCTTTGATAAACATTTCTCCGGAAAAATCCATTACATTGGATTCAGCCATTGTTGTACCGATAATTATTGCAAGTTTTTGCATTTCAATGTCATCTAAGGTAAGATTGGCATCCTCAAGGGCAAGTTTAGTTGCAGCTATAGCAAATTGGGAAGCCCTGCCGATGAACTTTGCGATACTTTCAGGTATAAAATCGGATGAATTAAAATTTTTTATTTCACCGGCGCGATGACGTTTAAATTTTGAAGTATCGAATAAAGTGACATCGCTTATGCCGGATTTGCCTTTTAAAACATTTGACCAGAATTCTTCCTTTCCTATACCTATTGAGGTAACAGCGCCTAGACCAGTTACCACGACCTCTCTGTTAATCATATTGTTTTACACAAATATTTAAATGAATAACCAATAACCAAGATACAAGCTCCAAACAATATACAAATCTCAACAATCAATAACCAAACAAAACTATTCTGACTTATTGATAATTGCTGATAAAATATTTTTAAGCTCTACAGCTTCTTGTGTCAACGGTTTGATCTCATCTACTTTATGCGTGTTAGCTTCAGAAATAAGCTCAAGCCAATGATGACTTTCTTTGGCTTCTCTTCGAGCAATCTTAAGTCTTTGAATAAAATCCTTTTTTCCCAAAGCATCATTTGCTTCTCGATAGTTTGCCCCAACAGAACCAGATGCTCCAACTACTTGACCTATCAATCTATCATTCATTGAATTTCTGGGTAAATCTTTACATATCCTGATTACAGCCTTGGCGAATTCGGTAGTTCTTTTTTCCAAATCGAATTCTTTAGCCCTTTTGTTTGATTATTGGAATTTGATTATTGGTCATTGTTTGGTTTTTGTATCTTGGAGCTTGGTTATTTCTCCAGCTATTTATTATCACTTGCTTGATTATTTGGAATTACTCCAAACATAATTTTAGCTTCAGCCGCCACTTCTCCATTAAGTTTTGCCACAGCAGTAACTACGCCTGCATTATTTACTATTTTTTCTTTTTTTACTTCTATGATAAGTTGGTCGCCCACAGTTACGGCTTTTCTGAATTTTGCTTCTACCTTGCCGAGATAATAAGTTGGATGCTTACTTGCAATTTCAGGCTTAATTGCGGCAAAACCAATAATACTTGCCTGCGCCATTGCTTCAATAATAATGACACCAGGCACAACCGGCTTACCGGGAAAGTGGCCGGTGAAAAAATAATCGTTTGCAGTAAAGTTTTTAAGGCAGGTTACTTTACCCTCTTTTTCATCAATTGATATAACTCTATCAATAAATAAAAAAGGGTACCTCTGCGGCAGTATTTCCTGAATTTTATTTATATCCCAAATGCCTTCCATATTTATAATTTTATATTACACAGATGATCACAGATTTCATTTACAAGCGTGAGTCGACTTTAGAATAAATATCATGCCTGTGGCCAATTTTTAAAATTACGATATTTTCTTTTTCGATTTTAAAAATAACCCTAAAGTCTCCTACTCGCAACTTCCAATAACCGTGAAGGCTCCTTTTTAAAGGTTCTCCATATTTCAAGGGTTCTTCCGATAAACGCTGTTCAATTGCCTTACGTATACGTTTCTTTATATTACCGGGAATTTTTGAAAGGTCCTTTGGGATATCGTAATGATAAAAAATGTTGTACGCCATTATTCCCAAATATCTTTGTGCGACAAAGCTTTTTTATAGGAAAAGGTTTTCTCCCGTAAATTTGCAACACGCTGCCAATAAAGATCCTCATAAATTTCCAATGCTTCTTTTATTAAATCCCTGGCCAAAAGCGACAAAGAAATTCCCTTGCGGTGTGCCAGAACATTTAGAACGTTATATACTGGCGGTTCTAAAACTACATTTAAACGCGGGTTCTTCGTAGGCATATCATCCACCTCCATAGAAAGTGTATCATATTTGATGAACTATGTCAAGATGACTTCTCCGCACCGCAAAGACGCAAAAGGCCGTAAAAGCGCAAATGATTTTTTTTTTTTTGCGATTTTGCGTCTTCTTTGCGGTTTTGCGGTGCAAAACATCATTTTGAAACTAATTTTTTTATTAAATCATATATATTCTGTAAAGACCGTATGTTTGGAATTTCGCCTTCAGGAATAACAACTTTATATTTCTTTTCTATGCTGGCGACTATTTCAAGCGCCATCATACTGTCAATGCCTAAATCTTCGCTGAACTTGGCATCATCCGTTATTTCTTCCGGAGTTTTTTCGGCAATATCAGCAACCAGCTTTTTAATCTCACTTTTGTAATCACCTATGTCAGACATAAATCCTCCTTTAATAATTAGAAGCGGATAGTCGCGGATCTAAACGCGGATTTACGCACAGATATCTTTGCGTTTATCCGTGTCTTGTTCCGCGGTAATCCGCTTCTATGTTCAAATCGCCAACCCGCCATCTATCTTTATTGTTTCCCCTGTAATATATGATGCTTTATCGGAAGCTAAGAACACGCACAAATCCGCAACTTCTTCTGCTTTTCCCAAACGTTTTTGCGGAATGCTTTTTAAGACTTCTTTTTTGATGTCTTCGCGTATAGAACCAACCATATCAGTTTCGATAAAACCCGGACAAACTACATTTACTCGGACATTTTGCCCTGCGACTTCTTTTGCCAGCGCTTTTGAAAAACCTATTATACCTGCCTTGGAGGCGCTGTAATTCGATTGTCCCGGCAGCCCCACAATGCCGCTTACTGAACTCATATTGATTATGCAGCCTTTTTTCTGCTTTAAAAAGGTTATGATTGTGGCTTTCGTCATATTGAAAGTTCCGTTAAGGTTTGTATTTATAACATCATGCCACTCTTCCGGAAGCATCATAAAAAGCGATTTATCTTTTGTAATACCAGCATTATTTATCAAAACATCTATTTCCTTAAACCGTTCGATTGCTTTTTCAATAATTGTACGGCACTGATTATATTCCCGCACATCTGCCTGTATGCTTAAACACTCCACGCCAAGATTTTTAATTTGCGCAGCCAGTTCGTCAGCTTCTTTCTGGCTTTTGTTAAAAGTAAAAATTATATTGGCGCCGGCCTTGGCAAATGCAAGACAACAAGCCTTGCCTATCCCTCTTGAACCCCCAGTTATAATTACAGTTTTGTTTTTTAGGTCTTTCATATCTTGCACAGATGATCGTAAATTGTTTAAAAAGTAACACGTATCAAGTAGCAGGTATCACGTTCGTAAAAACTTGTTACCTGTTACGTGGGACCTGATACGTTTTAAATAATCTGTGACTATCTGCTTTTTATCCGTGATCATCTGCGTATTTCTCCAAAACACACGCACTATTATACCCTCCAGGGCCGAAAGAAACAACTAAAGCTAATTTTACATCCTTTTTCTGCGCTTTATTGGGAACACAATCAATATCACATTCCGGGTCTTTTTCTTTGTAGTTTATTGTAGGCGGGATTATGCCGCTCTTCATCGCTCCGATGCAAGAAGCTATCTGCAAAACTGAGGCTGCAGAAAGCGTTTCTCCCAGCATTGATTTTATAGAACTTACTGGTATCCTTGAAAGGTTATCGCCAAAAATTTTCTGTAAAACTTTCACTTCCGTCTTATCCATTTCAAATGAAGAATTGGCACAGCTTGAAATATAATCAATATCAGTTGTAGCCACACCTGCCTCATCTAAAACTTTTACTATTGCTTTTTCAAGGCCTTCTCCATCCGGATGAATTCTTGCTATCTTAAAACCATCAAAATAGCACGCGACACTTCGTATCTTCGCTAAAATTTCAGCCTGACGCGCTTGTGCGGTTTCAGGATGCTCTATAGAAAAAACCGCAGCCGCTTCTGAAAACATTGGCCCATTTCTGCGCTTGTCAAACGGGCAACTAATCATTTGCCCGTTTATTCCTGCCATATAACCTAATTTATAGAAACCAAAAAATAAAGAAAGCGCGAGCGCCTCAACCGCCCCGCAAAAAACCGTTTTGGCTTTACCTGTCTCAAGCATCATAAGCGAATACTTTAAAGCTTGTAGGCCGGAAGTATAGCCTGTGCTTACAGAAGCATTAAACCCTTGAATATTAAAACGGATAGACACTTGAGAAGAAGCTGCATTTAAAACAGTTGAGGGAAAAAGCGCGGGATTTGAAAAATCCAATCCTTCCTTAAAAACTTCTCTGTCGAATTCAATCATAGACCATAAATGCGGAAAAGTTGTACCGGTTACAACTCCGATGTCGTCAGTGTTTGATTCGGTTATTGCGAGTTTGGCATCATCAAGTGCTAATTTTGCCGCTGTCATCAAAAACAGTGAACTTCTGTCTAAATTCCGCAGGCCTTTTGGGCCAAGAAACACTTTCGGGTCGAAATTCTTTATTTCCCCTGCGCAATTGACGGAAAATTTCTCCGTTGAAAAAGACTCAATATTTGAAATCGCAGAACGGCCTTCTTCAAGCGACTTCCAAAACGCCTCTTTTCCTATACCATTAGGGCTAACTATGCCTAACGAACTTATGACGAACTCCTGCTGTCTCATTTTAATATTTTATCTCTTTCTCGATCAACTAAAACCACCCTATTGGACAGAATGTATATGGGACTTAATTATTTTAACCTAAATTTACATTTTGTAAACCCCATTAGAGAAAAAATATATACCTGCTTTAACAAAACCTTTGAGTAAAAACAACATAAAAACCAATTCTCTAACGGGGTAAACCCCATAACGCGAATATTCGCGAATCTAACACGAATAGTCGCGAATGGTTTTTACCGCCTTTGTTTCTCATTCGTAGTTATCAGCATTTGATTAGCGTATATTCGTGTTTATACTTTATAAAACTATCAAGGTTTAAGTTCGCGTGCATTCGCGCTACCGTAAACGTTTTCATAAATACCCCCTAAAAGCATTGAATATATACATACAAAAATGTTATTTTTTATATAGGGCTCTCGTAAGAGGGCCAAAGCCACGGACCCTCTCTCCTTTACGGGGGGAGGGGTCTTTTTTTGTAGGTTACGAAGGTTACGGACGTTACGTTAATCCTTCTGCCTTCGGCAGAAGGATTAAGTTACGAATGTTACATTGAAATCACTTGATTGCTGTAACCTTCGTAACTATTTAAAGAAAACCCGGCCCAAATGTTCAGCCTTTAAAATCCTCAAAGCCTCAAGTACTAATTGCCTATTCTTGGGGTTCTTATGCTGAATAAGGGCTCTTTGCATTTTTCGCTCTTTAAATGTCTTTGCGCTATAAACATGCTCGGAAGTTATGGGGTTTACACCTGTATAGTAAAGGCAAGAGGCAAAAGTCATCGGCAAAGGTATAAAATCCTGAATCTGCTCAGGGTTAATTCTTCGCTTTGAAAGATATAAAGCAAGTTCAAGCGATTCTTTTAGGCCGGATGAAGGATGGCTCGCTATAAAATAATTAACGAGATACGTCTTTTTTTTAATCTTCATATTTATTTTATCGAGCTTTTTAAGGAATTTTTCATACGAAGAAACATATGGTTTATTCATATTTTTTAAAACCGCCTCAACTATATGCTCGGGTGCCACTTTCATCTGCCCGCTGATATTGAATTTGCAAACTTGGGTTAAATATTCTTCTGCATTGTCTTCGGTTAATAAATCATACCTGAAACCGCTGCTTATAAAAACATGTTTAACTCCGGGAATCTGCGCAATTTTTCTGTATAAATCAATGCTCTTTTTGTATCCCAATTCAAGATTTTTACATTGAGAAGGGTTTATACAATTTTTGTTTTCACAAAAGCCTTGTTTTGCCCAGCGCCTGCAGCTTGCCTGATACAAATTTGCCGTTGGCCCGCCGATATCGGTTATTGTCCCTTTAAAATTTGGCATTCGAGAAATCAATTTTGCTTCTTTTAAAATAGATTCTTCGCTGCGGCTTTGAATAATACGACCCTGGTGCATATAAAGCGAACAGAAACTGCACATACCGCAGCAGCCCCTGTGAGATGTTATCGAAAAACGCACGGTCTCAAAACCCTTGATTCCTCCAAGCTTGTTATATACAGGGTGCCCGCTTCGTGCGTAATTAAGTTCGTATATACGGTCGAGGTCCTCTGTTGATAGCGGATATGCCGGCGGCAGCTGTACGATAAATCTATCAGCATGCTTTTGAGCTATTGTTTTTGCGCTAAACGGGTTCATTTGAGAATAAATCTCGCGAAACGCCAAATTGTATTTATCTTTGTCCTCTTTTACTTCCTCAAAAGAAGGAATAAGTTTATAATCTTCTAACAAAGTTAAATCTTTTCGTATAACTACTGTTCCGCGTATATCGTTGAGCGAATGAACGTTCTCTCCGCTTCTAAGGCGTTTTGCTATTTCGAGCGTTTGCATCTCCCCCATTCCGTAGACTAAAATATCGGCCTTTGAATCAAGAAGCACAGAGTGCCTTAACTCATTATCCCAATAGTCATAATGAGATAGCCGGCGAAGACTGGCTTCGAGGCCACCGAGAATTATCGGGCAATCTTTATGAGCCTGTTTTACTTTGTTTGCGTAAACTATCAAAGCCCTGTCCGGCCGTAGACCTGCCCTTGAACCGGGAGAATAATCATCCACAGCTCTTGGGCGTTTGTTAGCCGTATAATTTGCAACCATCGAATCAACGTTACCGGAAGTAATCGCAAAGAAAAGTTTAGGCCGGCCTAACTTTAAAAAATCATCCGTGCTTCGCCAGTTAGGCTGGGCAATAATGCCAACCTTAAAACCCTCTGCCTCAAGAACGCGTCCTACAACAGCAGCGCCGTAAGAAGGGTGGTCCACATAAGCGTCTCCGGTGACCAGGATTATGTCAAGCTCAGCCCATCCCCGCTTTTTGAAATCGTGTTTTGAAACCGGTAAAAATTCGCTATTCATTTTCTATTCGGTTAAGTCTTGGATTTATTTCGGAGGGTTTTTGAATGGCCGATTTTTAAAATGAAGGATTTAACTAAATATAATTAATATTTAGCGCTACGATTAAATACTTCAGAACACGATTAGAAACAAAGAAAACCTAACGAATCGCTGCCTGCGCCCAAGGGATCTACATCCGGCCGGTAGGAAAAAAAAGATTCAGTGCTTATCATTAAGCATCCATTGGGCATATTACTACACGCATTACCTCCATTATCATGATTTACATATAGTTTCTTACCGCCATCGTCATCATTATGGGTTACAATACAATAATTGCGAGCATAAGGCTCTAGTCGCAGCTGTAAAACTCCGGGATGTGTCGTGTTGTCGCCCTTTTGCAGACAAATTCGATTGTCAGTAGAGCAATGCACTGAATTAGGGGGCCAACTTGCGCTATAGGGTAATAGCGACGTTGCACCATCTACCGATGTAAATTCATACGCGTCCGACCGCCGCTGGATATGATATATTCCAGCGAATCCTATCATCAATCTCCATCTACTTCCATCATAATAATTTATTCGCTGTGAGGACGTATTAAAAATAACAGAGCCCTGTGCCGGAGAAGAAATTGCATTTCTTTGCGCCTCTGTCATACGAGGCGGGAGAAAACCGCTAGTTGTTGAATTCACATCTAACTTTGCTTGCGGGCTGGTTGTGCCAATTCCCACATTGCCGGTATTTGTAATCCGCATGCGCTCGTGAGCCTCCAAAGATCCGGCAGTATTAAACCGGATAGTGCCATTAGGGTCGCTCGCGGCTATTTCAATATTATCGGCGTAGCCGCCGCTGGAAGCATACAACATCATTGTATTATCCATATAATTTTCGTTCGAATCATGAAAACCATAGATTGTAAGGTCACCATACAGATTTGGATCTGTCGAGTTTGCATCTTGAGAACGAAAGATAGCTACCGCAGTTGAGGCATCTCCGGAAACAGAGTTAGTTGGCTTTCTGACTAGCAGGGCTGGGCCGGGTGCAAGCGGGTTTTCAGATAATGCTCCAAGCCTTGTCTGGCCCTCTACCGCTAAATCAATATTAGGAATTCCAGCGGCAGGACAGACTCCCTCCCAACAATACTGGGTGCTGTCAACATAATGTTCGCCTATTGCCACTCTCTGAGCTCTTAATTCATTGTAAACTCCGAAAGGTGCGGGGTAATAAGTAGCAATAGTCACGGTTTCTTGATTTTGAGCTTGGGAAATTGGCAAGAAGGTTAGGGTTGAGATTAAGACAAAAATAAAAATAAGAATATTTCGCATGCTTCTACCTCCGTTTTTATGAGTTTCAAGAGCTATGTTATAAATTAATTTTATTCTAAAAGCAGTTACAAGTCAAGCATAAGAAGTTAACCGTTATTGGTATTTTCGACGATATCGATTAGCCTATTCAGAAACCTTAAGCGTTGCCGTGCTACTATGATAAAACTTGCTTTATGGAATTTATTATAAATTGCGCATCTTTATTTTTTAAAAATACACTCGTGGATAAAGTTAATTGTCTTTCTGAAAAATCGCACGCGTTTCCACAAACTTCACAAATAAGTTTATCTTTCAGGTAAGAGTAATCGCAAATAGCATTAAGATAAACGATTGAAACGCCAAGGCCGCAATTTCCTACTTTTTTAAGCAGCTCGTTGCGTTTTTTTGCTTCATCAAAAAGCACTACCAAAAAAGGATAAGTTACGTAAGTTTTTAGATCTCCCTGCATTACCTTAACCCCTTTTATCGCGCGTAAAGCTTCGATGTAAAATAATGCTTTTTCTCTTTGCTGTGAGATTTCGTTTTCCAGGCGATAAAAACTCTTATGCCCCAGTAATTTTCTAAATCCGGAGACGCTATGGGTATCGAAATTAGTATCATATTCCTCACCGAATGCTTTAACCGGATTTTTACCTAAATTCCAAAAAATCTGCGGTAATTTAAAAACAAACCAGAAAAGTTGGGGCCGGTAAAAAATCCAGTAACCCAAGAGTTCGATTATTTTTATAATCTCTGAAAAATAGTTTTTGCGAACAATTTGTTTTATGGTATTTGCAACAACTTCTGAATGCTCTTTTCTATTTACAACAAGCACTCCTCCTTCGTATATCGTAAGGCCTTTTCCCCTGCAAAGGCTGAAAAAAGAAAAGTCACTGAGGGTTCCACATTTTTTTTCTTTATATTTTGCTCCTAATGCGTGAGCGCAATCTTCTATGGTAAATATTTTATGGACTTCGGCTATTTCATTTATCCTGTCAAAGTCTAACGCAATGCCTCCCAGATGAACTACAACTATAGCCAGGATATCGCTGTCTGTCGAGCATAAAGCTTTAAGGCAATCGTAATTAAAATCAAAACTATCTTTATTTATATCGCATACTTTAATACGTAAGCCGGATTTTTGCGCGGCGAGTGCAACCAACGGGCATACATAGGAAGGTATGATTACGGTTTTTTTGGGAGATATTTTTTTAAGCGATTCAAAAATAAGATATAAAGCTGCAGTGCCTGAATAGGTTATGTATAAATCGCTAACGCCAAGATAGTTTTTAAAATCTTCCTCTAAGCTGCCGGCGGTGCATTTAGAAAATAAATCCTTAATACGAAACGGCCAGCCGCTGGTTGGAGGGATTTCTTTGAAA
Source organism: Candidatus Omnitrophota bacterium (assembly GCA_023227945.1). Taxonomy (GTDB): domain Bacteria; phylum Omnitrophota; class Gorgyraeia; order Duberdicusellales; family 4484-171; genus JAJYOP01. The sequence continues at coordinate 36,311 of JALOCC010000007.1, forward strand.
ATAGACATAATTTTTAATTTAAATTAGATAAATTTGTATGAAACAGAATAATTTTATGATAGAATAATTTTAATTATTCTTTCTAGTTTATATTATAACACCAAAAATTAGATGTTTAGAAAAAGACTAACCTTAAAAATACTCTTGTTTCTTATTTTATCAGATATTCTGGAAACTTTCATACAATTCTGCTTTAAAAAAAGTACTATTCCTGTAACAGGCGTTAGTGTCACAAATTTAGCTGATGCCTTCGCTTTTATTAAAACAGTTTCTGTTTCGCCGTTTTTATGGCTGGGAATTTGCACTGTTTTAGTAATATTCGTTATCTGGTCAACAATACTTTCCAAAATCGACTTAAGCGTAGCTGTTCCGGTTGCAAGTTTTAGCTATATACTGGTGCCTTTATGCTCAATTATATTCCTGAAAGAAACAATCAGCCCGTTAAGATGGGTAGGTATATTTTTCATACTATCAGGGATACTACTTACTTCTTTAAGCAGTAAAGAAAAAATAAATGAATCCTAACATTTTACTTATTTTAGGTTTAGTTGCCATAAGCAACACTTTTGATACGGCGAGAGAGCTATTCTTAAAATCAGCCATTAATGGCCTGGATGCCGAAAGCCCAAGAAATATACGCAGCCTTATAAAGTTTATATCCGAGCTTTTAAGAAAGCGCAGAGTATGGTTAGGCTTTTTATGCAGTATACTTTCACTTCTTTTCTACCTGCTGGTTCTTTCGAAAGCTGACTTAAATTTTGCCTTTTCTTTAGACAGCATGCATTATATATTTATAGCAGCCAGCGCTAAATTGATTTTAAAAGAAAAAGTAGGTGCCAGCCGCTGGTTTGGAACGTTGTTCGTTGTAATCGGAATAATTTTGGTTACGTTGAGTTAATACGCAGATGATCACGGATGGTAAAAGCAGATGATAGCAGATAATAATATTTGTCAAACGGTTGCGGTTACGCAGCTCGTCACGGTTGCGTTTTACGTAAGACGTCTGACGAATGACGAAACGAGCTCGCCCGCCGAAGGCGGGCAGGCAACCGATGGACGATTTACGATATACTAAATCTGTGTTAATCCGTTTAAATATGTGATTATTTGCGTTTCAACGCGAGTTCTGCCGCATCAAGGCCGGAAATAAAACACGCATGCACGCCGGCACCCGGACGAGTCCAAGCGCCCGCAAGAAACAATCCTTTTATGCAAGTTTCCTGGCTTAGCCTGAATATTCCCGATTGTTTTACTGAATGAGCAAAACCATAGATTGCTCCTTCCGGAGAAAGTGTGTAGCGGTACATTGTCTTTGGGGTAGCAACTTCCATAAGTTCTATACGTTGAGATAGCCCGGGAAGCAATTTTTCTGCCCGTTTTATCAACTTATCTGCAAGACTTTTTTTCTTTTGCCTATATTCTTCATCAGTCAATCCCTCCCAGTTTTTGTACGAATCAAATGTCATAATCAGAAGCGTTCCTTTACCCTGAGGAGCTAAAGATGAATCCAATTGCGCGTGGTCAACGATTTCAATAAGACAATTATCACGCTCTGCACTTATGCTGTCGCGAAAACTTTTATCATGGTCGTAGCTGGTATTTAAAGAAATCATAAAGTTACGCATTCCCAGCGTTTTAGCAGGTACGGTTAATCCTAAATATACCTGGAATACCGACACCGACTTCTCCAGGCTAGTTATCTCATTGCTGTATTTTTCTCTAATTCCCGCGTTGTCAATAAGTTCACTTAAAGTTTCAATCGCATTGGCATTGGAAATTATTGTTTTTGCGAAAAACTCCTCTCCTTTATCGGTAATAACACCTTTTACGCGATTTTTTTCGGTAACTATGGTTTTAACAGCTGTGTTATATTTTATTTCCGAGCCGTTTTCCTCTATCTTTTTCGCAATTTTCCTAAAAAGCTGACTGTAGCCGCCTTTTACATAGCAGGTTTTTTCGAAATAATAAGCCCGCAAAATAATCAGAAAATAAAACGCAGAAAGCGCGCTTGGTGGCACACCGACAAATCTCCATAAATCCGCTATGATACTTTTAATTTTTTCATCTTTTAGATATTTACCAAGAAGCTCTGCTACGGTGAGGCTTGAAAGTTTTATAATTTCAGGATAAATCAATGGGCTTAAAATAAGTTGTAAAACGAGCGGTAATTTTGAAAGGCAAAAATTATCAAATTGCTTATAAAATTTATCCAACCGCAAAAAAAGCTTATCTATATTCTGGCATTCCTGAGGAAATTTTTCCTTCAGGAAATTCAGGAAGTTCTCTTTGCTGAAATCAACGACAAAATCATGCTCGGGATAGATTATGCGGCAGAAATCTTTAAGCTCAATGAAATCTACCATTTTATCGATACCGAATTCCTCAAGAAAACTCCGAACCTCGCCATCAGGCCCGAGAGTGCCAATACAATGCATTGCGGATTCAAAAGTAAACCCTTTACGGGTAAAAGCTGTTGCGCAGCCGCCGGGTATGGGTTGCCTTTCAATAACCAAAACCTTCTTCCCGCTCGCTGAAAGCTTAAGCGCCGCAGCAAGGCCGCCCACACCTGCACCGATAACTATCGCATCATATTTCATTTGAATAAATATTTTTATAGCCTGGACATGAATTTTATCGTCTCACTGGCGACACGCTCTTTTTCCTTGTCAATTACAATCATGTGATAGGAATCTTCAAGGACAATAAGCAACTTATCCGGTGAACCGATATTTTTAAATATGTACTTAGCATTCTTAAGGCTTGTCATATCGTCTTCTTTGGCATGCATTATAAGGATAGGTGTTTTCACTTTAGGTAATTCTTTTTTTACGACTTTTGAAAATTTATGGTGCTGATAAAGGCTTGCCAACGGGAAAAAAGGGCTTCCGAATAAAACGACTTTTTCATTCGGATTACTTTTCCCTGCGTTGCTGTAGAAAGCGTGAATTGTATTACGTAAACTTTCATCTCTAAGGCCGTAAGGTGGGTTTTCCCTTATATCGATTCTGTTACGAAAATAAGGTATGTGCCAGGCAAGCGGAAGCAAAACTTGGCCTTTATGCACTGCCCAGCCATCATAAAATAGCGTGGGAGCAAAGGCAATAATGCCGGCGACATCGCCAGGAAATTTTGATGCGAGATGTATGGAAACCAATGCGCCCATAGATAAACCTGCAACAAAGACTTTTTCGTGCTCGTTTTTAAGCAATTTAAAATCTTCAATGCATAAGGCGACGATTTCCTGCCAGGTAGCACGTTTAAGCTCCTCTAATGTTGAGCAGTGATGTGGAAGGGTATTACAAAGGACAGTGTATCCGGCTCGATTAAAGTATTTTGCCAGGTAACGCATTTCAGAAGGCGTACCGGTAATGCCGTGGATAAGCAGAATTGCGTTTTTTCCACCCTTGAGAAATATTTTATATTTTCCATTAGCAGGTTCCATATGAATTTTTGTATTATATCATATATTTTCTTTCCATAAAGCCCTTATTAAAAGCTTTCAGCTTTCAGATATCAGGTATCAGCCGCCCTTCAAGGGCGCCCCTTAGGGGAACTGTAGGCTGACGACTGCTGGCCAGAGGGCCGTGGTTTGGCTTTTCCTTTTAGCCAAAGCCAATGACTAAAAGCTTTGATAGATTATATTGTAATTAATAATCGATTTGATATACTAACGTTTATGCAAGAAACCAATTCACCGCTTACCTTCGCAATAGTTGATACGATAAACACGATACCTCAAAAAGACTGGGAAAGGCTTTCTCCTAAAGACACAATCGAAAATTATGGCTACCACAAAACGCTCGAAGAATCCCGCCTCAAAGAATTTTCAATATTTTACCTTACGGCAAAACGAAACAATGCCCTAGTTGCAATAATCCCCTTCTTTACCATGGATTTCTCGCTAACAACGCTCATCCGCGGGCCGCTTCAGCGGGTAATTTTTTTCATCCGCAAATTCTTCAAGCGGTTTTTGATGGTACGCCTGGCCTTTATTGGGAGCCCGACCGCGGAAGAACTTTATATCGGGATATCGAATGAAGAAAACAAAACAGATATTTTTTCAAAAGCATTAAGTAAGCTTTATGAGGTGAGCCGCGCGAAAAGGATAAAGACGGTAATAATTTACAACTTAACCAATAAGCATAATGAACTTCGTGAATATCTGCACAGCAACGGATTTACGATGATGGAAGACCTTCCGACAACGCGCCTTGAAATAAAAGAAAAGAGCCTTGAAGGCTACATAAATAATTTGGGCCCAAGCACCAGAAAAGACGTAAGGAGAAAACTTCGTAAATCTGCCGAGCTGACAAAACTGGAAACGGAAGTAACCGATAATATTGATAATATAATTGATGAAGTTTATCAATTATACATGAATAATTTTAACGACTCTGACATACGCTTTGAAATACTGACACCGGATTTTTTTCTGAATATCTGCCGCAATATGCCATCCATCGCAAAGTATTTCATTACCCGAAATGATGGTAAAATTGTTGCTTTTAATTTATGTTTTATAAAAGGAGATACCTGTATAGATAAATTTATCGGCTTTGATTACTCAATCGCCCTCAAATATAATCTTTACTATACTACTTTTGCCCACAACATCGGCTGGTGCATTAAAAATGATATTCGTTTTTACCAACTCGGGCAAGGTGACTACGATGCTAAAATACGCCTAGGCGCTGCCCTAATTCCTCTGTCGATATATGTCAAAAGCTTTAACCCCGTGCTTAATCTTTTAATGAAACCTATCATCAAACTAATAGAACCTCAGAAATTTGATCCTGCCTTGAGGAACCTTGAGAAATATAAAAATTTGAGGAAGTAACGTCTGGTTTTAAGTATTCTAGAAGGTAAGGTTGTGTCAAACGGTTGCGGTTGCGCAGCTCATATCGGTTGCGTTAAGCGTTGTTCGTTTTTATGCTTTTTATTACGCAACCGATAGACGAATGGCGAAACGAGCAGCGTAACCGCAACCGTATAACGCAACCTATAGACTTTACTGCTATTTGAGAAACAAATCAAGAATTTTTAAATTAGTAGTTTCGTTTACGGAAACGATTTTGGACGGTTCAATCTCCTCTGCGGTTTGTTTCGGATGGTCTAGCGATGAGAGAAATCTTTTTAAGGGATTTTTAATCATAATTGGCGAATACTCTCCGGTAATATCCATACCAACCACATTCTTCTCTTCTTTTATTATTGAAAGCGCATTGAGCAGCCAATCAATGGGCACAGAGCCTTGCTCCCAATTTGTTAATGCGTAAGCGCTTGATAAACAATCTTTATCAATGCTTATATATACGTCGTTTACCGGCATATTTTTTAGTAATTCTTTTATAAAGCTAACGCTTTTTTCTTTAAGGCTAGCCCAACACAGGGTTGAACCAAAAATACCCCGTTTAACCGTAAAGCAGTTAGTATCTTTGAAATAACGAAAATATACCTGCGAAGAATCTTTTTCATAAGGGAAAATTTCCAGTTTCCCGCTTTTTACGCTTTTAAGATATGCAGTAACCAAACCACGGGCCGATAAATCATCTGAGGAAGGCCCGAGTAAAATTATTTTTTCGATATTTTCCATTTTACTTACCTCTGCAATCCATGAGCCACAACTTACACAAGGAGAAAACCCATCCCAGTCAGGATGATGGTCAAATACAATTACTCCCAGCGGTTTTTTGAAAAAAGACAATAGCACGCTTGAAATATGATGAAAATCGCCTGATCCGTAAAGCGTTATTGAATTATGCGAAGAATTTTCGAGCCGTTCCCGTATTCTGGCTAAAGTTTTTTTAGTCGCCAGATACCGGCAGGAAGGTGAAATATCTCTTAAATCAATTACTTGAACAGAATATGGGGGGTTTGCATATCTATCAAGAAGGTTAGTTTGGGCTAAAACACTTCCGTCAAAATCCAGTATACGTATTGAATTTGCGCAAAGGCCGGTTTCAGGCACAGAACACTTCATGGTTATGCTTTTACTGGTCTTTGAAAAGTATTTTTAGCACAGATTTACGCAGATGATTATTTTGCAATACGTCTATCGGTTGCGGCTATCTGCATTACATCCACGAATATCTACATTAAAAAAAAGGCTTTTTAAGACTTTTTTAAAATAAACGGGTTATGCCTTAAGTGCTTTTATGAGTGCTTCTTCGAAGAGCTCAAGTGCTAGGTCAATTTCACGATTGGACATATAAAATGACGGCGCAAGAGTAAATACATTCTTATAATACCCTCCGACATCAAGTATCAGGCCGCGGCGTTTGCCTTGAGCTGATAATTTTCCGCTTAAACCGTTTTCACAGATTTTATCAGTAAGGGCGCGGCTTGGGGTGAATCCGTCTGCCTCGCATATTTCAACCCGCAACGCCAAGCCTATGCCATCTACGTCGCCGATGTTAGGATATTTTTTTTGCAAAGCTTTAAACTGTTTTACGAAATAATTTCCTTTCTGATTAATACTTGTTGCGAAATCAGAATCTTCGATAATCTTTAATGTTTCAAGCCCAACAGCGGTACCGAGAGTATTGGAAGAAAATGTTGAATGAGTTGAACCAGGAGGAAAAACACCAGGCGATATTAACTTTTCCTTAGCCCATATTCCGCCTAAAGGGTTAAGCCCGTTAGTTAAGGCTTTGCCGAATGCCATAATATCCGGGGTAATGCCGAAATTTTCTACTGCCCAGAATTTACCTGTCCGGTAAAAACCCATTTGTATTTCATCATCAACCAATAATATTTTATACCTGTCCAGAATTTTCTTAAGCTCCTTAAAATAATCCTTTGGCGGGATGATATAACCCCCTGTTCCCTGAATAGCTTCTATGTAAAATGCTGTAAATTCACATTCGTCTCCTTTTGAATCATAAATAGAATAATACTCCGACTCAAAAAGTTTTTCGAATTGCCTAACGCAATATAAACCGCAGGTATCTTTACCTTTTCCATAAAAACACCGAAAGCAATACGGGTATGGCACAAAATGCGCGCGGTTTGCGAAATGCCCAAAGTGGCGCCGGTACCGGTAACTTGAGGTGATAGAACTTGCCTCAAGAGTCCTTCCGTGATAACTGCCAAAAAATGCAAATACTAAATTTTTCCCTGTTGTATTTCGTATCAATTTCATCGAATCCTCAATGGCCGATGCACCGCCTACGCTAAAATGCACTCTTCCCTTGGCATCAAATTTTTTTTCATTAAGCTGGCATAATTTGGTAGCAAGCTCGATTTTTTCTTTGTGCAGATACTGGCAAGCAAGCTGAGGAAGTTTATCGATTTGCTTTTTTAGAACCGAGTTTAAGCGTTCATTGCCGTAACCAAAATTTGCGGCAGAATACCACATTTGTAAATCAAGGTATTCTACATTTTTATCATCGTATAAATACGGGCCCCGGGCGCGTTCGAATATTTTTGGCTGTTTAGAATAATGGACAGTATCGCCCCATGAACAATATTTTTCTTCTAATTTCAAAAGTTCGCTTTGCGAGTTTGATGAAACTTTCTTTTTCTTAGTCATTACGCAATCTCCTTTAGATAATTATACACAACCGCTAAAGTATCGAATTCGATACATTTTTTATTTTGTTTCTTAAAGTGCTTAAGCAAACTTGCTTTGGCAAATACAATATCCGCATAGCCTGCGGCACAAATATCCGAAAGGCCGTCTCCGATATAGATAGTAATTTTATCTTTAATATCGGCTTTGCGCAAGTGGCTTTTCTTGCAATTTGCGCATTTCGGGCAACGCTTGTTGAAATGCGGAAATTCGAGAACCAATTTATCGTTATTGAGTTTTAATCGGTTTGAATATATCTTTATTCCTCTTATGTTGTTGTTCTTTAAAATATTATTAATAATAAAAGAAGAACTGTCGCTGACTATATAAACCGAAGCTTTGCGGCGTTTAAGGAGCGCGAGTATTTTAGGGAAATATTTATCGATTTTTATTGTCGAAAGGTAACGGATGAAGGCGTCTTTTTTAATTCTTACTTGGGCAAACTGGCCCTTAAGGCATTCCTTAGAGCCGATTTTCCCACGTTTCCAATCTTCCTCAATTTTACGCCATTTTTCATTTATAGAAAAACGCTCTACTATATCATCTATAACATCAAGCGGGGTAATCGTATTATCAAAATCAAAGAAAACAGCACATTTTGATAATGTTAGCTTACGATTATTTTCGTGGTTTTTTTGGACGGGGTAAACTGTGCCAGTTTCTGAACTGTCCTCGCTCTCTTCTGGGCAAATTCTATTTATCATTGTTCCCTTTGCTAAATGCTACCGCCATGGCCGTAGCAAATACGAAGCGGAGCGCGCCCTTCGCGGGGCTCCAGGCAAAGCTTTAACTTTCACCGTTTCCGCCTGGAATTTTCATGCTGATACGCAGCGCGCAATTGCTATTTTCACGATCTAGCCCGCGAATTCTGTAGCTGCCGGCTTTAGAGGGAATAAGAATTGACCTTCCTTTACTTAAATTAACAACCCAATCATTGCTTAAAGATACAATTTCAAGCAAGCCTTCAATCCCCATTAATACTTCAAAGGTACCACGGCTATCAATTTTAACCGGCTCACTTGCCGCTGAATCAGCGCTTAACCGCTCAACTCTTAAAGCGTTATGCGTCTTAACAATATCAAGCCCGCGCGCTTCTGTTGGCTGCCACAAGCCCCGGCACTCCTTTTCCAATCGGACACCTTGCCCGCGGTTATAATCAATAGATGCCAAGCCTTTCTTAATGTGAGTAGGCCGGTGCCTTCGAAAATCATACATGCGATAAGTCAAATCACTGGACTCGGTAATCTCTACTGCTATTGAACCACCTGTCCAGCAGTGAAGAACGCCAGATGGTATGCGGTAAATTTCACCGGGTCTAACATAAATCTTATGCGATAAATCAAGTATATTTTCTTCCTTGTCAATTGCTTCCTCAAACGCCTTGCGTGTTACCCCGTCTTTTAATCCCAGGTATAATGCGCTTTCTGCGTCTTCATGTAAATCCAAAACTATGAAAACTTCTTCTTTGCCCGGGTCATCTTCCCCTAAAGCCTTAGCTGATGCAGCTGATGGATGAAGATGTGCTGACATATGTTTATGCACATCAACAAATTTAACCAGGATAGGAAAATCCTGGCCAAAGTGCTCGATGACAGCTTCGCCCAGAATTAAACCAGCCAAATGCCTGTTTTTAAGCAAATCCATAAAAGTAAAAATACTGCCATTTGGCATCATAACGCGCGAAGGATATTTTTTGTGGCCGGAAATCTCCCAGGACTCAGCTGCAATGCGGCTATTTTCGTCGTAAGGCAACCCCTTCATATCGTAAAGATGATATCCACCCCACATGTAATCAGCAAAATTACCTTCAATAAATTTAATCGGCTGCTTTGTGAGAAAATCAATTTCTTCAATGCTTAGAGTAGGCGCCTGCGCAAGGCTTGCGTTAACGGAGTTGTTTTTGTTAATGTTCATATTTTTTACGCTTGCCTTTGGCTAAGCACGAAACGAATACCTTCATCGAATGGCCTTGGAGTGTCCACATTCACCATATGGGTATTTAACGGCTTGGCTGCTAAGCCTGCCTGCTCAATGCCGATAATCGGATAAGAAAAAACGCTGCCGGTCATTTTATTTCTTACTGCCGCAATCCGTTCTGTCATTTCCTGTTTGTTCAATCCTTCCGGGCCGTTTGTCTGGTATATTCCGCTTGCACCATAATCAAGGAGCTTTAACAGTGTCTTAGCAGCATCTTCCAGTAATAACGGGTGCTTAATTTGAACGTTATCCGCTTTAAGCGGCTCAGTCTTATCCAAGCTTGCAATAAGTTTGCTTACGGTAGTTTCTTTATCATCAGGGCCATTATAGCCATAAAGAGCGCCCAGGCGTATCACCAAGCTATCTGGAAAATTTTTTAAGGAAACTTTCTCTCCCTCTAATTTGGTCCAGCCGTAATAATTTATCGGATTAGCTTTGGAGCCGGAGCCATAAGGCCCGTTGCTTCCATCAAACACATATTCTGAAGATATATAAACAAATTTGCAATTCTTCGCATAATGCGCAATCGTCGAAACAGCATCGACATTCAGCATACGCGCTTTATCTTTTTCCTTTTCAGCTATATCCGCATTAGCCTCACCAGCGATATAGATTACAATATCAAAATGAGGATGTTTTGCAAAATATACCTTTACTTCTTCTTCGCAGGTAACATCCAATTTGTCAAAGCCAAAAGAAGATGCTTTGCTAAAGCCCGTTCCTTTAACGTTTTTATATTCCTGAGTAAAAGTACGATAAACTGCGTTTCCAAACAGAGAACTTGCACCGATGATAAGAACAGATTTATCACGCTTATCACAATTGCTCTTTTCAATAAGAATAAATCGAAACAAGCCTGAAAGCTCAGGTATTTCTTCAAGGCCACGAAAATCTTTCATACTTATAACGCTTAAAATCGGGATAGATTTTTGTTCAACTAACTCACAAAGCGCAGAAATAATACTTTTATCTTCCAACGCTTTTCCCAGGGCAGTAATAAACAAGGTTACTTTCCCTTCCGATGCCTGAATGTCCTGGATAATATTTTGAAAATTAAACCCCGCCTGTTCTCTATCTGCAGCAATTAATGCCCCGATATCTAATTGGATAGCATAAATATCAAGTTTACCCCCGGAAAGACGAAGTAATACTTGAATAACTAATCTTTCTCCTTGTTCGTGGGACTGCGAAATAAATATAGCATTACCGGACAATCTGATAAGGCTCAATGCCCGAAGCACATCCTCATCAGGACCGGAACTTTTAGCGTAAGCGCCTTTCGGATGAAAAACCTTTGCGCCTATCTTGGAATATTTTTCCTGGATATAAGTTAATATCTGTGTTGTATCGCTATTAATTTTATCCACAATTCAGATTTCTTCCAAAAATTTAATTAAATATAACACAATAATACATAGATATCAATAAAATCTTTAAAAACATATCAAAAAACATACAGCGTATATTTTGCAATTAATTATCAGCAGGCTTTAATTCCCAGTAAACCAGCCTGCTGGCGTTGTCAAAGTAAAGATATATTCTATCTGATTTTAAACGATTGGTAGGATGCCGGTAAAGCAATATTTCTTTTATGCCGGCATTTTCAGGCCCTGGGCATTTTGTCAGTACCGGCTCGCTGTATTTAGCAATTACAGAACGCTTCAATTGGCCTTTAATAAGCCTGCTGTTTTTTATATCATCGCTTAATTTGTTAAAACCGCGTTCCTGCTTTGCCAGGTAAATTTCTATCTGCTTCTGATTATCGCCAACGCGTTTGAGGGTAAGTAACTCATTCAAATGCGCTATTTTAGCGCAACCACACAACAGAATAACAACTAAATAAACAAGTATTCGCATTTACTTATTTCTGCTTCCAGGTATACCGGCCGCCTTCGTAAACTTCGAACCAATATCCGCTTGGAGCTCTCTTGTAGTCGTCGTCAAAAAACACCTTAGAGGTTTCTGAAACGTCAACGCCGTTTTTCTGCGCAATTGCCTTATATATCGTGCTTCTATCGGCATTTTCTTCTGCTATCGTGCTTTCTATGGTATTTTTTAAGTCAGTAAGTATATTTTCTTTTCCAATAAACTGAAGATAAGCATCTTTGTTCTCGCCGACATAACCTTTACTGAAATATTTTTCAATCGCCTCTATTCTGGTTTTTCTCCGTTCAATAGCTGCAGTAACATCAGAAGAATATTCCTGCGCATAGGCTTCACTCATCATCAAAATAGCATTTATTTGTTTCGGGGTAGAACCATAAATCTGGTCTTGGATTGACTCAACGTCCTTTGCAACATGCTGGTACACGTCAACACGCATGTTTATATCTACTTTTAGCGGCTGGGAAGTTTGAAGGTTAACTTTAGCACAGCTTATGAGTACAATCGCCGAAAGAATGAAAAATACTTTTTTCATTGCATACCTCCATTACATTGCAGGTTACGGAAGCTAAATTTCAACCTTTCATTTATTATAACCTTCGTAACCTAAAATTAAAGATTCTTATTGCTTGCCACTGCCTAAAATGTCATGCAAATTGACAGTTATATTCCTTTTACCCATTGTATCCGACGTAAAATCCAGATTAAGGTTTAATGCGCTAGCTTCTTTCTTAGCACTGATAATTCCTATATTATACTCATAATTCTTGAAATTATCAATCAAAGCATTGTAAGAAGCGGCATCAAGATAGGTTTTTAAAAACGCAAACGAAGATTCTTTTTTTACGTTTATGAAACCATTTCCTTTGTTCTTAAAGTCTGCCTTGATTTCACTTATCCTGAATGCGCTTACGCAAGCCTTCAGCGCACCGTCGAATAACCCCTTGAAAGAGGCTTCTTCAGAAGCAAATATGTCAACCATCTTCTCGAATGAAGCGTCCTGGAATTTAGCAGCAAAACAAAATTTATCATACTCTGCAAAATCGCATTTCGCGCTCACTAACGCGTTCGCGCCTAAAAATTGATTTTTCGCTCTTGGAAAAAGCAGTTGGTTTACATTTGACTTTACGGGTATAAGGAAATCTGTAAACCTTTTATCTTTAATCCTTAGGCTTGGGATTTTAAGCAAATATTTGTTTTTTCTAAATTTATTAAGGCTCAAATTAGAGATTTCGAAATCCTGCGAGCTAATATCAAGGTTAGCGACGCTTGCATCATTTATAAAAAATGTAGCCGAGTTCATATCGGCAATAATTGAGAAACTTGAATTTATCTCCAAAGATTTATCCTTTAACGCAATATTTATATTTTGTAAATTTAACCGGAGTGGTTTAGCAAAAAACGGAAACCCAGCGAGGGTTGATTTTTTACCCGAAGCGTTCTTTAGATTTTCAAGCGACTTTATTTTTAAAGTAACATCCGATAAAATAACATCGCTAAGATAAAGATATGGCTTTTCCTTTTGAGCCTTAAATTTTATTGTTATGTTTTTTGCAATTACATTAAAATCTTTAGCGTTTACCGCGGCACCTTCAATGCTTACAGAATTAAACCATAAGTTTGCCTTTTTGATTTTAAATTCTGCCTTTAAGCTTTTACTTGCATAACTTTCAAGGTAAATTTTAAAGATATGATTTCTAAAACCAATTAGCGATAAAATTAATATTATCGAAACAAATAGAAAAATTTTAAATATTTTACCCATCATTACTTAAGCCCTTCTATGAATTCCCGGATATGATTTTTATAATCTTTCCCTGAATCAAGAAATGCGCTGTTGTGGCTTCCGCTGATAGCTACGAGCATCTTCGGATCCTTTGCGGATTCGTATAACTTTTGCGCGTGTTTAAAAGGAATCATTTCATCGTCTTTACTGTGGACAATCAATTTTGGAATAGTCAATTTTCCTATTCGGGATACAGAATTAAATTTATCGCCGACAAAAAAAGATGGCAAAAACGGGTATATATCTTTTGCAACATCACGCACGCTACTGAATGTTTCTTCGGTTATAATTGCCAATACATCAACCTGCGTAGCCAATTCAAATGCAACTGCCCCGCCTAATGATTCTCCGTAAAGTATTATCGAGGATGGTTTTATCTTAAGTTTATCAATAAGATAACCATAGGAAGCTCTTGCGTCAAGATAAAACCCTGTTTCCGAGGGTTTACCTTCGCTGTTTCCATATCCTCTGTAGTCAATTATAAAAATATTTAAACCTAAATCGTGAAAAATTTTTATTTTATCCAGCCTGTGGCTGATATTACCGGCGTTTCCGTGGAAAAACAAGATAGCGTACTTTGCGTTTTTAGACGGGATAAACCAGCCATTTATCTTTTTGTTATCCTGAGTTGCAAAATAAATATCTTCGTAAGAAAGGCCGATTTCTTGCGGAGTGTAGTTGATTTCTCTAAAGGGGAAGAATAGATTTCTTTGCTCAAGATATTTTACGTAAATTGCAAGCGAAACTATTCCCAATATTATATAGATGATAACTCGAAGCATCAGCTTATTGAGCATCTTTCAGGAAGGGACTTTTTCCCCTTTTAATATTTCGGGGATATCAGATGTATCTATACGCAGGCCACCGTCATGCTCTATTTTAATGGTGTAAATTACGCCGGGTATGAACTTTGTGCCTGGGGCTTCTATCTGGGCATTTTTAATACCTTTACTTAACCCCGCTCTTGAACTAAGGGCATACCCCCAGAAATTTTTCCAGATTTTTTCTTCAAAACGGTTTCGTGAATTTGAAATTTTATACCCTCTTGGAACTTCGTTTACGTTTGCCAAATCAAAAACCTCGGTATTTTTGTCATTCAGCATAAATACTTTCCAGAAAAGATAAATACTTTTTCCACGCAGGCTGTCTCCCGCCTCAACATAAGAATCATTAAAGCGTATAACCATTGACTGAAACTGAATCAGATTTCCGGTAAAAGTAAAATATTTTGGCGTAAGTGGTTTGCCTTTAACATCAAACTCAACGAATTTTATAGTAGTAAAATCGCGATTTGCAAGCATGTCGTGCTTTACGTTAGTAACCATAACCTGCGCAACGCGCGAATCAGCGTTTAAACGGCTGATAACCTGTTTTAAAATCTGATTTTCAATAAAATACCTGAGGCCAAAATGATAGAAAACAAAACCCAAGGCTATTATTAGGATAAGAATCGTTAAGTATTTTATCTTTCGCATATCTAATTCCTATGTTCCTATGAGTTTGACGATGTCACAAATTTCATTGCTATAGCATTAAAATTTGTGACCAATTTAAAGAAGTGATCGCCAAGAATTATGATTCAACCGCACCTATCCCTGTGTTTCCGGAGTTTCTTATCAGCACAAGAATCGCTGATTGCGAAGCAACCATATAGTTTTTTTTATTGAAAGTAATTTCTATTGCCTGGTCGCGTAAAAATATGCAGTAATCCCCTGTTTTTGCTTGAAGCGGAAAATATTTCTTTTTTGGAGTGTTGCCAGCCCAGGGTTCATCTTCGAGAAGCGCAGGGTCATAAACCGGGTATCCTGGCCCAATCTGAACGATTTTTCCTGTTTGGACCTTTTCTTTTTCCCGGACGTTTTGCGGAAGATAAAGCCCTGATTCAGTCTTTTCGCCCTCATCAGGCTCAATTAGCACTTTGTCACCGACTAGAAGTAGTTGTTTAGGCATATTTTACACGAATAGCCATGAATCTGGGACGAATTCCCACAAATTTAATAGCTACACGTAATGATATTATAATATAAACATTAGATTATACAACCCCCTTGAATTCGCAGGTAAAAGTGATATATTTTGGATATGTAAGTTAAGTACAAGAAATCTGAAACTTAATTTTTACTATAGAAACACACAGGGAGGTGGAAGATGGAAATGCAGGTGGCTAGGCCTAAGGTGTATCCATGGTTTGTTGCTTATTGCATTTTAATGTGCGTGTTGTATTTGTTTGTAACAGGCATGGGATTTATGTATCCGAAACTTGCTGAATTAGCTGGTAGCAGCGAAAGAATGGCTACGGCTACGTTCTTTGGCCCGCTTTACTCAATTTTCGGCTTAATTTTCTTTTTCGCTTATTTGATAGCGCTGTTTCTTAAGCCCGGGCCAGGCGTGTGGGTATATGATTTGGTATTAATTTGTTTCGGAATGACCAGCTGTTGTTGCTTACCCATAACCATACCTTTGCTTATTTTCTGGATAAAACCGGAAACTAAGAAATATTTTGGTAGGTAATAACATGAATGACCACAAATTAGAAACAAATTAGTAGCAATTCGTGTTTAAAAAAATGAAAAAAATAGCCATATCCCCTTCTCTAATCCTTCGCACTATTGCCAGCGGTATACTGTTATGTTCTTTTGCTTCAGGCATCGCTTTATACTTTTTTAGAATAGACTTCCTTGAACTTTTACCAAAAACACATTTTTGTTTATTTCATCTTCTAACCGGCTTCAATTGCCCTTTTTGCGGCACCACAAGAGCATTTTTAGCGCTAGGCCAGCTAAAAATTATGAAAGCAATTTCCTTTAATCCCCTTTCAATGATATTACTGGCTGTAATAATTATTTATTTATGCTTTAAGAAAATTCCATTATGGTTACAGTATAAAGCCTGGGCTTATTTATTTGCATTTGTTGTAGTCATAACCTGGGCGATACGGCTGGTTAAATTATAAATTTTAGTGATTCTATCTGCTTTTACTGGCGGAGCCGGATAATAAAAGAAACCAAACAAATAAATTCATTCCTGCTATCAATAAACAAGTCTGCAAGACACCTATCACGGGGATTAGAAAAATAGCAGTTGCAAAAGCAGCGATACAAGAGCCGAAAAGATCCAAGGCATAAGTTAAGCCGCCGATTCTCGCGCAATCTTCTTCTCTTTTCAAGCAAACCTTATTCACGTAAGAAAATTGCGCACCACACAAAATACCGCAAATTGCCGGAAGCAGTATGAAGATTACATTTTCGCCTAATTTGTTTATTGAGGAAGATTTTGTGTTAATAAGTAAATTAAAAATAAAAGGCAAAATTAACGCGTACACAAAAATTAGAAATTGCATTAACCTAAGTGCCTTAAACGCTTCTTTAAAGATTGAAAACTCTACAGCGCAATAACTGCCTAATACAAGCCCGGCCATAAACGCGCTTAAGATAAAACCTAATTTGTAAAACAAATAACCATAGATAATTTGAAAAGTAAGCAAAATTACAATTTGAATAGCCATTGCGCTAAAGCCTGTAACTGCCACAGAAAAAAGGCTGACTTCATTTCGAAAACTAATATATTTTAATCTCCCAAATCCGACAAGGCCTGTAAGAAGCACAAAACCTGCAAAAATCATCCACACATTTAGCGCATTTACTGATTTTAGAAGCCAGGTAAATACTGAATCCTTAAAATACGTTGTCCAGAATACCAGGTTATAAAAATATCCAGTTGGCTTTAAATCATAATTTGGTGCAGCATTGTTCTTTTCTTTTAAAACATTTTCAATGTATGAAATCCTCTGCGCGGATAATTTGGAAAATAAATAATATTCTCTGACATATTTTGTATCAATATTTCGCTCATTTAAGCGTTTCAAAATTTCCTTATAGTCATAAGTTAAGTAATCTTTGCGGTTTGAAGCTATGAAATATGTCGTATCTGCGGGAATTATTTTTATATCGGAAAAATTTTGGTTAAGTGAAGCATAGATTGATTGTAAAAAATATTTCAATTCCCGGTTTAGATAGTTTTCTGAGGAATTAAGTGAAAAAGAAACAACGCCTTTATCGTTAAGCATATTCTTAAGCTGCCCAAAAAACTCAACGGTATAGTAGCGGTTTATTTGGGCGCTTAACGGAGAGCCAGCATGAATAAGGATGCAATCATATTTTGCTTTTCCTGATTTTACGAAAAATCTGGCATCAATATTTTTTATGTTTACTTTTTTGTCGTTTAAGCCATTACGAAAATCTTGCGGAAGGTGTTTTTTTGCAAGATTAATAATTAACGGGTCTATTTCAAGGTAATCAACCTGCTTAACCGGATATTTTAAGATTTCATCAAGCAATCCCCCAATACCTCCCCCAATTAAAAGAACAGTTTTAGGATTCGGGTGCATAAGTAAAGCAAAATGCACGCTCTCCTCGGCAATCATTTTGTTGTCCGGTATCGCGGCAGACAAAAGCCCGTTTTCAAAAAATACTATTTGGCTGCCGCGCTTTGCTACGGTTATATTTGCATAGATTGAATTTTTTGAATCAATAACCTTATATCCTTTCCATTGAATACTGGATACATAAGAATTAATCTTTTCAATTCCGGAAACCATTAGCAATAGAGAAAACGCAATAATAAGCGCAGCACAAATCGCCATAAAAGCTTTCCGGAAACGTTCTTGAGAAAAGAAAACCAAAAAAAGCGCAAAGATAAGGCTAAAAATAGACAGAAATACGATAATTTCAAGCGAATCAAACAAGCGCACAAGAAAAAAACTAACTAATATTCCTGCAATACCTGAACCTATTGCTTCCAGAATATATACGCCGGAAATTTTACCGGAAATAGCTTTAATCTTTGTGGCATAAAGGTTACAGGCAAGCGCAAACATATATCCGAAAAATATACACACAGGAAAAAGTAATACAAAGCTTGCTGCGGCAATAGGAAATAGTGAAACTATTTCTCCTACATTGAAATTCATTATTGTTTTAGAAAGGCGTATGAAGACAAGACAAACAGGCAGAAACAAGCTTAAAGCAATAAGGCACAATGAAAATAAAGTAACTTTCTGTGTTATTCGTCTAGAAAAAATACCGAACGTGAAACTTCCGATTGCGACTGAAATCAGCCAGCTTGCGAAAATAAAACCGATAGACAATTCGTTTCCGTAAAAAACAACCAGGAATTCTCTTATAAATACAATTTGTGTGCTAAGAGCGACAAATCCGGAAAGAATTATTGAAAAACCAATTATGCGATTTAAATGTTTATTCATAAACTTAAGCTAAGATGACGGATGGCGGTTGAGCAAATAGATATCTACTATCTAAAAAGTAGTTTTACGCCGAGCGCGATAAGCAAAATTGCACATACTATCCTGAGGACAAGTTTAGATTTTTCTGATTTCAATATTTTATTTAAAAATCCTGACAAAATCCCTGAAAAGCTGCCAAGGATAAGTATCGTTGATACAAATGTGCCCAGGCCAAAGAAAAATGCATAAAACATCCCCATCAACACATTTTTCGACATTATACCGATTTCAAATAACAATATCGTCAGCGGAAAACAGGGAATTACCCCCATTACAAATCCAAGCAAAAAAATATTACTTCGGCCGAAAAATCCATCTAAGAATTTACAACTCCAGGAACTTTTGTTTCTTGATAACACAATAAGGCAACCGAGAAATACGCTTATTATTCCGGCTATAGAATTGAATAATATTTTTGTCTCGGCGTGAATAAATTGCCTAAAAAAACCGATAAAAGCTACCACCAAAAACCCAAGTAAGATATAAGCCAAAAGCCTTCCTGTGGAAAATATAAAAATATCCAAGAGCGAGCGCCAAAACTTTCTTTGTGCTCCGGCAATATATGTGGCAAGCAACGGTGTACAGGACAAAAAACACGGGCCGGATATATTAAAAGTAAAACCTATTGCGAAAAGTTGAAAAGCAGTAACTATAGTGGCATGCATAGTTTAATTAAACAAAACGGATACTCGATACTGGATGATAGATACTCGTTGAGGTTTTTGCCAAAAATTTTTACTAGCATCTAGTATCCGGCATCTAGCATCTAATTAGTTTTCAGTTATCTTCCCATATTCCTGCAATTTTATATCCACAAAACTTACACTTACCTTCTTTAATATTATTTTGAAGAATGCTGTAACCAATTCTGCCTACAACTACTTTTTTACAATTCGGACAATAGGTGTTTTCCTGTGGGTGCCCCGGAACATTACCGATATAAACATACTTTAACCCTACTTCTTTTGCAATATCATAAGCCTCTTCAAGCTTTGCTGTTGGCGTGGGCGGAAGATTTTGCAGTTTAAAAGACGGCATAAAACGGCTAAAATGCACCGGCACTTCGTCGCCAAGATTTTCTTTAATCCAAAGGCACATTTTACGAATCTCTTGCGGATTATCATTCTGCCCGGGAATTATAAGATTGGTTATTTCAAGCCATACTCCTTCTTTTCTTATTGTTTTAAGCGCCGCTAAAACCGGCTCTAACTCTGCCGTCATTCCCATTTTGTTATAAAATTCTTTATTGAAGCCTTTTAAGTCGATGTTAACTGCGTCCATATACTTAAGAAGCGCTATAAGAGGCTCTTCATTTATATAGCCACAACTGTGCATACCGTTTTTTAAACCCTGCGCCTTGGCAAGCCTGCATATATCAAGCATATATTCATAGAATACCGTTGGCTCGGTGTAGGTATAAACAATAAAAGGAGAGCCTGCTTGCTCTGCCGCGCTTACTACATCCATAGGAGACATATGGTAATTTTCGGTTTCATCGGGCTTTGATTGTGATATCTGCCAGTTCTGACAAAAAAGACACCGCATATTGCAGCCGGCAACAGCTATAGAAAAGGCTGACGTTGCGGGCAACACATGGAAAAAAGGTTTCTTTTCGATTGGATCAACGTGCACTGCTATAGGGTTTCCATACCCAAGCGAATAAAGTTTGCCGTCTTTATTTATTCTTACGGTACATATACCGCGTTGCCCCGAAGAAAGCGTGCATTTTCTCGGACACAGCTGACACTGCACCGATTTTTCTCCTATGGCTTGCCAGTAAAGCGCGGGGTGCGGCTTTTCTTCTGTAAATGCCGCAAGAGAGGCTAAAAGCATTAGCATTAAGCAGGTAAATACCTTTTGTTTCATTAATATTATTATATCATTTTTAATGCTGTAATTTCAAAGTTTTACTTAAACTAAATAATCGGGCCATCTTACGCATTAAAATATCGCCGCTACCTGTTAGTAGGCAGACGTCAACCACATCGTAAAGTTTTTGAAGCTGCTTTATAATTTGCTCGATATTCTCCTCCTGTTTAATAATTAAGTAGATATGGCTTTTAGCAGACCTTTTTAAAGGAACACACAAAATCCCTTCAAGATTAAAATTCCTTCGCGAAAAAAGCCCGGTTATGTGCGACATAACACCGGCGTGATTATTAACGGTAAGGTCGATAATATAATTTTTCATTTTATTCATAAATATTGCCTCCTATCATCTCCGTATTTGAACCGCCGGGCTTAACCATTGGAATAACGTTATGAGCATAGTGGATGCTGATATCGATTAATGATGGCCCTTTGGTTTTCAATGCTTTCCTTAAAATTAAATGTGCCTTTTCTCCTGAACCCAATTCGAAAGCCCGGATGCCAAATGCTTGCGCAATTTTTTTAAAAGAATGTTTAGCCAGGAATTTTGAAGCAATATATTTTTTGCCGTAAAAAAATTCCTGCTGCTGGCGGACAAGCCCTAAATGCCCGTTGTTCATTATTATGATAGTGACATTAAGGCCTAATTCAGCTAAGGTTGCCAATTCT
>JALOCC010000029.1 GCA_023227945.1 Candidatus Omnitrophota bacterium
TTTCCTAGCCAAAGCATTTAGTTTTTCGTAGGCTAGCTCTTTTTTATAATAGAGCCTTACTGCTTCCTTGGCTTTTCTCATTTTTTTTCTGTGAATCTTTTTCAATTTTTCTTTATATCTTCCCATTTTCCCTCCTGTTAATTGAAATTATTTATACCATACAAAAGCTATTATGGCAAGTTTTTATGCTAAAAGCTGTAAGCTACAGGCTTATCGTGCCATATGTGGCCGTAAAATTGAAGGATTTATAGCTTTTTCACAGGCTTACATTGTAAATGTAGCTTATTGTAACGCTTAAATTCTTCATTGACAGATTGTAATATTGTCTTACAATATATCAACTAATTGGAGAATATGTATGATTTCTAAAAAAGCAAACATGAGTAAGGGCCTGTTGATTATACTGATTTCAGCCATAGTTTTAGGCGCATTTTTGATTGTTTATCAACAAAAAATCATCAGGTCTCTTAGAAGGGCATTAAGTTCGGCCCCAAGCGAAAGAGTAAGCGTAGATTTGGGGCAGCTGGGAGATAAGCTAAAAGGTAAAAAGGGGGCCTTTGTTGCCGTAAGCTATGATAAGGATACGCTTATGGTTGAACTTGCGCAAATAAAGGCTAAATTAAATGCAACAGAAGATTTGCTTAAACAAGCACAAGAAGAAAAAGAATTCCTGAAGGAAGAAAATGCTGCTTTAAATAAAACCGTAGCCGGCTTAAAAGAAGAATTAAGGCTATGGGAAGGCAAGATCAATAGTCTTGATGAAAAAAAACTGTTTACAGCAAGAAGAAGCCAGAGCATTAAAGAATTAAGTAAGAGAATTTGGGATTTGAAAGTAAAAACCCAGCGAGAAATAGACAAAATAAAAATGCAACTGGGTAATCAAGGTTTCCTGACTAAGGGCGGAAAATCCACTTTTTCCCGCGAAAAAATAGTACAACTTGAAAAAATAGTTGTTACTCATCCTCGTTAAATATACCTTCTGATTGTTTATCTTATACACTACCATTCCTGCCTGGCTGTAGTAATTGAGCGGATTTAATACTTTTTTATAATCAGTGTTAAACAAAATTAGGGTTGAAAATTATTCAATAAGAGGTAAAATCCTAGCATAAAGCCCTGTATAAATTTTATGGCGAAAGGAAAAAATACAAACCGGCAGAAAAATATTTCACGGCTGCTTAGGGAAAAGAGGCAATTACAAAAATATAAATTGAGACCGTTAAAAAAGTCAACAGTCTCATCCTGAACGAAGTGAAGGATCTTAAAATTATATAGAGAATTCACTTTGAGATCCTTCGCGGACGCTCGGGATGAGAGCGTTGAAAAGGTTTTCAACGCTCTCAAATTAAAAAGCTTTAGGAAAAAATAAGGCTTACTATAATATCAATTCTATGTATTATGACGGCATAGAAAAGAGAAAGTTTATAAGAGTACGGTTTCCTTGCAAGATATTGCTGCATAGTTTTCCCGAGCATAGCATTTCCACGCACACCGAAAATATTTCTGCTGGCGGGGTACGCGTTATAACTGGAGAGAAAATTGAAGCAGGAACGGTTATCGGTATAGAGATGCATTTAAAAGGAAACAAAATAATTTGCAAAGGAAAAATCGCATGGGTTGTTGACAAAAAAAGCCCCTATAGAAAAGGTATTTGTTATTACGATACCGGTGTTGAGTTTTGCGAGATAGATGACCAAGACCGAAACATGATAAAAGTAACAATTGAAAAGATGCTTTGTTCGGAAAAATAGCCACCTCGCTGCGCCTGCTTAATTTTTTTGATTCTTATTGATCTTACGATTATGCAAAAGAGTGTTTTTATAAAGCTGAAACCTCTATGAGGCAACCCAAAAGGAAATCCTGCTGGGTTGGCAAAGGCAATAAAAGTGGTTTCTAAGACAACCTCTTTAGGTAATTTTGCCCTGGATGTTTATCCGGTTTGCATCGAAGTTGACGTCCAAAGAGGCCTTCCTGCTGTTTCTTTGGTCGGGCTTTGTGACGCGTCTGTCAGGGAAAGTAGGGACAGGGTACGTTCAAGCATAAAAAACAGCGGTTTTGAATTTCCTTCCCAGAAAATCACAATAAACCTCGCACCCGCCAACATCAAAAAAGAAGGGACACATTTTGACTTAGCTATCGCCCTGGGCATTATTTCTTCCTCAGGCCAGGCGCAATTGGATACGTCTTCTTATTTTATAATCGGAGAACTTTCTCTGGAAGGCCAGCTTCGCCCGGTAAGCGGTGTTTTCCCAATGGCGCTATACGCAAAAGAAAAGGGTAAAAAAATTATTGTCCCCTTGGAAAATGCTCACGAAGCAGCGTTAGTTTCCGGTTTAGAGGTGTATCCTGTAAAAAGCATAAGCGAGGCTGTATCTTTTCTTTGCGGCCTGATTGAAAAAAAGCCCTTTAAATCCGATACGGCCAATGTAATTTCCGAAAACCCCCAATACGAAGTCGATTTCTCCGAAGTCAAAGGCCAATCTTTCGCTAAAAGGGCGCTTGAAGTTGTAGCCGCCGGTATGCACAACGCTCTTTTGCTTGGCCCCCCGGGTGTAGGCAAAACTATGCTTGCCCGCCGCCTGCCTACGATTTTACCGGATATGGCATTTGAGGAAAGTTTAGAGGTAACTAAAATTTATAGTGTGGCAGGCCTTTTGGATAAATCTCAGCCAATAATAAAATCGCGGCCATTCCGGTCGCCTCATCATACATCTTCAAGTATCGCTTTAGTCGGCGGTGGAGCAAACATAAAGCCGGGAGAAATAACTCTATCTCATAACGGAGTGCTTTTTCTTGATGAACTACCGGAATTTAACCGAGATGCGCTTGAAGCGTTAAGGCAACCCCTTGAAGATGGTTCAATTAGCATATCAAGAGCAGCCAGGCATTTAAAACTTCCTTCCCGTTTTCTATTCGCAGCAGCAATGAACCCTTGCCCGTGCGGCTATTTTGGTTCGAAGGAAAAAAGCTGTCATTGCTCAAGCTACCAGATACAAAAATATCGAAATAGAATTTCCGGCCCGCTTCTGGATAGAATAGATATTCACTTGGAATTAGCCGCAATTAAGACGGACGATTTAGTGTCTTGTGATTTTAAAGCAGAAAGCTCCCAAGCCATAAAAGCAAGAGTTGAGGCGGCGCGCCTTATTCAGGCAGAAAGGTTCAGAAATGAAAAAATATTTTTCAATTCCCAGATGAACCATAAGCAATTACGTAAATTCTGTGGATTGGATAAAGCAGCTCAAGAACTGCTTAAGATGGCAATCTCGCATTTTAATTTTAGCGCCAGAGCTTACGACAAAATACTTAAGGTTTCCAGGACAATCGCTGACCTTGCAGATAGGCAGAATATCTCGGCAGAGGATATTTCCGAGGCCATCCAATACAGGTCTTTGGATAAGAATTTGTGGGTTTAAAGGCGCCAAAAGACGTAAAAAGCGTAATATCCCGGAAGAATCATTTTGTTTGAAAACAATGGGTTTTTACTGTTGTATATTAGGCTAAAATGTTCTATAATTTAATAGGGGTTTTACATACTTTCCAGGAAATTATTAGAAAAATCAAGAGAAAAGAAGGCGGTATGAGGGCAAAAAAACAGGTTTTTTTTGCAAAGGGTTTTAGCCTCGTTGAGGTGTTGATGGCAATAATTATACTAGTCTTACTTGTAAGCACTATATTGATAGCTTATACTAATTGTTTCATATTAATTGATACCATTAAAAACATAAATATCGCAACTACTGCCGCGCAGGGAATGATTGAGGAAATGCGTACCAGTATTTTCGGGAATATCATGGACAATTATAACGGCCTTAATTTTGTATTAAATGATATCCCAGAAAGTATGGGCGTCGTATCGGTCAACAATGCCAATCCGGAATTTTTGGAAGTAACTGTAAGTGTATGTTGGAAGCAGAGAAACAGGATTATAGGGGAAGATACAAATTTAAATGGCATACTTGATGCAGGTGAAGATTTAAATGGCAATGGCATAATAGATTCAGTGGCACAAATAACGACCAAGATGGTTAACCGGAAATAAAAAGATGAATCTTCTTTCGTTGGAAAAGCATAAGGGCTCTTTAGATCTTTCTCATCGAAACGTGATGAGGCTAAGTTTTTCCCGCAAAATGGGCGTTAATCATAATTTTTGCGCTGGGTTTACAATTTTAGAAGTCCTTATCGCGGCAGCTATTTTTTCTATAGTGATAGGCATGACCTTTCTCGCGCTAAATACCGGCATGAGTTCCTGGTTTTCGGGCGATGTCGAAGTCGAATTGCGCCGCGAAATTATAAAGGCATTGACAACAATGGAAAAAGAGCTGAAATATACGGCACCCGCGCAAACAGATTTGGCAGATGGAGCCACAGCCACCTCACTAAATTTCCATTTGCCAAATAAAGATGCCAACGGAGTAGTTATAAATTGGGGCAATCTCGTGCCGTCGATAAGCTGGTCGGCTGATATTATCACTTATGAACGGAATGTAAACGGAGAAATAATAAGGAGGACCAGTTCGGGAGAGTACCGCGTGCTTGCGCGCAATATCACAAGCCTACAATTTTCAAGGCTGGCGCCTCCAGACCCGTTTCCTGATGATATGTTACGAATAGATATCACCGTGCAAAAGGCGGATAAAAAAGGAAGAGTATTAAATGATACGGTCCAGCTTCTTGTAAAAATGAGGAACAGATAAAATGAATATGATGAGAAAAAGAACTAAAAAAGGATCAGCACTTATCTTTGTTTTGGTTATGATAATAGCTTTACTTATTTATGCGACAGCATTTATAAGTGCAAGCATAAACCAGACTTTTATTGCGGATATCTTTAAGAGAAGAGCTGCTGCATTTAATATTGCTGAGGCAGGGCTCGACCACGCCCTTCTTTGGTTAAGAAGCCAGGATTCACCGCCTGCGGCTGATTCGGTTGACCCTTGGGGTGGGCCTCAGAATGTAGGCGGAGGCACTTACACTGTTGCCATAGATGACCTTGGTCCGGTAGGCACCAACCCGCTGGTTAGAAGATATAAAGTAACTTCTACGGGGACTTTCGGGAATATGAGTAGGGTTTTGTCAAATTATCTTAAAGTAGATAATTTTGGAGGATATCTTTGGTGGACTAATTCAGAGACTTATTGTGACGACTGGAATCGTTGCCAAAACGTCTGGTTCTGGACACGCGACCATTTAAGCGGCCCCACACACACTAATAGCCATTACAATATCGCCGGTAACCCTGTATTTGATGGTAGGGCTCACTCAGTAGACCCCTACATATATTTTTATAACAATAATAACCCTGTTACTTCCGACGAATTACCCGACCTTACCAGCAATCCACCGAATGATGTCCCTGTTTTCAATGATGGGATTGAACTTGGGGTTGCACATATTGATATGCCGGAAAATGCGCTTGCCTTACGTTCCGCTGCCGCAAGTACCGGCGGGCTTTACTTAACAGGTAATACTACCGCGGTGTTTAACAGTAATGGGACTATATACCTGACAAACAGAAATAAATCAGGATGTAGGTCTGGATGCACAGTAAGCATACCAACAAACGGGGCTTTATTTGTGAATAATGGAACCTTGACTGTTTCCGGAACTCTAAACGGCAGGTTAACCGTAGGCGCAAGCCAGGATGTCATTATTCCCAATAATATTGTTTACGCCGATGATCCGAGAGACGGTACCTCAGATGATACCCTTGGTATAATTTCTGAATCGGATGTGGTAATTGATGATATTGCGCCTTCAAACCTGGAAATTGACGCCGCCGTTATGGCTTTAAACAACTCTTTTATGATGGAAAACTGGGATGACTATATGAAAGGGACTTTAACCGTCTACGGAGGAATAATCCAGGACTTAAGGGG
Organism: Candidatus Omnitrophota bacterium; assembly: GCA_023227945.1. Classification (GTDB taxonomy): domain Bacteria; phylum Omnitrophota; class Gorgyraeia; order Duberdicusellales; family 4484-171; genus JAJYOP01. Next base: position 5,880 of record JALOCC010000029.1, read on the forward strand.
CCCTGTCGGCACTTTTAGTGGTTCAACCAAAATGAGCGGATACGACAAAAATTATATACATGACTCAAGATTTATAAATAGCCCACCGCCCTTTATGCCTAATACCGGAGACTACACTACATTATCCTGGGAGGAAAATTAAATTATGAAACAGAAGGTTTTTTATATAGTTTTTATTCTTGCCACGGTATTTCTTTTGATTTTTATAAATAGAAAAAGCAATATTAGCCAATCCGTTCCAGTACAGAAAATTGTACAACAATTTTCTGCCGAAGAGCAAGAAACATTAACCAGGCACCAGCAATCATCTTTACCTTCCGAAAATAAATCAGCAATCACCATTATCAAAAAAGCTCAACCCGCAAAAGAAACAGTTACTTTAGAAAACAAAAAGATAAATACCAATGTGTCCCCCAAAAAAACACCTACTTCTTCAAGCTCGCCCGCCGCCGCCGGCGCAGAAGGTACTTCTGTGGTTACCGAAAAGCCCGTATCCGGCGTGACAAAAATTGGCAAGCGCCCTCCTAAAGAGCGGATTGAACAACTCAGGGACCAAGGCATTCTGGTACATTAATTCAAAAACCACATGCCCAAGCGTAGCAGGTATACTTTTAAATAATCGTTAATATAGTCGAACGAGAAAGCCTCAGTGGCGCATACATACAAAGAGCAGCAGCAAATAGCCGCAAATTTAATTTTTATTGCCCAAATACCCTTTTATTCCAAAATTTGCCTGCGATTTTTTATATCAGGCAGTTATTGTACAAGTATTTCGCACTAAACATGTTAAGTCAAGACCATAATTTCTAATGCAAATTTTAGGATTACCTCGAACCGAAACTTATGATTAAGTTTCGGTTCGACCTTTGGCTTAAAAATTTTGGCGGCGGGCCTTCGGGCAGATTTTGCTATTGCAAAATCTGGGGTTATCCTTATAATATTAAAATATGGAAGGAGTTTTTCAAGGATTATGGTCCAATAAGGTTTTCTGGATTACGAATTTAAGTTGGGTGACAGCCCAGGGCTTAAAGGTAATTATAGGGCTTGTTACTGAGAAGAAATTCAACTTTAACTGGATTTTACGTACCGGAGGCATGCCGTCAGCGCATAGCGCAGCAGTTGTGGGCCTGGCTTCTTCTCTGGGTAAAGAAGTGGGGTTTTCTTCTCCTATCTTTGCCATGAGCTGTTTCTTTGCATTGATGACAATGTTTGATGCTCAAACCTGGCGGCGGTCTATAGGCGTGCAGGCACGTATTCTTAACAGGATTATGGATGATTTACATAGTAAACGTAAAATTCAAGATGACCGCTTAAAGGAACTAGCAGGACATACCCCTACAGAAGTCTTTGCAGGCGCACTCATAGGTATCCTTGTAACTCTGTTATTTTATAAATGAGGCAGCAACTTTTCAAGCCCATAACTGGCGTAGAAAAGTTGCGTAGCCGAATTTACCCAGCACTAATTTTTGTGGTTAGGCTGGAATTGTAATGTAAAACTATAAGATTTAATAACATTTTGATAGCTCGGCGCTTGTTTAAAAAATTAGTGCTGGGTTCAATTCGACTAAGCATTTTTGCTGCGCCTTGCGGCTTGCAAAAATGCAAGTCTCATTGAAAAGGAGTAAAAAGATGAAAAAACAATTCATAATAATCATAGCGGCAATTGCGATTGTCGTTGCTCTGGCTGTGTTATTTGCTTTGGGGAGGAAATCTAACAATGCACAATCAAATTTTCAGAAAGCCTATCTAAAAGAAGCAGATATGGCATTCCTTAACGGCGATTTGCTGGCGGCAAAAAAACTTTATGAGCAGGCGCAGGAAAAAACAGACGATACCGCAAGGCTTAAAGAAATACAAAGAAAGATAGAGGATATAAATATAAAAATTATATTTTCTCCCATAGTAGATAAATGCGCGAAGAAATACATTGTAAGGCCAAACGATAGCTTGGCGAAGATTGCCAAAGAAAATAATACCACAATAGAACTTATCAAAAGAACCAACAATCTAAGCTCGGATGTAATAAGGCCCGAACAGGAATTAAAAATTAATAACTGTAAATTTTCCATAGTGGTTGATAAATCGCAAAACCTTCTTTTTTTAAAGGTCGGCGATGAGATAGTGAAAACTTATATAGTTTCTACGGGTAAAAATAATTCAACCCCGGTAGGTGTCTTTAAAATTGTTAATAAACAGCCTAACCCTACTTGGTTTAAAGCCGGAGCAGTTGTTCCGCCCGATAGCCCGGAGAATATTTTAGGTACCCGTTGGCTGGGCATTGAAGCAAAAGGCTACGGAATACACGGCACAACCGAACCAGGGCAGCTTGGCAAACAAGTTACTCTTGGTTGTGTCAGAATGCGTAACGAAGAAGTGGAAGAATTATACGACATGGTTCCTGTGGGCACAGAGGTAACTATTATCGATTAATAATAAACTGTCAGTCATCAGCTTTCAGCTGCTGAAGACTGACGACTGAAAGCTGAAGGCTATTCAAATGATAGAAAATTGGGATTTTGAAAAACCAGTTATTGAGTTGGAGAGAAAGATTGAAGAGTTGAGGAGGTTCTCTGCAGAAAAAGAAGTTGATCTATCTGCAGAGATAAATAATTTGGAGAAAAAATTAAAGAACCTCAAAAAAGGAATCTATTCTAATTTATCTCCCTGGCAGACAATACAAATCGCCCGCCATCCAAAAAGGCCTACCACCATGGATTATATCAATCTTATAATGAAAGATTTTTTGCTTTTGTGCGGTGATAGGCTTTTCGGAGAAGACAGGGCGATTATTGCCGGTCTTGCAACGCTGGATGACAAAAAAATTGTTCTTATCGGGCACCAAAAAGGCAAAGATACAAAAGAAAACATTGCCAGAAGCTTTGGTTGTGCAAATCCTGAAGGGTACCGTAAAGCAATCAGGCTTATGCGCCTTGGAGAAAGATTTGGTTTGCCTATAGTTTGTCTTATTGATACACCAGGCGCGTATCCGGGAATAGGGGCTGAAGAGCGCGGACAAGCCCTAGCGATTGCAGAAAATATACGAGATATGTTTTGCATCAGGGCCCCAATTGTTGTTGTCGTGATAGGCGAAGGTGGGTCAGGGGGAGCCTTGGGAATTGGGGTGGGGGATAAAGTTTTAACAATGGAATACGCTTATTATTCAGTTATTTCTCCGGAAGGATGCGCTGCTATTTTGTGGAAAGATGCAGCGGCAAAAAAGGAAGCAGCAAAAGTTTTAAAATTAACCGCGCCGGATTTATTAAACTTAGGAATAATAGATGAAATTATCCAGGAGCCTGAAGGCGGCGCCCATAGAAATTATGAAATAACGGCTAAGAATTTAAAAGAGTCAATCTTAAAGGGTCTGAAAGAGTTGACAAGTATGGATATAAACACACTTCTTAAGCTAAGGTACGATAAATTCAGAAAGATGGGTGTGTTTAAGGAATAAAGGCTATCAGCCATCAGCTATCGGCTTTCAGGAGCTGATAACTGAAAGCTGACAGCTGAGAGCTTTAAAAGATGCGTATACAGCGGCTTGTAATATTAGGTATTTTAAAAGAAGGCCCCAAGCACGGTTATCAGATAAAAAAAATAATTCAGAAAGAAATGGGAATTTTTTCTGAATTTGAAATGCAATCGATATACTACCCTCTTAGCAAAATGGAGGAGCAGGGCCTTGTAAAAAAAAAGGAAATTAAAGGGAAAAAGAACCTTAATAAATACATTTATCATATAACGCCTCGCGGAGAGAAGGAATTCTTCGAGCTTTGCAGGCAAATATTTCTTTCGCAGCGTCAACCTTTCGTTGAATTAGATGTGGCTTTATATTTTTTACCTTTCCTTGATAAAAAAAAGATTTTGCCGCTACTAAGGCTGCGGCTTTGGTTTTTGGAAAAGGTAAAACGATGGTTGCTTGAAAAAGAAAAAGAACATAAAAATACACCAAAGAATTTAACATTACTGCTTAAACATCATTTCAAATTAGCAAGTGCTGAAAGAGAATTTCTTAAGGACATGATAGCAGTAATAAAAAACGGAGAAATCAAATAATGCAACCATAGGTGCTTTTAACATAGCTTAAGGGCGGGTAGATGGCACGGATGAATAATATCTGTGGTTGCAAGGGGGGAGGTAATTAATATGCCTGGAGGAAAAAAAATTCTGGTTGTTGAAGACGAGAAAGATACACTAACCTTGCTTGCGGAAGGGCTTCGCAGGTTTAATTTTAAAGTTGAAACTTCCGTTGACGGTAAAGACGCTATTCAGAAGGTGCAAGATTTTATGCCGGATGTGGTGGTTTTGGATATAATACTCCCGGAGCTGGACGGCCTGGAAGTGCTTAAGTGGATTAAAAAAAATAAGCCGGATATTTTTGTCATGCTGGCAACCGGCAAAAAGGAGCTTGAGGATATAAAAAAAGGTTATTCCCTGGAAGCAGATTACTATGTCACAAAGCCTTATACTATAGATGAGATACTTAAGGGTATAAATGTAATACTCTCCTTTAAGGAAACCAGCTTCAATTGACATCTAAGGCGAAAAATGTTAAGCTTTATTTAAATGTATGCCTAGAAGGGTGGTTGCGGCGGGTGTAGCTTGAGTTATAAAAAGAATATTTAAAAATTAAAATTACATGCCTAATAATGATAAGAAAAAAAAATTTTCGATCCAGGAATTAAGTTTAAAAAGAAGAATTTGGATAGCTATATCCCTGGTTACATTAATTCCGCTTATTGTCATCATTTACCACTTTAGCGGCCTGTACATTTCGATTCATGCCGTAGTCGCTGCTTTTTTAATTATATCCCTGGGGTGGTGGATAATTTTCGAAGTTTTTACTTCAATCGTAAGGGTATATTCTAATTCTAAAAAAACACTGAAAAACATAGGCGAAGATGCTCCTGATGTGGCCAATGAAGTGCAGAGCCTTGAATCGATAATTAATATACTTTCTTCCAAAATGAGAAGCGGCCTGGAGCAACTTAAAGATTTCAGCCAGAAAGCAGAAGAATTAAACCAGGAAGTTTCAAAGAAAGTTTTGGTTTTGTCTACAATTTTACAGGCAAACGATTTATTCTCAAAAGAATTGCCTCCCCGGGAAATACTTCAATTTCTAAATCAGCGTTTGAAAGAAATAGTGGAAATGAAAATAAGCTTTTGTATCCTTTTGGATGAGCTTTCCGGAAAATTCGAATTAGCAAGCTATTGCGGAATTGATGCCGCAAAAGTTGAAGAAATTATCGATGAAAAAAATTCTGATTTATATAAGGCCGGAAGAACATTTATTCTAGATAAAGAAAACAAGAGTTTTCCTTATACGAAGCTTGCAAATGGATTAGGTGTGATTAATATGGCTGTTGTGCCGATTCTTTCCAGAAACCAGCAAGTCGGAATTTTAGTTGCTGCTTCACACCTTGATAATTTTATGTTTAGCAAGGATGATTTAAGCGTGCTTAATCTTTTTTCTCAAAATATCGCAATTATCTGGGAGCACAAGAGGCTTTCTCATAAAGTAGATGAACTTGAAGTGTTTGATTATTTGACCGGATTATATAACGAAAAGTATATTAGAAAAAGGCTTGACGAAGAAATGATAAGGTCTCTTTCTTATCAGCGCCCCTGCGCATTATTATTTATGGAAATATCCAATTATAAGGAATATCAAGAGAGATTCGGCCCGATTGAATCGGAGAAGCTGGTAAAAAAGACCGCAAAGATATTTAAAGAAGGCTTAAGGCCAATTGATATACCCGGAAGGTTCGGATTAAGCCGTTTGTGTGCGATTTTGATAGAAAAGAATAAAAGGCAATCGCAGGCAATCGCCAAAGAACTTAAAAAGAAAATAGAAGATAATTTTAAGAATCAAGTGAAACTCTCCTTTTCTGTAGCGGAAAATCCGATAGACGGTGTAACTGCAAAAGAACTTATACTTTTCGCCGAATCCCACATCGGCACATCGCAAGCAAATGAAACCTCCTAAAAAAGTAGAAAAACCTTTGGGCCAGATTCTGGTAGAAAGGGGCGTTATCACCTTTGAGCAACTGGAAAAAGCTCTAGCTGTCCAGAATAAAGATGGTGGTTTAATTGGAGAGGTTATTGCAAAATTAGGATTTGCCAAGGAAGATGAGATTGCGCATTGCCTTAGCCTTCAGTTCGGGTTTCCTTACCTTCCCCTAGAGAATTATGAAGTTTCCAAAGAAACAGTAAGTTTAGTACCCAAGAATGTTGCTACGCATTATTGCCTGATAGCACTGGACAAAATCGGAGCCACCTTAACGGTAGCCATAGCTAACCCCTTGAATACTCAGGCGATAGAAGACCTGGAAGATTTAAGCCACTGCGATATCCAGGTTTTTGTCAGTACCCCCTCGGACATAAGGAAAGCGATAGAGAAGTTCTATTAAGAAAAAGAGAACAGATAACAGAGTATAGAGAACAGAGAAGAAATAAGAAATTATTCTGTACTCTGCTTTCTGTAATCTGTACTCTGTGAACTAACCGAGCGAAGCGAGGTTGAATGGTGAAAGAGAAATTTACCGACTACCTTATCGATAAAAAGCTTATTTCGAAAGATGACCTGGGAAAAGCCTTGTCTACCCAAAAAGAAAAAGGTGGGTCTTTGGTTGAACTTTTTGTAAAGCTCGGCATTATGCAGGAATCGCAGATTATAAGTATACTTTCGGAATATCTTTCAATCCCGCCGATGAGAGTTCTTAATTTAAATATCACAAAAGAAATTTTAGACCTTATTCCTGAAAAACTTGCGCACAACTTACAAGCTATGCCTATAGGTAAAATTGGTAACTCCATAACCGTTGCGATGAGCGACCCTTTAAACGTCTTGGCTATAGATGACTTAAAGAAAATTACCGGATGTGAAATAAACCCCGTGATAGCGCCTTTGTCTGAAATGAAGGAAGCAATAGCCGCCCATTATAGCCGCCAGCCGCTGACCTCGCTTGAGGATATTATAGAAGGCCAACGGCCGGAGAATCTTGAAATAATAAGAGAGAAAGAAGGAACAGGGGAAGAGATTGGCTCCATAGACGAAGCTCCGGTTATAAAATTCACCAACTCTATGTTAAAGAAAGCCGTATATGAACGGGCATCAGATATATTGATAGAGCCATTGGAAAAAACAAGCAGGGTAAGGTTCAGGGTAGATGGATTATTGCGCGAAGCAGAAACTTTTCCTAAAAAAATGCATCCCTTTGTGGTGTCCCGCGTAAAAGTAATGTGTAACTTAAATATCGCAGAACATAGGCTTCCCCAAGAAGGCAGATTTAGAAGTATTATTTCCGATAGAAACGTTGATTTTAGGGTTTCTGTTTTGCCGTCCAGTATGGGGGAAAAATGCGCGCTAAGGATTCTTGACAAAACTACAGCGCTTCTTGATTTGGATCTTTTGGGCTTTGAAGAAGATGTTCTTAAGCAGGTTAAGGAAGACAGCCTTAAGCCGCACGGTTTAATTCTTGTTTGCGGGCCAACCGGCAGCGGAAAGACTACAACGCTTTATGCTACAATATCCCATATCTACGCTCCGGAGAAAAACATAATAACCGTCGAAGACCCCATAGAGTATCAATTAAAAGGTATAAACCAGGTAAGTATTAACCCTCAGATAAATCTGACTTTTGCATCATGCCTGCGTTCTATTTTACGCCAAGACCCCGACATAATAATGATAGGAGAAATAAGAGATTTTGATACCGCAGATATTGCTATAAAAGCAGCTCTAACCGGGCATATGGTTTTATCGACACTTCATACAACAACCAGCCCTGGCTCTGTAACCAGGCTTCTTAACATGGGCATTGAACCATTTTTACTTTCTTCTACGCTCATCGGTGTTTTAACCCAAAGGTTAGTGCGCACGCTTTGCAATAAATGTAAAGAGGAGTTTACAATGCCTGACGCTATTAGAGAGAAATACTCTATAGACAAACAGGCAAAGCTCTATAAAGCTAAAGGGTGTAATTCGTGTCAAAACGCAGGCTATAAAGGAAGGACTGTGCTTTGTGAATATCTTCCTGTAGGCATAAAAATAAGAGCGTTAGTTAATAGCTCAACTTCCGAACATATTATAAAAAGGGAAGCCAGGCTTTTAGGCATGCGCACTTTAAGGGAAGATGGATTAATCAAGGTGGTTAAAGGCATAACTACTCTTGAAGAAGTATTGAAAGTTACGGGCCCGGACGAACCATTGGGATAGACTAAAGACTAAAAAAGCTTTCAGCCATCAGTCTTCTGCTTTCAGCTGAAGACTGAAAGCTGATAGCTGAAGGCTTTAGAAATGAGTTTAAAAAATAAAATATTAAGTTACATACAGGCAAATAAAAGTATAAATAAGCACGTACTTAAATCTATAGAGGGGGCTTCTAACTACGATATTTTTAAGCACTTGCTTATCGACAACCACCTTGTGACAGAAGAAGAGCTTCTTCTGATCTTTTCTAAAGAATTTAAGATACCTTTTCTGGATTTGAAGAAATATAAAGTACCTTATAAAAATAAAGATTTGTTACCCCAAGATATAGCTTTTAGGTATAAAGTTTTTCCGGTGTGCAGAATTGGTAATGCTTTAACTATTTCGACCGGCAACCCTTTAAATGTTTTAAGCCACGACGATATCAAAATAATAACCGGTGCAGAAAGAGTAGACTTGGTGCTTTCCAGGGAAGATGATATTGTTAAAGCGCTAAGCATATTGTATAAGACGGAAGATACTGCCAAATTTATCGATGAGGATTCTTATTTTGAAGTAGGTGAGGTTTTTGAAGCAAAAGATTCTCTTGAAACCCTGATTGATGAAAGCGCCCGCCCGCCGATTGTGCGCGCGGTTGATTTATTTATTTACAATGCTTTAAAAAAACGGGCCTCAGATATCCATGTTGAGCCTTATCAAGACAGATTAGTAATAAAATACAGAATAGATGGAAGCCTGCATGAAGAATTTAATTTTCCTAAAAAGAACCAGCAAGCAGTAATAGCACGCCTTAAAATAATTTCTTCTTTGGACATAACCGAGTCACGCCTGCCGCAAGACGGCCGTTTCAAGGTTAAATTCGAAGGCAGAGAGATAGATTTTCGAGTATCAAGCCTGCCTACGCATTTTGGGGAAAAATTTGTTTTAAGAGTTTTGGACAAAGAAAATCTATCGACCGGCTTAAAAGCCTTGGGGTTCTCAGATGAGCCGCTTAAGCTTTTTGAGGAAGCGACAAAAGCTCCTTTTGGAATGATTGTTGTAACCGGGCCCACGGGAAGCGGAAAATCAACAACACTTTATTCGATAATTAATCAAACAAACACTCCCGAAAAAAGCATAGTCACCATAGAAGATCCTATAGAGTATCAGATAGAAGGGATAACGCAAATTCATGTAAATACCGAAATAGGGCTTACTTTCGCAAACGGTTTGCGTTCAGTGCTCAGGCAGTCGCCGGATATAATAATGGTAGGAGAAATCAGAGACAGCGAAACAGCAGATATAGCAATAAAGGCATCTTTAACCGGAGAAATTATTCTTTCGACTCTGCATACAAATACAGCAGTTGGCGCTATAACCAGGCTTATCGATATGGGCATCGAACCTTTCCTCTTGGCATCGTCTTTAGTTGCGGCAACAGCTCAAAGGTTAGTCCGGAAACTTTGTTCCAAATGTAAAGAAAAATATGAGATAGAAGAAAAAGTTTTGAAAAACTTAAAAATTGAAACCAATAACAGGACATTCTTCATACCAAAGGGGTGTAGCTATTGTAATGATACCGGTTACAGGGGAAGAATAGCCATATTGGAGGTTCTTCTTTTGGATGATAAAATGAAAGAAATGATTATAAGCCGGCGCTCGGAAGACGAAATCATCGAATACGCAATGAAAAACAGAGGTTACAGGCCTTTACGAGAAAATGGGTTTGCGCATTGCATTGAAGGCACAACTTCTATAGAAGAGGTCTTACGCGCAACGACAGAGTAAAGCCGTCCAGATAGATACTTGATACTAGATGATAGTAAAAACCTTTCAACGAGCATCCAGCATCTAGAATCTATCATCAAATTTTAGTTTTGACTTGGAGAGATATGTTAACATTTTCATATACCGTAAAAAATAAAGAAGGAAAAACTGTAAAGGGTTTCGTAGACGCGGAATCTAAGGAAAAACTTGTTGAGTACCTTCAAAAAGAAGGATACATGATTTTTTCCGTGTCTGAAGCGAAAAAAAGGTCGAAAGGCGGAGCTAAAGGAGGCGTTAAAAGCGACGACCTTGTAGTTTTTTCCCGTCAATTTACAACGCTTATTGAAAGCAGTATCCCTGTGGTTGAGTGTTTGGAAATATTGCGCAGCCAGGTAGAAGGCAACACTTTTAAGGAGGCTTTAGGCTTTATATTAAAAGATGTAAAAGAAGGCGCATCTTTATCCAGCGCCTTTGGTAAACACCCACGGATATTTCCAGAAATATACATAAGTATGGTTGAGGCAGGAGAGGTAAGCGGAAATTTACCTTCGATTCTGGACAGGGTTTCCGTATATCTTGAAAAAAGCAGCGCATTAAAGAAAAAAATAATTTCTGCAATGTATTATCCAATAGTGGTTGTGCTTATGGCGATAGGTATTACGACATTTCTCATGATTCGCGTAATCCCCACTTTTAAAGGTATTTTTGACAGCTTAAACGCCAAGCTTCCTCTGCCTACACAAATATTGATAAATGTTTCAACTTTTTTAAGTAAGAAAGAAAATATGATAGTCATTCTCATCTTTTTAGGTATCAGTATATTTTTATTTTTAAAGTATATAAATACAGATAAGGGTAAAAAAAATTACCATAAAATGCTTCTTAAATTGCCGGTATTAGGAGATCTCATTAAAAAAATAGCAATAGCAAGATTTGCCAGAACCTTTTCCACTTTAATCAAAAGCGGTGTGCCCATAATAAAATGCCTTGAGATAGTCGGAAAAACTTCAGGCAACAAGATTATAGAAGAGGCAGTAATGAAATCAAAAAAGTTTATCCAGGAAGGCCAGACTATCTCCGCCCCGCTTGAGGAAACAGGTATTTTCCCGCCGATGGTTGTAAGGATGATTTCGATAGGAGAGCGTAGTGGCCGGCTTGAAGAAATGCTTTCAAAGGTTGCACAATTTTACGAAGAGCAGACTGACGCTATGGTTGCCGGCCTTTCAAGCTTAATTGAGCCTTTAATTATAGTGTTTTTGGGTATTGTTGTAGGCGGAATAGTTATTTCTTTATTTCTGCCGATTATCCAGATAACGCAGCATTTGACTAAATAGCCGGAAGGGCTCTTATGGCTGAAATCTATCCGATTACGGCTTTTAAACCTTCAAAAGTTAAAAACCCCAATATCCACGGGCATTTATGTGGATTGACAACGCCAAGAGTATATGTTATATTTTAAGTAGCAAAGAATGCTCTTTAAAATACAGGGTTTCTGTGAGGGGTAAAAAGGCCTTATCTTTCGCTAAAAGACCGGTTATAAGGCAATAACGGTGTTTTATTATTATAATCCGTATTTGAGCTTTATAAGCCTGTCTTCTAAATTATCTAAACAGACCCCCTCATTCTCTAATCTTTTACCTAATTTAACCTTAATTTGAGATATTTCTTTATAATTATTTTATTAAGCAAAGCTCTTAAAAAGGAGGTGTAAGAGGTAAAAAAGGGCTTTGAAATGGTAAAAAACGGAGGTGTAAGATGAAAAAAGGTTTTACTCTTGTAGAAATTATGATCGTTGTTGCAATCATCGCGTTATTAGCTGCAATTTCTATTCCTAACATTTTACGTCAAAGGCTTAATGCCAATGAAACAGCAGCTCAGTCAACATTGGGTACTATTTCCGCTGTCGAGCAAAGTTACAGAAGCGTTAATCCTCTTTATGCTACGTTGGCACAGTTGATAGCAGCGGTTCCGCCGTATATCGATGCAACAGTTGATGATGTTGGTGGAAAACAGGGTTATGTATTTGCCGATGCCCAAGCGGCACCTGATGCAAATACTTTTTGTGTTAGCGCTGTCCCTGTTACGGCAAACCAGACCGGAACACGTTCATTCTGTGTAGCTGATGATGGCGTAATCAGGGTTCAGGCAGCTGGAGGAGCTATTGCTAGCCGCGCTGCATGTTTACTTTTACCGCCAACTAGTTGATCCGCAAAAATAAGTTTATCATAAAAGAGGGGCAAGTATATTGCCCCTCTTTTTATTTTCACCACAAAAAAATCTCAGATACCTTCCTTCGGATAAAGAGATAAATTGACAAACCTCATTCCCCATATTAATATATTTCTAAGAGTTTAATTGGGGAGTAACTTTTAAAAAGTTAGCCTCAACACATACTATTGCGGGCAAAAGGTGTTATTTTTTTAGAAGAAGCATTCCTTAATATATATTAATTAGCTAAATGACTAAGCAAAAAGAAAAAATTTTCCAGCAGGGGTTTACTCTTGTTGAAATTATGATTGCGGTATCCATAATTTTGGTATTAGCCGTCTTAGTGGTGCCTAATGTACTGCGCGCCCGAATTAATTCAAATGAGGTTGCTACTATAAGCAACCTCAGTTCTTTAGGAAAATCAATCCAACAGTATTCTATGACCAATGATTATAAATACCCTAAAAACTTTGATGATCTTGTAGCTCCTAACTCAAACCCCCCTTATATCGACAAAGATTTTATAGATAATGCCAAGTCGGGCTATCTCTACGTATACGAATACCAAGATGATGATAATTTCCGTCTTCTAGCCAGCCCAAAAAGCCCGGGTAAAACCGGTGCCCGATATTTCTATCTGGATGAAACCGGAATCATAAGGGCGAAAGAAGGAGGGCCAGCGAGTGAAAGCGATCCCCCTGTTCAATAAATTTTTAAAAAAAGAAACTCAGGATTTCGTTGGTATTAATATAGGCAACTATTATGTAAAAGGGCTGATCGTCCGCGGCGGCCGTATTAGGGACTATTTCATAAAGGAAAGAAAAGCTTTTCCGGACGCCCTGAAACAAATATGGCAAGAAAAAAATATCACAACCAACAAAGTAAAAATATCCCTCAAAGACCATTCAACGCTAGTCAGGTATTTCAACTTTCCCAGGCTCGATAAAAATAAAATTAAACAAACACTTTTTTATGAATTGAATAAGCATATTCCTTTTTCCCCGGAAGAAGTATATTTTGATTTTTCTATTTTGGAAGAAAACCCAGCCGATATGTTTCTGTTGCTTGCCGTAGCCAAGAAAGAACTTATAAATAACACTATAGATATCTTCGAGAAGGAAAAAAAAGAAATCCTGGATATAAGCCTTGATAGCATATGCCTGGTTAATGTTTTTTTGAATTATTACAAAGAGGAGAGGAAAATCAACACCAGCGTCCTTGATATCGGTTACGGGTTTTCTACGCTTACTGTTTTAAAAAATGGCATTCCGTTTATGACAAGGGATTTAACATTCGGCACAAAGGATATTTTAAGTATTATATCGCATATAAAAAATATACCGTTTGAGGAAATAGACAAATGGGTGAGCCTATCCGAAAATCATAAAGAATTTTTGGAATTATCACAAGATAATGTAACGGCGTTATGTAAAGAGGTCAAAAGCTCTTTTGATTATTTCGAGGTGAATAAAGGAGAACGCATAGAAAAGGTTTTTTTAACCGGCGGGCTTTCTTCAGTTATCGGCATAGACGCATTATTTAAGGAGCATCTTGAATCTACGGTCTTGTCTTTGGATAATCTTTTAAATTTGAAATCAGCTTTTAGCCCGGAGCAATTCAATAGCTTAAAAAATACCTTTGCGGTAAGCAGCGGCCTTGTGCTATAGAGCGCTAAAGCCATGGATAATATATATATAAATCTAAGCCCAAAGCAGAAAAAAGAAGAAAACATTTTTGTGAAAGATTTTTCTTATTATTCCGGCCTGGCCGCCATTTTTTTATTAGCTATTATCATAGCCCTCGGGGTTTTCATTGCAATGCGCGCGAGCGTCTATAAATATGAAGATATTAAATGGTCAAAATGGAAAGAAAGATACGAAACAATTAACAAGATAAAAAAAGATATAGCCGGGCTTGAAAGCGACAGGAATGAGTTTAAAAGAATACTTACACCCAAAAACCAAATGGCAAAGGTCTTCGAAGATATTTTTTCTTCTCTTCCTAAAAATATATGGTTTAATACCATGGGCTTAAAAAAAGATACGTTGGATATAAGAGGGTATGTAGTTAAAATCGATGAAGATTACCTTGTTTCTTTAGAAAAGTTCATCAATAATTTAAAGGCTAAAGAATATTTCAACTCCAGGTTTAAAAAGATAAATATAAAGGACTCGCAAAAGAATAATTTTAACGGAGCGGAAGTGCTTGAATTTTATATAGAATGCGCAAACTAAAGTTAGATAAAAATATTATTGTAGCCATTGTTTTAGTGATTGTGTCAATTGGCGAAATTATTTTGTTGGTTTTAGGCGCAGGTATAGTTTTCAATATAAATAAAAAAATATCCAAAATAAGGCAAGACCTTGCAACAATTGAAAAAGAATGGCCAAATAAAGATAGGTATGTAAGCAAGAGTGAAACCCTTACGAAGGAAATAGACGATATGCGAGAAAAGTTTATACTGCCCCAGCAGGATTCAGCGCTGTTTTCTTATATTTCTACAGAAAGCAAAAACTTCAGTGTGCAAATAAAAGTAATAAAGCCACAAGCTTTGCAGGATTATGCAGCGAGCAAAATTGGCAAGTTTAAATGCCTGCCAATTACCATAAGTGCCATAGGCTCTTTTCATAACTTTGCGCAATTTATGGATTTCCTTCAAACCGGCAAGTATTTTTTTGACGTTTTGGAGATGCAGATTTTATCAGATTCTCCGTATCATTCGATAGAAATGGTAATATGCGGTTTAATAAAAGAAAATTAATGAGGCAGCAACTTTTCAAGCCTGAAAGGTGTCGAAAAGTTGCGTAGCCGAATTAACCCCGCACCGAAGGAGCGGAGTGAGTTCTGGTGCGGGGTTAATACAAGAAAATCGCGAGTTTAGTTTTAATGGAATTCATTAAGTATGTTTACTTCTAAAAAATTGATAAATTATCGTACGGTTGGAATAGGGTTAGGATTATCATTACTGTGTATGCTTTATTTGTTTGTTTCGCAGCTTAAAGGTATTTGCGAAAATAATAAATACCCTTTTACCAACGAACAGCGTGACCCATTCTCTCCGCTTATAACCGAAACCGGGCAATTACTTGTAAAAAAGAATATCGGCCCGGCGGGATTGGTTTTAAAAGGTATTATCTATTCAAAAGATGGCAGTGTTGCTATTATAGGTGATGAAGTATTCAAGGAAAGTGATATAATAGATGATTATAGAGTTATGAAAATAAGCAGAAAAAAGGTCATCCTGCAGAAAGGCAAAGAAGTAATTATTTTAAAACTGGAGGAAAATAATGAAAATATCCAGGATAATACAGATAATTTCTGATTATAAATCAAAAAACCTTTCAAGGCTTTTTTTGGCAATTTTTGTTTTATTTGTTTTTTCTTCTATCGCCATTTTTGTTTCATTTTCCCAGGAGGTAATTCCTGTTATCAAATTTAAGGACGCAGACATTAAAGTTGTTTTGCAATCGATATCCCAGAAAGCTGTAAAAAACGGCAAAAAGGTAAATATAGTAGTAAGCCCTAAAGTAGAAGGCTTAGTGAGCGTTAATTTAGAGAGTGTCGATTGGCAAACCGCCCTTAAAGGTGTTTTGGATGCCTATGGATATAGCTATAAATGGAGCGGCGACAATATAATTCTTGTTGCGACAGTTGATGAAATAAAAGAAAAAGATGTCCAGGAAAAAGAAAGGCAGGAAATAGAAGTGCCCAAGTTAAAAGTGTTTAAACTTAAATACTTGGATGCAAATGATGCAAAAAAAGCCATTGAATCATTGCTTTCTCCGGTAGGCAAAGCTTCGGTTCTTGAGGCAACCGGGCAAGCTGGTTGGGAATTCGGAGACGATGTGGCTAAACGTAAAAGGGCAGAGGAAGGCCAAATCTCAAGAACAAAAGTCCTTGTTGTCTCGGATATATCCAAGAGCCTCGATGAGATAGAAAAGCTTCTTAAGGAAATAGATGTAATGCCGCAGCAAATCCTCATAAAAACGAGAGTTATGGAGGTTGACAGAAATCTTTTGCGGGATATTGGTTTTGAATTCGGAACAGGGACAACCGGCGCATCAAGTGCTACGTTTGCATTTGACCAACTTAACCTAAGCGGAAAAAACACAAAGACTTTGGGCGGGCATTCTCTTTCCGGGCAAACCCCATCTGTTTTTCCGACGGGTACTTCCCTTACCGAGAATAATACGGGCTTAAAAATAGATTTTAAGCATCTTACCGGAGCAGAATTTGAAATAGTTATGCATGCTCTTGAAAATGATGTAAATACAAATACGCTTTCCGCGCCAAGCATACTTACGCTTAACAATCAGGAAGCTTCTATCATGGTTGGAACAAAATTTCCCATCTTAAAAACACAGGTTAGCGAGCAGAGTTCGCAGATAATCGGCGGGTCTCTGGATAAGTATCAGGATATAGGCATACAGCTAAATGTTGTTCCCCAGGCATGCGGAGAGCGGGACGAGTACATAAATATGATTATCCATCCTGTTGTATCCACTCAGAATGGCACAAGTAAGATTCAAAGCGGAACAACTATCCTTGCAGAGTATCCCATAATCGACACAAGAGAAGCCCAAACGCAAATCGTAGTCAAAGATGGCGATACGATAGTTATGGGCGGCCTGCTTAAGGACAGAAAAGCAAAAGAAAGAACAGGGATACCCGTGCTTAAAGACCTTCCATTGGTAGGTTGGGCTTTCGGCCGCGATTCGTATTATTCACAAAAAATTGACCTGTTGATATTTATAACAGTGCATATTATAAAGCCGGAGGAAAAAGTTCCGCCGGAAACCATAAATATAGGTTCCGCAAGTGTTTCGAAAGCATTCGAAGTCAAAAGATAAATAAAATGTATGCCAAATTTTACGGCTTAAAAACCCTTCCTTTTAATATAACAAGCAACCCAAACTTTTTTTTTGAAAGTATTTCTCATAAGGAAGCGCTTTCTTGCCTTTTGTATGGAATTTCTTCTAAAACCGGGCTTATGCTTATTACGGGAGAG
>JALOCC010000022.1 GCA_023227945.1 Candidatus Omnitrophota bacterium
TAGGCACAGGAAAAACTACGCTATGCAAAACCTTACTTTCTATGCTCCCGCGTGAGATAAAAACGTCGTTTATACTTAATCCATCCTTTAGCGATGTCCAGCTGCTTTGTGCAGTAATTGAAGATTTCGGGTTAAACCTTGTAAAGAAAAACCGCCTGGAAATAATAAAAAAGCTTAACGAATTTCTGGTCGATATAAATTCCAAGGGAAGTAATGCTGTTCTGATAATAGATGAAGCCCAGAATTTGACTGCTCGGCAGCTTGAGCAAATAAGGCTGCTTTCTAATCTTGAGACATCCCAAGACAAACTTCTCCAGATAATTCTTGTGGGCCAGCCGGAGCTTAAGACTAAATTAGAGCAGTTTAATTTAAGGCAAATACGCCAGCGCATATGCGTTAAATATAATATTTTGCCGTTGGCACCGGAAGAGGTAAAAAATTATATAGAATTTCGCCTAAATACTGCCGGCAAGGCTGATATTGAAATTTTGCCGGAAAGCTACAATTTAATTTATGAATTTTCAAAGGGAATACCCAGGCTCATAAATGTTCTTTGCGACCGGGCCTTGCTTTGTGGTTTTACCAAAGAAAAAAAGGTTTTCGACGCCGAAATTTTCAGGGCGTGTATCGAGGAACTCAAATAATAGAAGCGGATAGCCGCGGATTTATACGCGGATAAACGCCAACGAATTATTGTGCGTAAATCCGCGTAAACATCCGCGTGAATCCGCTTCTATGGAGCGAAGCGATGAGCATAATTTACGAAGCATTAAAAAAAGTAGAAACTAATACGGGTGGTAATATTCCTAAGGCCAACCACATGCCGTCCGGTATAAATAATAGCCCGCCTAAATCGTCTAAAAAAATGAACTTAACATTTTATGCGCTAATTGCTATATGTACAATCTCGACAATTCTGATAGTTGTCGGGACATATTTTTCTAGCCGGAATTTGCGATTGCAAACCGTAAAAAGCTATTTAGATAAACAAGAAATTGGGAAAAACAAAAACGAAACATATCAGCCTGCTAAGGCAGATATTATACAAGTAAGAGCTGAAACACCTGAGGTAAAAAGTATAAGCCCTACAGCCGATAGCCCGGCATTAAATAATGCACCAGGCCTTCCCGTATATAGCTTGCAGGGAATAGTTTATGATGAAAACTCCCCCTTTGCCATAATAAACGGCAAAACTCTTAGGAAGTCAGATGCAATAGGCGATTTTATTGTAATTGATATTGCGCCTACCGTTGTTACATTAAAAAATTTGAAAGACGATAAAGACCTCGCCCTTTCTTTTTAACACACAGATAATTACAGATTTTAAAGCAGATGATCACAAATTATTTAATAAATAATTTCTCAATTTCGCAAAGCAAATTTCTATAAATTTCAATGGTAATAGAAATTGGTAGAAATTAAGAAATTAATAGAAATTTATTGTAAAATGATCTGCGATCATCTGCGTTTCAAAGCTATTATCATGACAGAAGATGTAAAAAATTATACACTTAGCGAGCTTAAAAGCGCTCTTTCGGAAAAAGGAGTTGTTTCCTATTGTGCTTGTCAGATTTTTAACTGGATATATGCAAAGAGGATTGAGAATTTTGATTTGATGACCGACGTTTCAAAAGAAACAAAGAGTTTGCTTTTAGAAAATTTCTATTTTTCAAAATTAAAAATATTAAAGCGGGAAACGTCTTTAGACAAAACAGAAAAATTCCTTTTTGAGTTAAATGATGGTGCAAGTATAGAGTCAGTATTTATTCCTGAAGGTAACAGGTTTACTCTTTGCCTGTCAAGCCAGGTAGGGTGCAAATACAGCTGTAAATTTTGCTTAAGCGGCTCTCGCGGACTTAAAAGGAATCTAACCGCAGGCGAAATAGTAAATCAGTATCTAGCAGTTTCTGATTTGAGCAATAACCCGATAACAAATATGGTATTTATGGGAATAGGGGAGCCGCTCGATAATTTCGAAATGATAGTTAAGGCTATCAGGATATTTACCGAGCATAAGGGGTTGGATTTTGGTAAAAGAAGAATTTCTATTTCAACGTGCGGTATCATACCGCAGATACAACAACTTTCCAAGCTTAAGCTGGGAGTGAAACTATCGGTGTCACTGCATTCGGCTGATTGTGAAATACGTTCCAAAATTATGCCGGTAAACCGCAAATACCCTTTAGGCGAGCTTATGAAAGCCTTAAAGAGTTTTAGCGAGAGCGAAAAATATCCGGTTACTTTTGAATACGCATTATTTGGTTCGCTTAATACAAGTAAACTGGATGCGCAAAAGTTAATCCGGCTGCTTCGGGGTATGAATTGTAAAATTAACCTGATACCTTATAACGCATCCCAGGGGGCTTTCAGGCAGCCTACGCTTTCGGAGGTGGAAGATTTCTGCAATGAGCTTGAAAAGGCAGGATTATTTTATACTTTAAGAAAATCGCGCGGGCAGGATATTCGGGCTTCCTGCGGTCAGTTGTATGCCCTTTGGGGCTGATTATGGAAGAAAAAAATAAATTTAAAAAAATATTAGCCAAAGCAATAGCAGTTTTTTGTCTGATAGGTGTTATTGTCATTCTGGGCCATTTTTTCTCCGGGAATTTAGAAAAAATAAATACTTTCCTTAAAAAAACTCCTTTGATATATTCATCCCTGGTTTTTATAATGCTTTATGTCTTGGCAAATTTCGTTGTATTTTGGGATGTAAAAGACCTGTTGAAGCCTGTTGCGGCAGTCATTTTCGGCGCATACCTTAGTACTTTGTTTATTTATATTGCCGAAATAATAAATGCATTTTTGTTTTTTAATATAAGCAAAATTCTCGGCCGGGATTTTGTGGAAAAAATACTTAAAGGAAAATTCAAAAATTTTTATGAAAACCTGGAAAATATAAGTTTCAGCTGGATATTTATGCTAAGGCTGCTTCCCTTGATTCCTTACAGAGTTTTGGATGCCGGTTTTGGTTTAAGCAAGGTAAGCTTTAGAAAATATTTAGCCGCGGTTATCTTGGCTTCGCCTCCAAGAATATTCTGGATACAATTCATAATGGCTTCTGTCGGGGGGTTTTCTTTTGAAAAAATAATGCAATATTACCAAAAAAACAGTCTAATTACCTTTCTTGTGCTTATTTATTTTATCATCTCAATTGTTATAGCTTTCAAATGGAAGAATAAGTTCAAATGATATTTTTTGTATGGTTTAGTTTTATAACATAACAAAACATTAGTTAGAAGGAGGATCTAGGTGAATGAAATATTCTATAAATTACCAAAAGGCTTTCTTGAAAAAATAGAAGCGCTATACCCTCATCATTTTCAGCAAATATTAACTACATTCTTAGTGAAGAAGCAAACCACTTTCAGGATAAACTATCTAAAAACAGATTTGGTAAGCTTAAAGAAGGAATTGCTTGCAGACGGTTTACGCTTTCAGGAGCTCCCATTCCCCAAGGGCGCATTTCTTTCGAAAGTTCCCTTTAGGGGGCTGCAGCAAACCCCTGCATATAGAAACGGGTTTATATATGTGCAAAATGTATCAAGTATGCTTCCGGTTATTGCACTTAGCCCTCAAAATGGGCAAAAGATTCTTGACCTGTGTGCGTCTCCTGGGGCAAAAACTACCCAGATAGCTTCCCTTGCTCCGAATGCAGAAATTGTCGCCTTTGAAAAAGAGCACATCAGGCATTGTAAGCTGGAAGCTAATTTAAAAATCCAGGGAGTAACCAACGTAGAAACTTTCGCACAGGACGGTTTCTGGGCAAGAAAGAAATTTCCGGAATATTTTGACAAAATTCTGGTAGATGCTCCTTGTTCTGCGGAAGGCCTCTTCGACCTGAATAATCCAAGAAGCTATAAATACTGGAAGGAAAGAAAAGTAAAAGAGCTCCATGATAAGCAAAAATCCCTGCTGCATTCTGCATTCTTTGCTTTAAAAGAAGGAGGAGAACTAGTGTATTCTACCTGCACCTTTTCACCCGAAGAAAACGAAGGGGTGATAGATTGGTTTATCAATAAATTTAAAGAACAATTAGAGGTTGTACCAATAGAATTTCCTTTAAATAATGTGTTTTGCGGTATCACTAAATGGCGCAATAAACATTTTTCCAATGCCTGTAAGCTTACAAGGCGCGTAATACCTAATGAATTCATGGAAGGCTTTTTCGTAGCGAAATTGAGAAAAATCTCGGCATGATTTGTAGAATAACCAAATCCCAAGATACAAGCTCCAAACAAATTCCAATATCCAATAACCAATCACCAAACAATTGTATTGATTTTTTGTTTGGTCATTGGAATTTGGTTATTGGTTATTGTTTGGTTATTGTATCTTGGGATTTGGTTATTTTATAAATACCATGAAAGTTCTCCTTATAAACCCTCCAATCCAAGATTTCTATTTTACGCCTCAAAGAGCATATCCTTTGGGCTTAAGCTATCTTGCCTCACCTCTTAAACAGAACGGTTTTAATGTAAAGATACTTAACTGTCCTGCAGAGTATAAAAAAATAACCCTAAAAATACCTACCGAATTTAACTATCTTAAGGAATACTATAAACCAAATAAATCTCCTTTTTGTCTTTTTTCGAATTATTACCATTTTGGGTTAACTTATGAGGAGATAGAAGAGAATATAAAGAAATTCAACCCTCAAATAATAGGAATCTCCGGAAACTTTTCTGCCTATATCGATAGTACATTCGCAGTTGCGCAAATCGCAAAAAGAATAGATAAGAGAATAGTTGTTGTATGCGGAGGCAGGGCGGCTACAGCTTGTCCGGAGATTATGCTTAAAAATAAAAACCTGGATTTTGTTATAAGAGGAGAGGCAGAATACAGTTTAAGCCAATTATGTATGCATATTAAAGGTGCTGGATTAAGCTCTTCCTTAGGATTGAACCGAATTAGCGGCTTATGTTTTAGGTTGAAAAACAAAAATCACATCGACAACAGGGTAAATTTAATCAAGGATTTAAATTTGTTGCCTTTGCCGCAGATGGAACTTATCAATCACAATTTATATAAGTTTCAGGGCATGCCCAGCGCTTCTTTGATTTCCTCAAGAGGATGCAGCCTGGGCTGTAAATTTTGCGGCATAAAAGAAAAATTCCGCCATCGCCGCGCCGAAAATGTATTAGAGGAAATAGCCAAAGGCTACTCTCTTGGTGCAAGACATTTCAATTTCGAAGACGATAATGCCAATTGCAACCCGGAATTTGAAAAAATCCTCGATTTATTGATCGTTAATTTTAGCGGAAAGATAAAAATTTCGTTCATGAATGGGTTGCTTGGCAAAGGAATAAACAAGAATTTACGGCAAAAACTACAAAAATGCGGCCTTACGCATATAGATTTATCTCTTATAAGCGCAAAAGAGCCAGTAAGGAGGGAAGCTTCCAGGCCCGAGCAGCAAAGGAACGTATTTTCCCTGGCTAATTCTATGGCCAAAATCAACATTCCGGTTACGGTTCATTTTATAGTGGCTTTGCCTTATCAGAAGATAAGAGACTCTCTGGCTGACTTGAAAATCCTTAGCTCAAAGCGTGTTTTCCTGGGCCCAAGTATATTTTATCCCGTGATAGAAAGCCCGTTTTTCGATTATCTTAAAGATAATTTTTCAACACGGGTTGAAGATTACAGATTTTTTAGAGGTTCGTGTGCTTATTTCGATAAATTTATACCGCGTAACCACATATTTTTCGTTTTTTATCTTTCAAGGATCATAAATTTTATAAAGTATTTGCTTGATGCATATTCTTTAAGCGGGGAAAAGTTCTTTTCTTTTTTAAGGGAAAAAACCGATAAGTTCGATATCCACACGGACAATTTTTTCAACAAGCAAAAAATTGATAAAACAACCCTTGGCCTGGTTGCTTTACGTAAAATGTTAAGGGAGTATAAGGTTTTTAGAATCAAAGAAACCGCAAGCGCTTACGGATTTAGTTACGATTTTGTACAGGAAAAATTTATTGACCCGGTAATTTTGAAGAGTTTGCTTAATAAACTTAAAGTTAGCGCAGCGAGCGGTAGTTATTACATAAAAATAAAAAAGGGCGCAATTTAATATGCGCCCTTTTTTACAATAGACTGATTTTTAGTTCAAAAGTGCTTTTAAGTCTTTGGAGGCTCTAAAAGCTATTTTCTTCTTTGCGGGAATCTGAATGCTTTCGCCGGTCTTAGGATTTCTTCCTGTTCTTGCCTTTGTTTCTTTTACCTTGAAAGTGCCAAAACCAGAAATTGCTACTTGGTCTTTTTTCTTAAGAGAACCCTTAATTGCATCAAACACTGAATCAACTGCTGTCTGCGCTTCTTTCTTGGTGCAACAACTCTGTGCTACTGCTTCAACTAGCTCTGCCTTATTCATTTAGACACCTCCTTTTAACGGAATTGCCCAGACCTAACGTCGGGACTGTTTTGTTTGAAAAAGTTAATATTTTCAACCACTTTCAATATTGTATAACTTAGCTTTTTCTTGTCAAGATATTTTAAATTGTGCATAATGCAAAATATAATTTCCATAAATCCTCGGCTGTTTTATAATAATTACCATGGTTATCACGAAAAAGGAGTGGGATTATATATTAAAACAAAGCCAGGGCGTTTGTTTCAAGGCCAAAGTAGACTTCGGTTTGAAAGAAATAGATGTTTGTGTGGGCAAGGAAACAGTAGTATTTGCAGGTAAGTCCAGCATAAACATAAAAGAAAAGGTAAAAGACAATTTTTGTTATTTAATTAACAATAACAAAATAGAGCCTCTTGCATATTTTTCTGATGATACTAACCGTTTCTATAAGCTTACGCCAACAAATGACTGGCCCACCATATCGATAGGCTCTGTGCCTATGCATAAATTAAGCTCCCCCAAGAAAGACACAGAAAATAAAATTAACATGCTTAAGCCTTATGGTCTTACGCTAGATACCTGCATGGGGCTTGGCTATAGCGCAATTTTAGCTTCTTATCAGGCAAAAGTAATAACATTCGAAAAAGACGAAAATGTATACAATTTAGCAAAGCTTAATCCAATATCAAAGGAGTTATTCTCTTCAGGAAATATTGAGGTAAAAAGCGGGGACATATCAAATGCGATAAAAGGATTTAGCGAAAACCATTTTGACTGCATAATCCACGACCCGCCTACTTTTAAGCTCGCGCCCGAGCTTTTTACCGAGGCGTTTTACAGGGAACTTTACCGGGTGCTTAAAGAAAAAGGCAGGCTGTTTCATTACACGCCGCTTTATAAAATAAGCCAGGGTTATGATTTTCCTTCTAAGATAGAAAAAAAGCTTAAAAAGACAGGTTTCAAGATACTTGATTTTTCGCCGGGGAAGGGAGGAATTGTTTGCAAAAAATAGATTTGGAAAAAGAAAGGCGAATTTTAGACAGGGAAATAACGTTTTTTCATTTCGAAAAAGCAAAAAGAAGAATCACTAAAGGTATTAAAGAATCCGCTGCTGCTAATGATATCTTTTTCTTATCTTATTTTACCGCCCAAAACTTTATAATCCGCCGGGACTACGAAAAGGCAATAAAATATCTGAATCTTTGTATTAAATTACGGCCAAATGACGGCTGTTCTTATAATGATAAAGCAATTTGTTTTGCCGAACTTGGAGAATACGAACAAGCTATGGTTATTTTTGATAGAGGAATAAGGATAAGCAGAGACTGCGCTTCTTTATACCATAATAAGGGCTGGTTGCTTAATAAATTAGGAAAATTTAAGCAATCAATAATATTCTTTAAGAAAGCTTTAGAGCTTGAAAGTAACAGAGTAGAGGCAATTTTTAGTTTAGGAGACAGTTATTTAAAGATGGGCGATACCCAGAAGGCAAAAAAATACTTTATTTCGGCACTCTCTGAAATCAAGGGCAAAAGTGCCTACATTTACAAAGAAATTAAAAACCGCCTTAACGGCTTACAAAAATAACAAGTTTAAGGCAGGAGATTACTTAAATATACCGTCAAGTATCTTCTTGAAACCTTCTAAATCAGAAAAGATTACCGGTTTTACATTGTAGGTAGGGTTTTTAACAGTCCCTTTAAGCTCGATAGCGAGGCTGGTTTGCCCCAGGAGATTAGTGAAGAATTTTTTTAAACCCTGTGACGAGGATACGAGGTCGGGGTTGAATTCGGAAACAAGTATAAAATTTAAATCACCCTTAAGGGAAATTCTTCCTTTCCCTTTTAAATTCATCTGATAGGAGTTTAATTCAATATTTTCAAAAACTACATTCTCACCTTTAAAGATTAAATCGCTGTAACCTTCTTCAAACTTTATTTGCTCAAACTCCGGTATAAACAGAAATTCGCCCATGCCTTTTAGGAAATTTATTTCCCAGATATTTCCGTTATGAATACTTACTTTTCCCGAACCTTCAAGCCCGGTTAAGGAAGTCAAGCTGTTATTCTCAAAATTTGCATCCAGAGACAAAATCCCGCTTAAGAAGCTATTTTTCAGCTTAAGCTGTTCTCGCAAAACTGCCAAATCCAGGTCATTTATGAGCATATTTACTACCATTTTTTTGTTTATCGAATCTGTCTTGATGCGTAGGTCTATTTTTCCTTGTGCGATGTCGGCAACCAGGGGGCTTATGATTAATAAATCTTTATCTCTATAGAGTTCAAGTTTTACTTCACTTGCTTCAAGGTTATAAATTTTTAGTTTTTCACTCAGCCCGGCAAGTTTTATCTGCCATTTATCCGGCTTAAGCGGGCCATTTATCATAAACTTAGCGTTAAGTACACCTCGAGGGCCTGCTTTTTTAAGCCCGGATACTTTGATGTTATAGGTGTCTGCAAGCGGCATAATTTCACTAAGCTCAATGTAGGCTAAACCTTGTAATTCGAGCTCTTGAGTATCTCTATGGTAACCGCCCTCGGCTTTAACTTGCGAATTTTTAGTTTTTATCGTCAAATTTTTTATTGCCGTCAGGTCTTTGAGCTGCTTTGCGGTAAGATTCAAATTGAATAAACTGCTGTTTGCAACCAGCTTCATATCCGGGGAAGAAAAATCATTTAGTTCAAACACTCCATCCCAGGCTATATTTTTATGTTTAAATTTACAGTTTTCAATTTTAAATTTATCGTTGGCGATAAAGCCATTTGCCCGGATATTTTTAAATTCTTTGTAGTCTACATTTTCTATATAATAGTCTATGTAATATTCAAAGTATTCGTTCTTTAAATTAGTTTTGATATCTGCGACCAGGATGATATTTCCACCTCCTTCGTAATTAAAATTTTTAAGGGCTTTAGAGTTATCTGCATTTATAGTTTTAACTGCTTTTAAGAGGTCGGTTATTTGCGGGGTAGCTTTTGCCTTGACGGTAACCTGGGAAGTTTCAAAATTTACTTCTGCATTTGCAACTATCGGAATTTTTGTCTGGATATCTTTATCTTTTTCTTTACCGAAGGTTGAAAAATCAGCCGTTAAATCCGTAAGCTGCAATTTTTTATTATCCAGTTGGAAATTTCCCTTTGCTGAGGTTAAACTGTCTAGATAGGGCAACAATTTTAAATTCCCGCCGTTTAAGCTGCCGGAAATATTATAAATAACATTTCCTGCGCCCGTATTAATTTGCATAGCTGTATGTAGATTGCCTTTTATCTCGGCTTTTTCTTTAGTGAGGGATAATTCACTTAAAAGAGCATCTATCTTTAAGGTGTAATTTTCTTTGCCCTCAATGTTTATCTTGGCATTCTTTATATAGCCGTCCTTAAGTATTATCTGGGGAAAATAACTATTAAAATCATTTAAGGCAATCTCTTTTAGCTGTGCAGAACCTTTAAGCTCCCTGGAGGATGAATTATATTTTGCATTTATCTTTAATTTTTCTTGCCATAAGATTTTGGAGGTTATCTTAGGAAAAGCCTGCAAATCGGCAAAAACGGTTATACCTTCAAATTTCTTCTTAAAACCCACGGTTGTATCTACGAAATCAAGGTTTAGTTTCTTAAGAGACAGGCTTTTTATAAGAAAAATATTTTTAGTTGCTTTTACGCTTTTTTTTGCCGTTTCAACTTCAAGTTGAGGGGCTGGTTGTATCTGCAGAAGGTTAAATGTGTTATCCGCATTTCTTTTGAGAGTAAAATAAACTCCCTCAAGGTTTATCGAGAGGGAAAGTTTTTTACTGTTGAGCAAGGAGGGGTAAAATGGCGTAACGCGGGCTATTTTTATTTTTAAGTAAGGAGTTTTTCTGTCTGCTTCAAATATTGTGATATCTTTTAAAAAGATTCCCCTTATGATATTTACATTTATGTGAGAGATTATAATTTTCCTGCCAAAATTATCTTCGACAAATTCCTTGGCAGCTTGGTTTATTTTTTCCGGAAGCAGGGTGCTCAAGATAAAATTTGTGGCCAGATAAAAACTGATTACTAATATCAGGATAACCAATAGTTTTTTCATTTTTAAATACAGATTACAATTAACGCTGATTGCACTGATTGGGGAGGGTAATTGTAGGATTTCTTAAACAGCGTAATCAGTGCAAATATACTTTTATAATTTTATCCGGGTTTTTGAGAAGGCTTTCCCGTCTTATTAAAAATATTGAATTTTCTTTAATGATTTTTGTTTTCCCGAAGAAAATATCTTTTATTTCATAAAAAGGCCTAGTTGTTTTTGCGGCAGTGAAGCCCCACGGTCTAATAGCATTAGTCTTTTGGTTTATGCGGTTGCGCCGTGGAGCGGAACCCTGAATCGTCCCGCCAACAGGCGGGACTGGTTCACGGGTAAAAATGATCTTTATGGTTTTTCCTGACAAAGTAAATTTTACCTCTATTGTACTGTCGGAAAAGTTTTGCGGAACTAATTTGGGTTTAATGACAAGGTCGCCATAGTTGAATTTTATGCCGAGGGTTTCTTCAAGCAATGTATGTATGTACCAGGAGCTTGAACCTGTAAGATAAAGGTAAAGGCCACGGCCCTGGCTATTAAAGTATTCAGGTATTAATGGATAAATTTTTGCTCGTTCGTTTATCGCCATATTGTAAATAGAATTCATTGCCTCATAGCCTTCTTTTATGAATCCGCGGCAATATAAGGCATTTGCCAGCATAATTACCATATGGCTGAAAAATGCGCCGTTTTCTTTGTCACCGTAAGAAAATCCAAATGCTCTTCCTAAATCAAGGCACAAAGAACCGAAATCGGTATTAAGCCGAAACCCCTTTAATTCTTTGTCGTAGAGATGTGTTTTTATTGAAGCCCAAGTATTTTTTATCTGTTCATCCGAGGCTACCCCGCTCATTATTGCAAAAACCTGGGAGGTAAGCATCATGTGTATAGTTTTGTTGTATCTACCTTCAACCCGTTTTCCTTTGTTATCATAATAGCCGTTAAAAAAACCCAAGCTAAGCCATTCATTTTTTCGCAGCCAATTATTCATGTGGTTTGATTTTTCTTCTAAATCACGGATAATATCATCTATGGCCACTTTAACTTTTTCACCGCTTATATTTTTAGTTTTTTCGAGATATTCTTCAAGCCTTCTTTGTTTTTCTTTATAGTTTGCGTAGTTTATTGGTTTGCTTAGCCTGTCTAGAAGGATTTTTAGCTCCTTAAGCAGGGAAACGCTTTTTGTTTTTGTCTTTAGTTCTTTAAGTAATTTGCAAATACCTGCTAAATTGTGTGCATACATAAAACTAAAAGCGCCACTTTCTCCGTTTTTGGCTGCCATATCCAGGCCGTCATTCCAATCCGCGTTTTCAAGCTTGACTATATTGTGAGAGCCGACATTAAAAAACTGTACTATCGTTTGTACCAATATATGCTCGAGCACGTTTCCTTTATAAATCTTTCCATTTTTTGCGCGTAAGAGGTTGTCTTTTTGTTTAAAACCGGCATCTATCTCCTTTGCTCTTTTTAACTGACAATCCTTAAAATAAGGGAGTTCTTCCAGCAAAATTTCCAAGTCGGCATTTTTATGAATGTAAGATGAGAGCGTAAGATATGGCCATACTCCGTGGTCCATCCAGACGCGACTGATACGGTTTCTGTCCGGGATAAATTCTCCCGTGTTTGTTATTACGGTTGCGTTTGTGCCGTCGATACGGACACCTTTAAAGTTATGCAAGATAAGTTTCTTTACTTTAGTATTTTCAATCAAAAGCAAAGCCAGCGCGTCCTGCCAAAGGTCACGCCAGCCACGCCCGCCTTTTCCATAATCAAAATGGGGCAGATACGAACAGCCAAAAAGCTTTCGTAGGGTTGGTTGCAGTTTAACCCAGATAAGCCAGTTGTTGTAAGCATTATCTTTAAAGTCAAAGCTTAAATTGGAAAGATAGCCAATCCAGTAAGCTTTGGTATCCTGGAAAGCATTTTTTATTTTCTGGGGCGAATCTAGTTTCGAAAAGGTATTACGTATATTTTTAATATTTTCATCCATGCCCATTATAAGGAAAAATGTCGAATTCTGCCCCGGTTTTAAAATTCTTTCTTTGAACCTGAAAGCAGCGCATGTTTCTTTTCCGTCAAATTCAGATTTTTTTTCGCTTATGGGTTTTATGTTTTTTTCTATCGCATCAGGGTTTATTAAATTTCCTTCCTGGCAAAAGCAGTCTAATGTAGGAAACTGTCCGGATGGGGCAATTTTTTCCCCTTCATAGCCCAAAATAAAATATATGGTTTCGTTAACTCTGTGTCCACGTTCGTCGAATATCATCGTAGGTTTTACGAATATTCCGTATTTATCCAATTCAACTCTATTGAGTAATGAAGTAACATGCCTATGATCGCGTAAATTCTTTTCACTCCTTGCGAAGACAGGAATAAAGGAAGTTGCTGTTATTTTTAATTCCTTTCTCGATGTATTTTGTATATTTACCTGCATTACTTCAACTTTTAAATTGTAAGGGATGAAATTGAGAATTTCTATGTGCAAGTCCGTGGTTTGTTTTATGACGTTTTGATAAAGCAAACCGCATTCTACGATATCTTTATAAGGATAAGAGCACCTTATAGTATCGCCGTCTGTCTTTATGAAGAATTCCCTACGGCATAATAAATTATTTCTTATGTCTTCAATGCTTGCTGGTTGCATCAGGAAATGGTCGTTGTCTTTTTTGATGTCACCGGCAAGATTGGGGCTTATCGAGCTTAAGATTTCCCCTTTTGCATTTGTCAGAGGAAAATAAAGGTTATATTTTTGCGGGTTTTCTACCTGAAAGGTGCCGTTTGTATCTTTAAATTTATAAATCATTTAATCTCCTTGTTATCGTTTGCAGGACTTCAACCGGGGTGGAAGCGCCTCCAATTATGCCTATTGATTTGAATTTACTAAAATCATTCTTGTTTATTTTTTCTGATGTTATCCAGAAAGCGTTTTTATTTATTTTTTTCGCCGCCTCATAAAGCCTTTTTGTATTTGCGCTTTTCTTTGAGCCGACAATTAATACAGCCGCGCATTTAGAAGATAATTCTTCTATTTCATTCTGGCGAAGACGAGTAGGATTGCATATCGTATTTATAAAGAAAAGCTCTTCTGCGTGCTTTGCGAGTTCATGCACGGTAGCTGTCACGTTTTCAAGCGTCTGGGTTGATTGGCATAAAACGCCGATCTTATTTTTAATATTTCCCTTTAATTTATCAGCGTCATTTTTATTTTCCAGAATAACGCCATTTTTTACGTTACCCAATATGCCTTTTGTTTCCTCATGATTTCTGTCGCCGATTATGACAACCTGGTACCCTTTTTGTTCGAGTTCCCGGGCTTTTTTATGTATATCTTTTACCATAGGGCACGTTGCATCCACTATGTTTAAATCCATAGCCTGAAGTGTCTTATAAGTTTTAAGAGGCTCGCCATGAGCTTTTATGATTACATTCGATCCGACAGGCAGCTTGTCCAGAGAATCCATCCTTTTTATGCCGGATTTTTCTATTTTCTTGCAGACAGCTTCATTATGCACAAGGTCGCCTTTTATGTATATATTTTTATATTTAGCAGCTGTTTCTTTGGCTATTTTGATAGCCCTTTTTACCCCGAAACAGAAACCACAGTGCTTGGCAAGATAAATCTTCATTCCAAAAACCTCCGAATAGATCAAAGACAATAAATTTCTATCAATTTCTTAATTTCTACCAATTTTCCGCCTGAGGCGGATCCGCCCACATATAAAAAGTCATCGGTGGCGGACAATCGAAATTAGTAGAAATTCGCTTTGCGAAATTCATTGAAATTTGTTGTTTAGCCTTTAGCCTAATTTGATTATTTATATATTCTACAATAAATTATGCATTTTTCATTATAAATTTGTTAACACGAATGACCACGAATTCGAAACAAATTTCCACGAATGATTCGTGGCAATTCGTCTTTGATTCGTGGATATTCGTGTTTAAAATTTACTTATAGATTTTTATAATATGCTTGGTATAATCTATTTATTATGAACCCCACCCTTCCAGAAATGCGTTATATTTATAAGTAAAAGTTTAATAGGTTTCAAGAAAAACAAGGGTTGGGGCAAAAATAATAATCTTAAATACTAAGGAGGAAGGGCGGGGTGAAGCGCATATTATTGATTATAGCCTTAACAATTGTGCCTTTTTGTGTTTATCCAAGTGCCGCAAAGTCTTCTACGGATACGCCAGTCAATAATACGAATCAGGCTGTTTCAATTCCTTCCAACAAAGAAGGCAAACTGCAGATAATCGTTTTTTATTCTCCCCATTGTAAAATTTGCATGGAGCTTGAAAAAGAATTCCTGCCTTCGATAAAAGAAAAATATAAAAACAAGGTAACCTGGGAAGACCTGAATACTTCCGGTAATTCAGCCAACCTTGTTAAGCTTGTAACATTAAGTGTCCGGTTAAGAAATGTTGACGGCCGCGTGCCTTCTGTTTTGATTGGAGACCGTTTATTAATCGGAAGAGACGAAATAAAAAGCAAATTGGTTAATTCCATAGAGTTGGCTTTAAAAGCCAAGAAAACTCCCTTAGGGTTTATTAAATTAGAGCTTTTGCAGGTATTTAAAAAAATTTCTATATTTACGGTAATTGCCAGCGGGCTTATTGACGGGGTAAACCCTTGTGCTTTTGCGGTAATTGTTTTCTTCGTGTCATTTCTTGCAGTCTACGGCTACCGAAGAAGGGAAATAATTTATGTTGGCACTTCATATTGTTTCGCAGTGTTTCTAACTTATCTTCTCATAGGCCTCGGTTTTTTCAATTTTCTTTATTCTTTATCCAACTTCTACAATGTCATAAAAACATTTTATTATTTTATCGCTGGGTTCTGTTTTGTTCTTGCCGGGCTGGCTCTTTTTGACTTCTTTAAATTCAAAAAAACCGGACAAACTGACGGAATGGTCTTGCAACTGCCGCATTTCTTAAAAAAACGCATCAATGAAGTAATCGGCGCGCATTTACGTAAAAAGCAAGAGGAGGGAATGTTAAGCCTTTGTATCAGCGCTTTTGTTGTGGGCTTTCTTGTGTCTTTACTTGAAGGTGCCTGTACCGGCCAGGTATATTTGCCTACAATAGTACTTATTTTGAAAAATACGAATTTACGTCTCAAGGCCTTTAGCTACCTTGTTATTTATAATCTGATGTTCATACTGCCGCTTGTGGTTGTTTTTATACTTTCTCTTCTTGGGCTCGGTTCTCAAAAATTCAATAACTTTTTAAAAGAGAATATGGCTGGAATAAAACTTTTGATGTTTTTGTTATTTATACTCTTAGGATTTGTAATTTTATGGATAAGTTAGAATTTTCCACACTTTTTGGCAAAATTTTACGCATTTGCATGTATGGCTTCGGATTATTATTTCTGATTAGTTTTTGCTTTTTTATTTATGCCCAGGCCCCGGAGGGAAAAGTTCTCGAATACAATATAGGAATAATTTCTCCCAATAAAATATTTAAAAAAACTTACGAGATTAAAGAAGAAATTAACAATGCCGTGAGCCTGTGCGACTGCATTGAGGTAAACGTAACCAAGAAAAAAGATAGCGCTCTTATAAATGTAGAATTTGACCCGTCAGAGTATAAAGGTTTAACGATTCAGGAAATAAAACTTTTAGGCAAACAAAACCGCGTTATCACTTTAAGGTTAAGGGCGTATGTTGAAAAGCCTAAAAATAAAAAAGCAGATGTGCAATAGAAATACGATTGAAATACACTAGATATACAATAGAAATACAATTGCATTTCCACTGTATTTCCATTGCATTTCAACTGTATGTCAATTGATGAGCCCAAGTATATTCCAATGCTGTTTCTAAAACCTAATCAATGAACCTTCCACATCTTCTTTTTTCAGACCAAAAAGGTAAAATCCATCAGCACCCTTTCTTAAAAATGGCCGTCTCAAGCCTTAATCTTTTTAAACTGCCGCAAAAAAATGATTTGATAAAAATTCCTA
The DNA here is from genome assembly GCA_023227945.1 of Candidatus Omnitrophota bacterium. Taxonomy (GTDB): domain Bacteria; phylum Omnitrophota; class Gorgyraeia; order Duberdicusellales; family 4484-171; genus JAJYOP01. The sequence goes on from JALOCC010000022.1 coordinate 16,374, forward strand.
AAGGAAGCTCTTTATTTTATCTTCCCTATCGCGCACCCGTCGGTTTTAATGAAAAAACCGGGCAGTTTACCCCGCTTTTCGAATTCGAAGCCAGGCCTGTATATGCGGTAGCTGCATTTATCATTCCAGCGTATCTTAGGCTTTATAACCCGGCGGCAGTATATGCCGATAAAGGTAAATTACCTTTGTGGGCATATACTGCCTGCGGGATGATTGGCAAAGACGTATACGTTACAGCGAAAAGAATAGATAGAAGAATACGCCAGAGCCCGCGTTTTTATAAAAACAGTTTAATAAAAAAACAAGTCAAAATCTTTTTGAGAACTTATCCACAAAACAGGCTTTTCCGGCATCTTGCAAATTGCGCTTTAAATTATAATTGCCTTGCCGCAAAAAACTTTTTTTTACAAAGATGGGAGGCACCAGTTCCTACCTCACGTTTCTGTAATGCCCGCTGCATAGGTTGCCTTTCTTACCAGGAGTCTGATTGCGAAGCGTCCCATAGCAGAATAAATTTCAGGCCGAGTGTTTCGGAAATTTATGAAGTAATGCATAGCCATTTAGCGTATGCTCGTGAAGCAATAGTCAGTTTCGGCCAGGGTTGCGAGGGTGAGCCTTTGCTTGAAGCAGATTTAATAGCAAAGGCTATAGCTAAGGTCAGGCAAAACCTTTCCCTCGGCACAATAAATATGAATACAAATGCAAGTATCCCGAGCAAGATTGATTTACTTTGTCGGGCGGGCATTGATTCTTTCCGCGTGAGTTTAAACAGCCCGCAGGAAAAATTTTATAATCTTTATTTTCGCCCATTGCACTATAAATTCAGCGATGTCCTTAAGTCAATTGAAATAGCAAAAAAACACAATAAGTTTGTTTCGGCAAATCTGTTTATCTTTCCGGGATTTTCTGATTCAAAAGAGCAGGTCGAGGCTCTACTTACGTTTGTAAGAAATACAGGCGTAGATATGCTGCAGATGCGCAATCTAAACATAGACCCGGATTTTTATTTCGAAATGCTGGGGTGTAAAGATTTTTCTCCAAAAGGCATAAGTTTTCTCGTAAATATCTTAAACAAAAAGTTTCCTCGCCTTAAAATAGGCTATTTTAACCTGCCGAAAGAAAAATTCAAAAACTTTGAAAATGTATAGTATAATAATTAGAAGCGGATTACCGCAGATAGCAACGCGGATTTACGCACAGTAATTCGCTTGCGTTTATCCGCGTATAAATCCGCGGCTATCCGCTTCTATAATATGGAGGTTAATATGATAAAAGAAGTAGAGCTTAACATTCCGATAGAATACAAGAATGAACCTTTTTTTTGCTACATCATAAAAAATTTTGATCTAACCGTAAGAATAATCGAAGCTTCCTTCTCAACTGAAATGGGATGGGCGATTGTTAGTTTCGAAGGCAAAGAGAAAGAAATGAATAGATTGTTCGATTTTCTTGAAGAAAAAAACATTGAGATTACCTATAAGTAATAGAAGCGGATATCCGCTTCTAGATTTTACCCCTTGCGCCTGCATATCGGTTAAATTTCCCAGCCGCAGGCCGCGAAATTTAACCGAAGCGCTGCGGGTTAAATTATCCAACTTTAGTTGGATAATTTAAGGAGCAAAACATGTTTGATTTCAGTAAGCTTGGAGATATGGCAAAGTTAGCTAATGAGGCAAAGCAGATACAGGAAAAACAGGAACATTTACAAAAAGAACAAATTGAACTGCTTAAAAAGATTTCAAAACAGATGGAAGAGCTTATAAATCTTACCAAGAATAAAAATTAATCCTGCCAGAGCGAAATAAAACTATTCTGTTAGACATATGAAAGCATTAGCACTTTTTTCAGGCGGTCTGGATAGCTTATTGGCAATGAAGCTCATCATAAACCAGGGCATTGAGGTAATCGCCCTGCATTTTGTAACACCCCTTTCCAACTTTGACAAAAATAAAGAAGAAATCTTGCGTAAGAAAGTAACAGAGCTGGGTGGGCAGCTAAAAATTATTTATCTCGGCAGCGATTACGTGCAGATGCTAAAGAACCCTCGGTTCGGTTACGGAAAAAATTTAAATCCTTGCATCGACTGTAAAATTTTAATGTTAAAGCATGCCGCTAGGTTAATGGAAGAATTAGGCGCTTCATTCGTTATAACCGGAGAAGTATTAGCGCAAAGGCCAAAATCACAGCACAAAGAAACATTGATACTTATTGAAAAGAACGCCGGGCTTGCCGGATTGCTTCTCAGGCCTTTGTCAGCAAAATTACTAGAAGAAACTTTTCCGGAAAAAGAAAAATGGGTGAACCGGCAAGTTCTTTTTAATTTTAACGGCCGCTCGAGGAACCCTCAATTTAAGCTTGCTGATAGCCTGGGTATAAAAAATTTCGCCTGGCCTGCAGGAGGTTGCCTACTTACAATTTCATCATTTTGCGGCAGAGTAGAGGATCTTTTAAAGCACGATGAATGCACTTCGGCGAATTTAGAATTACTTAAAATTGGAAGGCATTTTAGATTAAGTAAATCTTTTAAGCTGATTGTAGGAAGAAACGAAAAGGAGAATAACGAAATTTTGAAATCAGCCGCTGATAGAGATGTTATTTTTGAGCCGCTGGAATTACCCGGTCCAACCGGCCTTGGAAAAGGATTTGCCAATGAGAGCGCAAAAGCAATCTCCAGCCAGATAATTGCCGGGTATACTTCTAAAAATAACGGAGCAATCAAAGTCACAATCAGGGTTTTCCCGCAGGCCAGTAGCGAAACAGTTTCTGTCGCTCCGATTGATGAAAACAAATTAAAACAGTTTAGAATCTAATATTTAATAATGAAAAAATCAGCCATTTTTTTATTAGTTTTTTTATGCCCTCTATGCAGTTTTTGTGAAACTGTCACGCTTGAGCCGATTACAGTAACCAGAAACTATTCTGAGAATGCAACAGAGAGCGTAGATAATATTTCTTCGGAAGATATCGAAAACTTGCCCTACACTTCCCTTGAAGAGCTTCTCGATTATTCATCAAGCGTAAATCTTAAGGAACGCGCTCCTTTTGGAATACAACAGGATTTATCGATTCGCGGTAGCACATTTGAAGATGCTTATGTAACGCTGGGCGGTGTTAAAATAAACGATCCCCAGACAGGCCATTTTACCTTAGAAATTCCTTTAACCAGCGCAGATCTCGAAGAAGTCGGTATTTATAAAAATTCGCAGAGAATAAATTTTAAACTTAAGGCTCCTCAAGATAAGGGGGCGCTTTTAAAAAGTTCTTTCGGGCAATACGCTCTCTGGGAAAACTTGATGTCTATAAACTTTCCGATTTCAGAAACAAAGAACAGGCTTTCAATAGAGCATAAGATATCAAAGGGTTCACGGACTGATACTGATTTTGAAATTTATAATTTTTCTTATCATAGCCTATGGCAGATTGATAAAAATGATTTGGAATTTTTATTCGGCCAGACCAAAAGAGATTTTGGAGCAGATAGCTTTTATTCATCACGTTTTAGGCAAGAAGAGGAACACATAAACCAGACATTTTTTCTCGGACGCTTCGGTTTTGATAGCGGGATTTTCAAATTAAACAACACAGCTTATCTGCGGCGCCATCGAGATAAATTTATCTTAGACCGTTCAAACCCACCACTCTCTACAAATTATCATACAACCTATGTTTATGGCTTAAAAGAGGAATTGAGCTTTCCTAACGATTTATTCGTAAATTTAAATATCGAACAGGAAAAAATTGACAGTACCAATTTAGGTAAACATTCTAGGCTGAGAAAAGGTATTTTACTTGGGGCTACAGAGAAGCAATTTGGTAAGTTTTTACTGGAATTTAACGCGGGCACGGATTATTATTACAAGTGGAATTATCTTGAGAATGCGCATTTTGGGACAGGATACTTTTTGCGGGATGATTTTAAGCTAAGATTTTCCTATGACCGGCTTTGGCGGGCACCCTCCTTTACGGAATTATATTATTCGGATGCTGCGAATAGAGGTAACCCAGAACTTGGCATACAACGTTCGAACAATTTTGATTTAGGCTTTGACTTTTTACCGAAAGAATTTTTCAGCCTTTCCTCAAGCGTATTTTTAAGGGACCAGTATAATACTATTGACTGGGTAAGGAATAATCAGGCAGATGTCTGGCAGGCGCAGAATGTCGGTAGCGTTAGAGCTTATGGTATTGATATTTTCCCCGAATTTAAATTCAAAGATTGCATCTTAGAAAGGTTCTCCGTCGGATATACTTATCTTGCCCTTGATAAAGCAAGCCCTTTTGCGTATTCGAAATATGTCTTTGACTACGACCGCCATAAGGTAGCAACCAGTTTTGGGTTTAACTATAAAGGCTACCGTGCAAATTTTGTCAGTAATTTTTCAAAACCGGTAGATAGGAAAAAATACGTTACTTTCGATTTAAAATTAGAAAAAAAATTACGTGACTTTACTTTCGCATTAGAAGGCATAAACATTTTCAATAAAAGCTATGAAGAGTTAAAAGACATCGATGGCAGCAAACGATGGTATAAATTAAGTGTGGCTTATGAATTCTAACCGTTAAAAATTTCAGTTGATTTTTTATTTAAAAAAGGTATAAATAACAAACGGGTAAAAGATCTTCGTAAAACGGTTGCGGTTGCGCAACGCGTCACGGTTGCGTTTAACGTAAAACATATGACGATTGACGAAACGAGCCGCGTAACCGATGAACGATCAACGATATTTCGAATTTGCGCAACAAAGGGAGGTGCCAAATGAAAAAGTTAATCATTGCGCTTGTTCTTGGGTTGTTTATTGGTAGTTTTTGTAAGGAGGCATTTGCTATGGATGAAATAGTAGTTTTAGAAACAAACAAGGGAAATATTGAAATTAAACTTATGCCGTCTGTTGCGCCAAAGGCGTGCGAAAATTTTACAAAGCTTGTAGAAAAAGGTTATTATAACGGCATTATCTTCCATAGAGTAATAAAGGATTTTATGATTCAGGGCGGTGACCCCACAGGTACGGGAATGGGCGGGAAATCTGCAAGCGGCAAGCCTTTTGAAGACGAAGTTACCCCAGGCGTTAAATTCGACAAACCCGGCTTACTTGCCATGGCTAATGCCGGCCCTAATACCAACGGCAGCCAGTTTTTTATTACAACTGCAGCTACTCCATGGCTTAATATGAAGCACACAATTTTCGGCGAAGTTATTTCAGGGTATGATGTGGTGGAAGCAATAGAAAATACAGAAACCGGCGCAGCTGATAAGCCGGTTTCTGAGGTAAAAATAATAAAGGCATATCTAAAAAAATAATCAGTCCACAGTCTATAGACCATAGTCCACAGTAAAAATCTATCGACTATGGACTAAATAGGAGGCTAAACATGGCAAAGTCAATCAAAGGAAGTAAGACCGAAAAAAATTTACTGGCGTCTTTTGCCGGAGAATCTCAGGCAAGAAATCGTTATACATATTTTGCAAGCGCCGCCAGGAAGGAAGGCTTTGAGCAGATAGCGAATATTTTTACCGAAACAGCAGAAAATGAAAAAGAACACGCCAAGGTATTTTTTAAATATCTTGAGGGCTCGGATGTAGAAATTACAGCCAGTTACCCCGCAGGACAGATACGCGATACAAAATCAAATCTTGAAGCAGCCGCAGCAGGAGAAAATCTTGAATGGACAACGCTTTATGCTGATTTTGCCAAAACAGCCGAAGCAGAAGGTTTTACCGAGATTGCGAATTCATTCGAGCATATTTCCAAGGTAGAAATGTTTCATGAAACGCGCTATCGAAAATTAATAAACAACATCACCAGCAGAGAGGTTTTTAAAAAGAAAAAGCCCGTAAAATGGCATTGCATAAACTGCGGATATATCATTGAATCAGATAAGGCTCCAGATCAGTGCCCTGCCTGCAAACATCCCCAGGCATTTTACGAAGTTTTAGCCGAGAATTATTAATAAGGCTCACGTCCTGCTTGCGGGAAATTCGCAGGCTATCATCGCCGGCTTAAAGTAACTTTCTGCCTTAGCTTAAAAACGTTTTCAAAAAAAGGAAAAATTTTACTTGACAAATGATACTAATATGGTATCATTTAAATTAGAAAGGGGGTGGATTATGGCAAGAACTTATATACGCTGGCTAATCAGGCCGGTAACTCACTGCAAAGAGGGTTGCCGTACTTTGTCCCAGGCAAGACTTTAAACTGCCTTTCTAGGCTATATAGGCTTAAGGCTTCAGTTTAGAATTGAGGCCTTAAGCTTGTGGCCGCAAATATCAAAAAATAACAAATATGAAACTAATTACTCGAGACACGGATTATGCATTAAGAGCAGTTTGTTTTATCGCCAAGGCTAAGAATAGGAAAGTTTCGGTATCTGAATTGGTCAAAGAACTAAAGATGCCCCAGCCGTTTTTAAGAAAGATACTTCAGATTTTGAACAATAAAGGTATTTTATGTTCCTGTAAAGGAGCAGGAGGTGGATTTGTCCTGGCAAAACCGGTCAAAGATATATTTTTAACAGAATTATTAGAGATTTTTCAGGGGCCATTAAAGTTAAACGAATGTTTTTTTAAAAAAATGAAATGCCCGAATGAAAGAACATGCTTACTTAGAAAAAAAATAAACAATATAGAAAAATATGTAGTTAATGAACTGGGATCAATAAGCATAGCTTCACTTTTAAAATAGAAGGAGGGTTTATGGCAATGTTTTGCAGGCAATGTGAACAAACGGCAAAAGGCGAGGGTTGTACCGTTAAAGGCGTATGCGGAAAAACATCCGATGTTGCTATCCTGCAGGACCTTTTAAATTACAGTTTAAAAGGCATCTCAGTATACGCAAAGCAAGCCCGCGACTTAGGCATTAAAGATAAAGATGTAGATTTATTTGTGATAGAAGGTTTATTTACAACGGTTACAAATGTGAATTTTTCAAGCCATAAAATTTCCGAAATGATATATAAAGCTTACGAGGTTAAAGAAAAAATAAAAAAACTTTTTTTTGAAGGATATGAAAATAAATTCGGAAAAAAATTTACTGCCGTATTGCCGCCTGCCTGCATCTTCAAGCCGGAATCTTCTTTAGAGGCACTTATTGAGCAGGGCAAGGCTTACGGGGTCATATCAGGCAGCGTAGATAAAAATGTCCAGAGCCTGCGGGAAATATTGTTTTATGGGCTTAAAGGCATGGCTGCTTATGCCGACCATGCAGCTATATTAGGCAGGCACGATGAAGACGTAACTTCATTTTTTCATAAAGGTTTATCCGCATTATTAGATGATAAGTTGTCAGCTGATGACTATTTATCCTTGATTATGGAATTCGGTAAAGTTAACTTAAAATGCCTTGAATTATTGGATAGTGCGCATACTAGCTGTTTTGGTAACCCTGTTCCTACAAAAGTTATGCTGGGTGTTAAAAGAGGCCCGGCAATTATCGTATCCGGTCATGACCTTTATGACTTAAAACAATTGCTTGAACAAACAAAAGATGCCGGCGTAAATATTTATACTCATGGCGAAATGCTTCCGGCGCACGGCTATCCTGAGCTTAAAAAATATAAACATCTTGCCGGCCATTTCGGAGGTGCCTGGCAGAACCAACAGAAAGAATTTGACAACATATCGGCAGTTATTCTTATGACGACAAATTGCATCCAAGAGCCACGCATATCTTATAAAGATAGGATATTTACAACAGGTTTAGTTTCCTGGCCGCAAGTAGAGCACATAAATGCCATAGCCGGAAAAAAAGATTTTAACCGCGCAATACAGAAAGCAAAAGAATTAGGCGGGTTCAAAGAAGATGCAATCGAGAAAGAAATAGTTGTCGGTTTCGGCCATAATGCAGTTTTAAGCTTAGCCGATAAAATAATTGCGGCAGTTAAATCGAAGGCCGTGAGGCATTTTTTCCTTGTTGGCGGCTGTGATGGAGCAAAGCCGGGAAGAAATTATTACACCGAATTCGTGCAAAAAGTGCCGAATGACTGCATAATACTTACCCTTGCCTGCGGCAAATTCCGTTTTAACAGGCTGGATTTAGGTTCAATCGGGCTTTTCCCAAGGCTCCTCGATTGCGGGCAGTGTAATGATAGTTATTCGGCAATAAAAATAGCAGTTGCTTTGGCTGATGCATTTAAATGCAGCGTGAACGATCTTCCTCTGTCCTTGATTCTTTCCTGGTATGAGCAAAAAGCAGTGTGTGTCTTACTTACTCTGCTTTCTCTTGGTATAAAAAATATACGCTTGGGCCCAACCTTGCCTGCTTTTGTGAGCCCTGACATATTAAACATATTAATTGAGAAGTTTAACATTAAACCGATTACAACTCCTGATAATGATTTGAAAGAAATATTGCATACTTAGCAGTTATTGCCTAAAACAAGTAAAGTGGTAAAATACCACAGAAAAGTGCACCAGAGCCCCAGGTGCCCAGTGTCCCAGTCAAAACTGGGGAACTGGGGATTGGGTCACTGGGGAACTATAAACAAGGAGGTCATTATGGTTATGGCTTTATGCTCGATGGTATTTTTGCTTCTCCCGGTAATTTTTCTCTTGTCGCTTAGCTTTTTTATTTTGGTTGTGCTTGGCAATGTTAAAACGCATACACTAAAAGTTTTTGGCTATGTGATTGTTGCACTTATTTGGCTTACGACAATTTTAGTTTTTACCGGCGGAATTTATAAGACAAGCAAAGGAATGTATCCCGGAATGTTTATGAAAAGAGCAATGATGAAGCATTCGATGATGGGTATGCCACAAAGAGAAGGCTCTTCGGAAGGAATGATGTGCCCAAAAATGAAGCAAAAATAATCTAACAATTTAATTTATTATTTAACCGATACAATCTTCCCCGCAGTCCCAATGATTGCGGGGATTTAATTCAATAAATATTTCGATTCCGCAATAGAATAATGTGTTTATACGAATAAAAGGTAGGGGGGGGCTATGAAACGAATAGGTAAAATATTTTTTATCTTTATTATTTTTTCTTTCGTTATTTTAAACAGTCTTTTTGCTCAAGAATTTTCTGCCGATGTTAGCTCAACCACCATGGGCAAACAAGTTTCCGGAAAAATCTATAATGCTCCCGGAAAAGCCAGAATGGAGACAAACGAGGTGATTGCAATTTCACGTATTGATAAAAATATAGCCTGGATACTTATGCCAAAGGAAAAAACATATATGGAGGTACCTTTAACATCAAGCAGTATCATTGCCGGAAACAATAAGATGCCGGGTGAAATTGAAAGAAAATTAATCGGAAAAGAAACATTAGGCGGCAAAGTAGCCGATAAATATTATATAGTTTATAGCGCCGCTGGTAAAACCCAGGCAGTTTATTCTTGGATATTGCCCGATTTGGGCATTCCCGCTAAAACCGTTGCGGAAGATGGCAGCTGGCAAGTGGAGTATCGAAATATAAATGTAGGCAAACAGCCGGATAGTTTATTTGAAGTGCCTTCCGGTTATAACAAATTCTCACTTTCTTCAGTGAAGGATATGATAGAGAATACAATAAAGGGGGCGCTTAGAAACTAGGTAAATCCTACTTTCCGGAAAAATATCTTTGTATTGGCCTATGCGAAAGAAAAGCTTTAAACTAGAGGATACATTTCAACAAGCAGGCATCCGCGAGGAAGATATTGTTGAAAAATTTATACGAGCAAGCGGCCCTGGCGGGCAATTTGTTAATAAAACCTCAAGCTGCGTTTACTTAAAGCATATTCCAACCGGCATAGAAGTTAAATGCCAAAAAGAGCGTTCGCAGGCATTGAACCGGTATGTGGCAAGAAAGATTCTTGCTGAAAAAATTAAAGAATACCAATTAAGGCAAATCCGCAAAGCAAAAAGCGAAGCGGAAAAAATAAGAAGAATGACCCGTCGAAAACCCGCAAGGCTCAAAAGGAAAATTCTTGAAGACAAACGCCGGCTTTCTCGAAAGAAGCGCATGCGTTTTAAGGTGATAGACCTGTAGCAGCGGGCACTTCAGAGGGCCTAATTCGGCAAAAAATCATTGATTTTATTGGGCTTTTAGCTTAACTCAGAAAATGCACACTTCGCAGGTATTTTCTGAGTTAACTTGAAAGTTATGCAAAAATATGTTATATAAAAGGTAGAAAGTGACAAAGTGACAATTTGACAATTTGACTTACTGAAAAAGGCAAACTCCGAGTAATCGGAGGACGCAAAGCTAAAGGGCCCCTAAAAGGGCAGCCTGGCCGCCAGAAAGGGACGTTTAACCTTGAGTTTGCCTCAAGGTTTTCTTATTTTTAGCCCCTAGCTTTGCTAGGGGTTTTCTATTTTATCCCCCGGCATAAAACGGGGTTTATATAGAAAAGAGGAGGCAAAAATGGAAAATAAAGATATGGAAAAACATGGAAACATCAAGCACCGGGTTATAACAATGCTTGATAGGGATGAGCTTGAATTTCTGGATAAATTAGGAAAAGATGCCTTGTTCTCAACAGGGCATAAGCTTTCCTATAATGAAATCCTGCGCGCACTTATTGATTTTTCGAAAGAAATAGGGCTTTCTGCGCAAAATGTTGATTCTGATGAAGCCTTGAAAAGAAAATTGTTTGAACAAATACGTATAGGTTTAACCAAGCCAAAAAGCCTTTAAGAGGAGGTATCCGATGAGAAAGAGCAAAAGTATTATTTTTACGCTGGTTTTTTTATTGTCGATGGACTTAACAGCTTATGCAGCTTACGCTCAAGCACCTCAGGCAGCAGCAGATCCGATTACTATGAGTGAAATTAATACATACCGTATAACTCCGGCTACACCACAAGGTTCAGCTTTAAAACAACCAACAAAACTTGATTTAGGAAGCAAATCCTACGCTAATACTCCGGTTGAGAAAATGGGAGTTGGCATAGTCAATACAACTACTTCCTGGGTGGATATTCCTGGAAAAATTGCCGAAGTATCCGAAAGAGACAATCTTTTCTTGGGCGTTACCTTAGGGTTTGGAGAAGGGATTGTTTCAGGTTTAGCCAGGGGCGCCTCAGGCGTTGTTGATGTTGCTACTTTCGGGCTTGCGCCTTATGATAAACCTTTAATGGAACCGCAGTATAAAGTTGAAAATCCTAATGAGGGTTTTAAAATAGATATCCTTAAGTGGTAGATTTAATAGGGATGGTGGGGAGGCGATGAGCCGACCTTTGTGGGTTACGATTTAAAACCGTGACCCTCACAAAGGCGGGTCTTTAGTGGAGGCGTAGAGCCGACTTAGAATTTAGCCGGCTCTATTTTTTTTAATGAGGCAGTTTAATTTTCTATGCCTTCGGCATAGAAAATTAACGTAGCCGAATTAACCCCCCACCACTTTTAGAAAGCATCTTGTTACAAAAATGCGGTGGGTTTGAGAGAGAATGAATGCCTTACAGAAAAATCGTTCATTACTAAAAGTGGTGGGGGGTGAATTCGCACTAGCATTTTTTCTGCGCCGCTTCACGGCTTGGAAAAATGCTGTGCTTATTAAAAAAAGCAGTGCAAATTTCCGCTAATCCCTCAAGGGCCCCGAGGAATCCGGAGGATTCCCGGGATTTAGTCCCCGAAATCGCCCCTCAGAGAGTCAGGCGATTTCTGTCCAACAGGACGCCCTGTTGGGCTGGGGAGACGTCGCTCCGCGAAGTGGCCGACAGGAAGGTTCGACGGGATTTGCACACGGGGCTCCGGAGTGGTATAATCCAACCTGAAAACAGGAACTTTACCTGGCACAAAATACTTATGGCAATAAGCGTAGAGGTAAAAGCAGAAGAAAAAGACAGATTTTTAGCTAATTTTTCTTCTTCAGGCACAAGCGTTTATGTAGATTTAAGCAAAGAAAAAGCTTGCGGCCCAAATCCTTTAGAGCTATTTCTGGGAAGCCTCGCAAGCTGTGTATGTGTTTATGCTAAAAAGTACCTCACCCAACATTCCATAGAATTTAAGGAACTACGAGTTAGCGCAAATGCCGAGTTTTCAAAAGATTTCCCTACGCGTTTGGTGGAGATAAAGATAAAGGCGCATACAGATGCAAAGCTTGATGGTAAAGAGCGAGAAGTTTTCTTAAGATTTATGAAAAATTGCCCCATCCATAATACGGTAATACATACCGAAAATATAGAAATAGATTTAGCCTAATCAAACAAATGGAGGTTGGTATGGATATTTGGCATATCGCTATAGATAAAATAAGTTTTACATTTAATATAATCGGTGCGTTAATTACTGTTTGGGGCACGCTGATTTCTTTAGCTGAATTCTTAAAAAAAGAGATATTAAACCGTACAGAAACAATACAACTAAATGAAGCAATAAGGATTAAATTGGGCAGTTACCTTGTTTTGGCGCTTGAGTTTTTTATTGCCGGAGACATTGTTAAGACTATAATTACCCCAACCTGGCAAAGCCTTGGGATACTTGGAGCAATTGTAGTAATCAGGACTATACTTAGTTATTTTCTTACCAAAGACTTGAAGAAAGTACAAGCTTAAAAAACTATAGCTAATGACTTGTATGGGGTATGGGACAAATATAGAAAGAACCAGTCATTTGGCTGCCGCTTGTAACTGTCCCGCAAATTGTTTGCCTGGGATATTTATTCTCCTTCGCCGAGAATCCCGGACTTTAGTCCGGGGATAAAGGCGAAGGAGCTCCTGCGAAGCCCCACCGGAACTTGCTCGCAAGGGGCGAAGCAGAGTTTGGCTTCGGAGGAATGAATCTTTGCCAAATTTTTCAAAGAAACCCCGCCATTTATGACGGGGAGGTTCATTTAATTTATTTTTTTAAAATGATTATAAAATATAAAATAAATTCCGATTTGAAAAACATCCTGCCTGTCACATTGGAAATTTTCCAAAAATTAAAGTCACAAGGCGTAAAAGAAGATATTTTATTTGATGTGCGACTGTGCCTTGAGGAAGCATTGGTCAATGCCATAAAACATGGAAATAAAAAAGATAAGAAAAAGCTGGTTTACATAGCCGTTAAATTTATAAACCATATTATAGAAATAATTGTAAAGGACCAAGGTAAGGGATTTGATTATAAAAATATACCTTCTCCTACAAAAGGCAAAAACATAAAAAAACCTTCAGGTAGAGGTATTTTTCTCATAAAAAAGCTTATGGACGGTGTAAGGTTTTCTAATGGCGGAAGTACGATTAAAATGGTAAAATTATTTTAAACGCTTTCAGCTATGAGTCGTCAGCGTTCAGCCCCCCAAGGGGTGCCCCTGAAGGGCAGCTGATGGCTGAAAACTGAGAGCTGAGAGCTATTTAAGGAGGCAATATGAACATAACTGAAGAAAAAAAAGGCGGAATAACAATTTGTAACATAAGCGGTGAAATTAATATAACTACTTCACCGCAGCTGCGTAAGTCCTTTGAGTCTTTTGTTGAAGCTAATGTAGCAAAAATAGTTGTAGATTTTTCTCAGGTATCTTATATTGATAGTTCAGGGCTTGCTACTTTTATAGAACTTCTGCAGCGGCTTAAAAAAATAGGCGGCACCTTTCGTATATGCAATATGAATCAAAAAGTTAAGAATATTTTTGAGGTAACTAAATTACACAAACTTTTTGAAATCTTTGATACGCGGGAAGCAGCATTAAGTAATTTTTTATGATAACTGGTATAGGTAAAACAACAATTAACTTCATTAAGAATATAAGCGGCGTAATCAAGCTTTTGGCGGATATATTATACTGGATGATAATCGGCCCATTCAAAGGCAAATCCGCCCAGCGCGAGAGTATATTCAGCCAGATGATTTTTACCGGGCTTCGTTCAGCACCGATTGTATTTTTTGTAACCATTTTTACCGGCATAGTTTTGGCTATGCAGTCAGCTTACCAGCTTCAAAAAATGGGGGCTGTACTTTATGTCGCTTCCTTAGTTGCGGTTTCCTTATGCAGGGAACTTGGCCCAGTGCTGACTGCCCTTGTCGTTGCCGGGCGCGTTGGTTCTGCTTTCGCAGCCGAACTTGGCACAATGAAAGTCAGCGAACAAATAGAGGCTCTTGATACCATGGCAATAAATCCCGTCAGGTTCCTGGCAGTCCCCCGGTTTATTGCATTATTTTTTATGTTACCCTGCCTTACAATTTTAGGGAATTTATCGGGAATGGTAGGTGGGTATTTAGTCGGGGCCTATAGCCTAAA